>CAWUYY010000056.1:0-14075 GCA_963926835.1 Rikenellaceae bacterium | reverse complement strand
CAGCTCGATCAATACGCATACGATTGACTTTGGAGCACCGGTACGTTTCAGCAGCGCATCGTTCATGCTGGCCGAGAGCGAGATTGCTCGTTACAATGAGATCAAGGCTCGTGAGGCTGCGATGAAAAATGATAGCGAGGGCCGCTCGGTAGTAGATCTGCAGGGTCTTGAGAAGGCTCGTATCAATGTGCTGAAATAGTTTCGAATCCGGGGATTGATCTCCGAAGTAGATAAACGAGGGAAGAGCATCTGATGCTCTTCCCTCTCTTTTTTGATGGGAGGTTGGTTGGGCCGGACCTGAGCTTGTCGGTTGAAGAATGCTTGCCTTTTGTCGCAGACATTTCTTCTTGCCGAGAACTTTGCTTGTTGCCTCCTTTGTCCCTTTTTGGGGTGCAGACTTCTCCGACATGGATGAGTGCACTGAAAAGGTGAATCCGTATATTCGGTGATCCTTGAATCAAAAAGAGGAAGGCCTCGTAGAAGAGGCTCTCTTGAGAGTATGGGACCGAATTCATGGGGAGAAAAGATCCGAGTGTATCTGTTTGTGCAATTTGGTGTCAGAGCGCGTACAGCTCTTCCTCTTGAAGAGAGGTGCGGGGTTCTCCGAAGTGGGGGATCATTTTTGGGGAAAAGTACGCCCCGTAGAATCACATGGATTTTACGGGGCGTATGCTTTTTAGACGGGGATGGCTTTTACGGCTGCTCAGGCAGTAGCACCTGGTCGCTGTTCCATTGTCCGTCGGCATCGGGATAGATGACCGGACGGTCCTGTTCGAGCGATTTGAGCCGCAGATACCCTTCGTACAGGTTGATGCCGTTGGCCGACTGGTTGGCAATCGAGAAGACTACGACGCTCGGGTGGAGTTTCGAGGTGTGATAGCTCTCCTCGATGCGGCCGAGATAGGCCTTCTTCCAGGCGGGATCATTTGACGGATTTCCCCCTTTGCGAATCGAGGGGCCCGAGTTGCTCGTGTCGATCGAGGCCTGCTCGACAATGTAGATGCCGATCTGGTCGCAGAGATCGTAGAGCTCCCGGGCAACACCGCCCGGCGGAAGGAAGATCAGGTTGTAGCCCTGCTGTCTCCATTCGCGTAATTTGCCGGCAGTGATTGATTTTCCCAGCGGGATGGCCTTGAGGTCGACCCCGAAGCCGTTAACCCCCAGCTCGCCCGAAATGACCTCCACCTGTCGGAATCCGACCTTCATCGAGGTGTATTCCGTGTATCGGCCCTCGGTCTGGGTCTTCAGATTGAGGGTATAAAGGGTGGGGCGTCGCAGACTCCAGAGCATTGTGTCGGGGATCGAGGCTACGAAGCGGATCGTATCCTCACGCCGCATGTCGAGTGTGATCTCATTGTTGCCGTAGGAGGCAACAGTCCCCTCCGGGGTAACCAGTTCGTAGTAGATCTTGGCGGTTTTGGGATTCAGGGCATCGGTCTTGACCACCACGCCGATCTCGGCATTGTAGTTGTCGCCGGCCTTCCAGGTGCGTGTGAAGAGGTCGCGCATGCGGATCGTCGGCTGGGTCATGACGTAGCACTCGCCCAGGGTTGGCGTCGTGGGTTTGCGATAGCTCTCCAGCGGTGCGCTGGTCGGGTTGGCAAGGATGGTAATGGTGAGTCGGTTAACCCCCTCGTCGGCCTGTTTGGTCAGGTTGTAGTCGGCGGGGGCCGAGCCGTTCTGACTGTATCCGACCACCTTGCCGTTCAGTTTGATCTCGTAGTCGGACGAGGCCCATCCGATGTGCAGCAGCACCTGGCGGTTGACCCAGGCAAAGGGGACGGTGAACTGGGTCGAGAACTCCGTGCCGGCGTCGGTTGTCTCGCGGCTCCACTCCGTCAGCGGGGTGAGGTATTTCGAGGTATCGTGCGACCCGGCGGCAGCCTCTTCGGCCGTCGGGTAGACGATAAACGGAGTGCGGGGCAGCTCCTTGCCGATCCCGGTCAACTCCGGCGACCCGTAGTTTTGTGCGGCGGCTGTTCCCAGCAGGGAGATGGCGGCCAATGTCAGAATACCCTTCATAATCTCGTGTCTATTGGTATAAACGGCCGGACACATAATCAACCATCAAGGCTTGAATCTGTTCCATGCCTTTCACTTCTTTTTTGCGAAAAGGAGGTGGAGCCACGGCTCTGTCTCGTCGGGAGTTTTTGTTCCCGTTTGCCTCGGCGCGCCACTTTTCCTATCTTTACAGAAGACAGAATGCGGCTCGACATAGCCAAATTCGGGAACATGGTTCCCGGTTGTCTCTGCGCTCGCCTTTCACTATCTTTGCAGAAGACAGGATGCGGCTCGGCATAGCCAATTTCGGAAACGTGGTTTCCGGTTGTCTCTGCGCTCGCCTTTCGCTATCTTTGCAGAAGACAGGATGCGGCTCGGACAAATTTGCAAACGAGTTTGCATTTGCCTCTCGCCTTTCGCTATCTTTGTGATTTGGTAAAGGTACTAATTTTTTTCTCAAAATGAAATCGGATCGCCCCAAACTCAACTTCCCTCCCGTTAAATTGCGGGCCGTGTCACGCAACGGCGAGACCCTTGTCTGGGATCCGCTGCGGGGAATCTATCTGGTGCTGACCCCGGAGGAGTGGGTGCGACGTCATCTGATCGAGTTTCTGATCTCTGCCTGCGGAGCTCAACCGCTGCGGATTGTCCAGGAGTACGCCGTTCCGATGAACGGGAGCGCGCAACGGGCCGATGTGGTGGTGGTCGATGCGACGGGACACCCCCTGTTGCTGGCCGAGTGCAAGGCTCCCGGGGTGGTGATCGACGAGAAGACGCTGGCTCAGGCAGTCCGCTACAATTCGGTGCTCGGTGCGCGTTACCTCATCCTGACCAACGGTCTGCGGCACTACTGCTACGAGTGTCTCGACGGACGTTATCTTGCGATGTCGGATTTTCCCTCGCTCGGTTTATAGATCCGGGTATTTCTCCTTGATATAGCGCTGGAAGTTCTCCCGGTAGTTCTCTCCGATGGGGATGTATTCGTTGTCGTTCAGGAAGATGCGTCCCTTGACGTATCCCTTGATGCGCTGCAGATTGACGATGTAGGAGCGGTGTACGCGCATGAACTGGTCGGAGGGGAGGGCCGTCTCCATGTTTTTCAGGCGGAAGAGGGTGGTGATGGTCGGCTGGTTGTCCAGATGCAGCCGGACGTATTCCCCCTCGCTCTCCAGGTAGATGATCTCGCTGATGCGCACCAGCGTGGTCTTGTAGTCGGCCTTGATCGAGATGAACTCTCGGTCGCGGGCCGTGGCCTCCGAGGATTGTTCTTCGGAGGGGCGCTGGTCCCGGAGCATGATCAGCTCCTGCAGCGAGTGGGCCTTGCCGACGGCACGACTGAACTCTTCGAAACTGAAGGGCTTGAGCAGGTAGTCGATCGCATCCAGTTTGAATCCCTCGATGGCATATTCCGAGTAGGCGGTGGTGAAGATCACCATCGGACGCTTCGCCAGCGAGCGGACCAGATCGACTCCGTTCAGATCGGGCATGTTGATGTCCACGAAGATCAGGTCGACCGGATGCGATGCGAGGTATTGCTCCGCCTCCACGGCATTGGTGAAGCTCTCCTCGAGGGCGAGGTATTTGATCTTCGATGCGTAGCTCTGCAGCTGCCGCAGGGCGAGCGGTTCGTCATCTATGGCAATACATTTAAGCGTCATGGGTGATGGGAATTGTGAGTTGGACGGTATAGATATCCGGGTTCGAGTCGTCGATGATGAGCGAATAATCGTTTTCGTAGAGCAGACTCAGCCGCTTGCGGACATTCTCCAGTCCGATACCCCGGTGGTCGGGCTGCGGCCGGTCGTGACGGCTGTTGGTCACGGTGCAGATCACGCTCTGCTCGGTGCAGCTGATCCGAATGTGGATGAACGAAGGGCGGTTGTAGCTTACTCCGTGTTTGAAGGCGTTCTCCACGAAGACGATGAATAGCAGCGGCGGGATCGAGATTCGGTCGGAGGGGGCCTCGGGGTATTCGAACGTGATGTCGATCGTGTTGCTGTATCGGATCCGCATCAGATCGATGTAGTTCTTGATGAACTGCACGTCGCTGCGGAGCGAGATCGACTGGTTCCCGGAATCATAGAGCACGTAGCGCATCATCTTCGAGAGATCGATGATAGCCGTTTTGGCATATTCGGTGTCGATGTCGATCAGCGCGTGGATGTTGTTGAGCGTGTTCATGAAGAAGTGAGGATTGATCTGATACTTCAGATAATCCATTTCGGCCTCCAGGTTCTTGCGTTTGAGCTCCTCCATCTGCTGCTCGTTGCTGAGCGACTGGTAGAGGAGTTTGATGGCGGCATTCAGACCGGTCATGAAGAATCCGAGCAGGATGTTCCAGTAGATGGCCAGGTCGGTGAACGAGGCTTTGCCGTAGAGAATGTAGGTCTCTTCGTTGTCGTCGGGGGTGAGCAGCCCCTGGAAGTGCTCGTAGATGGCTACCAGCGAGAATACGGCCGTGATGGTGAGCAGGTTCGTGATCAGATACCACACGTAGCGGTGTCGTTCGAGGAGCAGTTTGGGGGCGATCAGGCTGTTGTGGACGATGAAGATCAGCAGATAGGGGGCGATCTTCAGCCAGGCCGTCAGGATGTTCCCGAAGCTGATGTGTTCGGCTCCCAGCATCTGGGAGTTGAGTACCGGCACAAGGATGATGGCCGCCCAGACCAGCACGTAGAGCAGGTTTTCGCCGATTCGTTGTTTCTTGCTGAATTTCATGGAGGCAAAGTTACAAAAAGGGTGGCGTTGGCGCAAATATGTAGTGTTCTGGCGAGGGACACGACGCCAGTCATCTCTCTTCTGTAAAGATACGGAAATATTTTTCAATGCGGAATCGCCGTGGGGGGATTTGCAGAAACGGAAGAGGGCCCCGAAAAACATCGAGTCCCTCTTTCCGATTGCTTGACAGCTGCCTCTTACTTGTTCAGCAACACCGTGTCGTACAGATAGCGCTTGATGCTGCGTTTCGGAGTCTTCTCGAACTCCATGGGGTATACCGAGATGCTGGCTACCTGCTCGTAGGAGGCCAGCAGCTTGTTGAGCTCCTTGAGGTTGTTCTCCATGATGGCCGGCAGGGCGTCGTTCTCGATCCCCTCCGTCTCGGCCTGGTCGAAATCCGGTACGACCAGCGCCGTCAGTCGTCCGTTCTTCTCCAGAATCAGCGACTCCAGGACCAGATACATGTTGTTGAGCTTGTCCTCGATCTCCTCGGGGTAGATGTTCTGGCCGTTGCTGCCCAGAATCATCGTTTTCGAACGGCCCCGGATGTAGAGCGTGCCGTCGGGATCCATCGTGGCGATGTCGCCCGTGTGGAGCCATCCATCCTTGTCGAGCACCTTTTGGGTCTCCTGTTCGTTCTTGTAGTAACCCTGCATGACGTGCTCGCCCTTGACCAGAATCTCGCCGGCTTCGTGCTGCGGATCGGCCGAATCGATCTTGACGGTGAGCAGCCCGTGGATATAGCGGCCGCAGGAGGTGGGCTTGAACTCATTTTCGGGGGTGAAGCTGATCAGCGGGGCACATTCGGTCATGCCGTATCCGACCGTCATCGGGAACTTGATGTCGAGCAGGAAGGCCTCCGTCTCGAGATTCATCGGGGCGCCGCCGACGATGAAGATCCTGACCTGACCGCCGAAGGCATCCATCAGTTTTTTGCGGATCACCGTGCGGATGGCCGAACCGAGCAGCGGAATCTTCATGGCAATGCTCATCGGCCCCTTCTCGAGCAGCGGCAGCACCTGCTTGCGGTAGACCTTTTCGAGAATCATCGGGACGCAGCAGATGACCGTCGGCCGTACGACCTGCATGGCCTCGATCAGAATCTTGGGAGTCGGGATCTTGCCCAGCAGGGTGATGTGTCCGCCGACGGCGAGCGGGGCCAGAAAGTCGAATGCGCAGCCGTAGGCGTGAGCCAGCGGCAGGAACGAGAGGGTGCGTCCGCCGCGCTGGAAGTAGTGTTCACCCGTCTCGGTGTTGGTCATGTCGCGGGCGAAGATGACGTTGCCGGTCAGGTTGTTGACCGTCAGCATGACCCCTTTCGAGTAGCCGGTCGTGCCGGAGGTGTAGTTCAACAGGACCATCCGGTCGTTCGGAATTTTTGGATAGCGGATATGTTCGGTCGAGAATCCCTTGGGGTAGGCCTTTCGGAACCGCTTCTCCCGGTTGAGCTGAAAGTCGGTCAGTTTTTTCGGGTCTTTGCGCTCGTAGATGACCGAAAAGTCGGTCAGCGAGAAGACCGCTTCGACCTTGCGGATCTGCTCCTCTTCGATGGAGTCCCAGAAGGTGTCGCCCAGGAAGAGCAGCCGGCTCTCCGAGTGGTTGATGATGTGGATCACGTCGTTGGCGTGGAAATCCTGCAGGATGGGGACGATCGTGGCGCCGTAGGTGATCGTGGCAATATAGGTGATGCACCAGCGGGGGTTGTTGCGTCCGATCAGGGCGATGCGGTCGCCCTGGTGGATGCCGGCCTCGTCGAACAGCAGGTGGAGTTTGGCGATCTCGGCGGCCATATCCAGGTAGGTGAGCTCCTCCTTCTTGAAGTAGTCGGTCAGTGCCGGCAGTTCGGCGTTGTCGCGGAAACTCTTTTCGTAGATGTTGATAAGGTTCTCCTGTAACATAACTTTCAATGTCAACTATGTGCTTGCTCCGTGATGCCGTCAGATGTATGGGCAGACGCGAAAAACGTGCCACTGACGTGGTCTCCTTGCGGGGCATTCGGTGTGGACAGGGCGGCGGAGTCTGTATCGGCCGGTTATCTCGACCTGTATCGCCGCACCTTAGTATTTTACAAATATACTAAAAAAAACGATCTGCCGATCGGGGCAGATCGTTGGTTGGGTCGATCCGTTTATTTCTCCTCTTTTTTACGCGGTTTCCAGATGTATATCTTCGATTCGGTGCCGTTCTTGAGCCGTACGATGTTCTTGCGATGGGTGTAGAGCAGCAGCGCGGCCGTTACGAACGAGAAGACCACGAAGGGAACCGAGTCGTTTACCTTGGGCGAGGCCAGCGTAAAGATCGGGAAACAGCATCCGGCTACCATCGAGGCGAGCGATACGTAGTGGGTCATCATCAGGATGACGGCCCATACGGCGAAGCAGAGCAGTACGACCGGCGGGTAGATTCCCGTGATGGCACCCACGAGCGTTGCCACCCCCTTTCCGCCGCGGAATCCGGCGAAGATCGGGAAGATGTGGCCCAGTACGGCGGCGAATACCGCTATGATCTTGAGGTTGATCAGCCACATGTCGGTGATGTAGGGGTCGTATTTGAGGATCTCGACCATTGTGACGGCCACGAAACCCTTCAGAAAGTCGAGGATGAATACGGGCAGGGCGGCACGCCGTCCCAGGACGCGGAGCATGTTGGTCGTGCCGGCGTTTTTGCTGCCGTACTCGCGAATGTCGATACCGTAATATTTTTTGCCGATCCAGACTGCACTCGGAATCGAGCCCAGCAGGTAGGCGATGATGATCATCGTGATGACACAGTAGTAGGTCAGAATCATGGATGTCTTTTTGGATAAGAAAACCTGTGCAATTTTTGTTCGGGCAATCAAAAAGAGGGGACGTTTCGTTTCAAACCGCCGCTTTTCCGGATTGTGTTTGGCAAATATACGGAAAATATTTTATTTGGAAACCGGTCGGCTGAATTAATCGGGATCGGATGGAAAATCGAAAAGGATTGCGTATATTTGCGCGTTAAAAAAGTTTATCAACCCTTTTATCTGTTAGCATTTTTACTATGAATACGAGAGCTTTGCTGGAACCGATGGGGTCGTGGGCCTGGTGGCGGTCCTGGATTCAGTTGTTTATCGGATGTATCATCATGGGTAGTGGATTCGTACTTTTCATCAACCCTTACAACATTGTCCCGGGCGGTGTGTACGGCGCGGGTATCGTGATGCACAACATCTTCCCCTCGATTCAGGTCGGAACCTTCGGCTACATGTTCGACATCCCGCTGATGATTACGGCGGTTCTCGTGTTCGGCGGACAGTTCGGAGCCCGTACGGTCATCGCCGCGCTCTTTACACCCGGTTACATGAATATCATGACCGACCTGGTCTATCCGACCAAGGAGGCGGTCGAAAGCCTTGATCCGGCACTGCTGCTGGGCGGTTCGGTCGACCTGTCGAACGATCTGCTGCTGGCCTGCATCATGGGTTCGGTGGTTGTCGGCGTCGGTCAGGCGATCGTCGTGCGGACGCAGGCGACCACGGGCGGTACGGATATCGTCGGCATGCTGTTGCAGAAGTATGCCGGCATCAAGTTCTCGACCGGTATCTTTATCGCCGACAGCGTTGTCGTGCTGGCGGGTCTGGTGGTGATCGGCTTCGGTATCGGGTCGGCAAGCGGCGAGGGTGCCGGATGGGTGCTGTCGCTCTACTCGCTGGTGACGATCTTCCTGGCTTCGCGTGTGATCGCCTACGCACTCGACGGTGCATCGTACGACAAACTGCTCTTTATCATTTCGAACGAGAAGGAGGCCTTGAAGAAGTTTGTGATCGAGGATCTGGACCGCAGCGCCACCTTCCTGAAGGCGCGCGGCATGTATACGGACAAGGAGAAGGATATGATCTTCCTGGTTGTGAACCGCAAACAGGTACACCTGGTACAGCGCAAGATCCAGGAGATCGACCCGAAGGCCTTCGTGGTCGTGACGGACGCTTACGATACCTACGGCGAGGGATTCAAGCCCTTCCCCGAGGCCGGTACGATCCAGGCACAATAGCAAATCCCGAAAGATTCGGTGGGAAAAAACGGGAATCGCGGCGGTCGATTCCCGTTTTTTTTGCGTAAATTTGCAACTTCACACGGATTAGAGTTATGAGTGAGATGAAAATGAATGCGTTGCGTCCGCTGCAGGGAGCCGGCCGCAAACTCTTTATCGAAACATACGGGTGTCAGATGAACGTCGGCGACACGGAGATCGTCGTTTCGATCATGCAGCGCGAGGGGTATGTCTATACGGACCGGATCGAAGAGGCGGATGTGATCCTGATCAACACCTGCTCGATCCGCGACAATGCCGAGCAGCGCATTTGGGGCCGTCTGCACGAGATGCGGCGCCTGCGCCGTCAGAAGCCCGGCCTGTTGATCGGCATCATCGGCTGCATGGCCGAGCGCCTCAAGGAGAAGCTCCTGGAGGGAGACGATGCGGTCGACGTGGTGGCCGGCCCCGACGCCTACCGTGACCTGCCGCGGCTGGTGCAGCTGGCCGGCGAAGGGGGCAAGGGGGTGAACGTGCTGCTCTCCCGCGAGGAGACCTACGCCGAGATCGCTCCCGTTCGCCTTGACAGGAACGGCGTGAGCGCCTTCGTGGCCATCATGCGCGGCTGCAACAACTACTGCTCCTACTGCGTGGTTCCCTATACGCGGGGCCTCGAGCGGAGCCGTGATCCGCAGACCATCCTGGCCGAGGTGCGCAGCCTCTTCGAGAACGGCTACCGCGAGGTGACCCTGCTCGGGCAGAACGTCAATTCGTACCGTTTCGGCGAGGTGGGATTCCCGGAGTTGATCCGCATGGTTGCCGAGGTGTCGCCCCTGCTGCGCGTACGCTTTGCCACCTCCCATCCCAAGGATATGAGCGACCGCCTGCTGGAGACGATGGCCTCGATGCCCAACATCTGCCGCTGCATCCACCTGCCGGCACAGTCCGGATCGACGCGGATGCTCGAAAAGATGAACCGGAAATATACGCGCGAGTGGTACCTGGACCGTATCGCCGCCATTCGCCGCTACCTGCCCGATTGTGCCATTACGACCGACCTGATCGCCGGATTCTGCGGCGAGCAGCCCGAAGACCATGAGGCGACCCTCTCGCTGATGCGTGAAGTGGACTACGACTTTGCCTACATGTTCAAATACTCCGAGCGGCCGAATACCTTCGCCCAGCGCAACATGAAGGACGACGTGCCGGATCGGGTGAAGACCGAGCGGTTGAACGAGATCATCGCCCTGCAGAACGAACTGTCGGCCCGAAGCAATGCCCGCGACGAGGGCAAGGAGTTCGAGATCTTGGTCGAAGGGGTCTCGAAGCGGAGCGACGCCCAGCTCTTCGGCCGTACGTCGCAGAACAAGGTGGTCGTCTTCGATCGGGGTGACTGCCGGATCGGTGATTATGCGCGGGTGCGGGTGACCGGCTCCTCGTCGGCGACGCTCTTCGGCGAGCTGATCGAACGGACCGTGCCGCGCGAATAGAGAAAAACGTAAGAAAGGAGAACGTAAGATATGAGATTTGATGAACTCGACCTGGAGGACGAGGTTTTGGATGGCATTGATGCCATGAATTTCGAAGAGATGACTCCCGTGCAGGAGCAGACCATTCCGATCATTCTCGAGGGGCGCGACATCATCGGATGCGCCCAGACCGGAACGGGCAAGACGGCCGCCTATACGCTGCCGCTGTTGAATCGCCTGCTGCTCGAGGGGAACGACCGCAACGTGGTCAAGTCGGTCATCATTGTGCCCACGCGCGAGCTGGCACAGCAGATCGACCAGCAGTTTCAGGGCTTTGCCTACTTCATGCCCGTTTCGACGGCCGTGGTCTACGGCGGCGGTGACGGCAAGGATTGGGACGTGCAGCGCCGGGGGCTGCAGATGGGTGCCGACGTGGTGATCGCCACCCCGGGCCGCCTGATCTCCCACCTGCTCAACAGCCGGGTGGACCTCTCGCACGTGGAGTGCCTCATTCTGGACGAGGCGGACCGCATGCTCGACATGGGATTCTTCGACGACATCATGCAGATCGTCTCCTACATGCCCAAATCGCGCCAGACGATCATGTTCTCGGCCACGCTTCCTCCGAAGATCCGGCAGCTGGCCAAACAGATCCTGCACGACCCGGCCGAGGTGAGCATCGCCATCTCGAAACCCAACGAGGCGATCGAGCAGGGGGCCTATATCTGCTACGAGGGTCAGAAACCCGAGATCATCCGCAGCCTCTTCTCGAAGCCGGTCGATACGAAGGTGATCGTCTTCTCCTCCTCCAAACAGAAGGTCAAGGAGTTGGTCTATACCTTCAAACGGATGAAGATCAATGCGGCGGCGATGCACTCGGATCTGGATCAGGACAAGCGCGAGCAAGTGATGCTCGACTTCAAGAACGGGAAGATAGCCCTGCTGGTGGCCACCGACATCGTGGCGCGAGGGATCGACATCGAGGATATCGGACTGGTGATCAACTACGATGTTCCGCACGACCCCGAGGATTACATCCACCGCATCGGCCGTACGGCGCGGGCGAGTGCAACCGGACGCGCCATCACCTTCGTGAACGAGGAGGAGCAGGGCAAGTTCCACCGCATCGAGGAGTTTATCGAGCGGGAGATCCCTAAACTGCCCCTGCCGGAACAGGTGGGCGAGGGGCCGAAGTACAACCCGTCGGCCTTCTCCGGACGCAAGGGGCGCGGCCGCGGCCGGGGAGCCGGTGGCCGGGGAGGCAGAAACCGGACCCGGGGCGCCGCATCGACCTCGACGCCTGCGACGGCTGCACCGGCTCAGACAGCACCTGTCGGAGCGGATTCCCCGTCGCGTCACGGCGGCGGTCGGGGTGAGGGGAACCGCGGATCGCGGGACCGTCATCGCCGACGCAACCGCAATCGCAAGCGCTCCACGGGGGGCGGCGAGTCGACGCCGCAGGCCTAAGCAGAGAAAAAAGACCGAAAACAGTCGGTCTTTTTTTGATTTTCGGGCGGGAATGGTTGGTGCTAAGAAAAAAAGTTCTATATTTGCACCTGCAAGGGGGATTAGCTCAGTTGGCTAGAGCGCTTGCATGGCATGCAAGAGGTCACGAGTTCGAGCCTCGTATTCTCCACAAGAAGAGCCGCGCAACATGTGTTGCGCGGCTCTCTTCGTTTTTTATGGGTGTCTTTTTCTGCGACAGGCGGCAGGGATAGGCCCCTTTGTTATTTCTGCCGGAAGTAGATCTGGATGGGAACGCCCGAGAAATCCCAGTTTTCGCGGATCTTGTTCTCGATGAAGCGTCGATAGGGCTCCTTGATGTACTGTGGCAGGTTGACGAAGAGGGCAAACTGCGGCGTCGGCGTGGGCAGCTGCATCGCATATTTGATCTTGATGTACTTGCCTTTGGTGGCCGGCGGCGGCGTGTTCTCGATGATCGGCAGCAGGTAGTCGTTCAGCGCCGAGGTCGGGATTCTCCGTTTGCGGGATTCGTACACGCGGATGGCGGTCTGCAGCACGTCGAGGATGCGCTGCTTGTTCAGCACCGAGGTGAAGATGATCGGAATGTCGTTGAACGGAGCGAGCTTGGATTCCAGAAATTCCTTCCACTCTTTCATCGTGTTGTTGCCCTTCTCGACCAGATCCCACTTGTTGACTACGATCACGCACCCCTTGCGGTTGCGGACGATCAGGTTGTGGATGTTCAGGTCCTGCGATTCGAGTCCCTGCTGGGCATCGAGCATCAGAATGCAGACGTCCGACTCCTCGATGGCGCGGATCGAGCGCATGACCGAGTAGAATTCGAGATCTTCGGTCACCTTGCCCTTCTTGCGCATGCCGGCCGTGTCGACCAGGTAGAAGTCCAGTCCGTATTTGTTGTAGCGCGAGTGGATGGCGTCGCGCGTCGTGCCGGCGATCGGCGTAACGATGTTGCGCTCCTGTCCGAGCAGGGCGTTGGTGAGCGACGATTTGCCGACGTTCGGACGGCCGACGATCGTGATGCGGGGCAGGTTTTCATCCTCCTCCTTTTTGTTCTCTTCGGGCAGACGGCGCAGGATCTCGTCCATCAGGTCGCCCGTGCCGCTGCCGCTCATCGAACTGATGCAGTATGGATCGCCCAGTCCGAGCGAGTAGAAGTCGTGCGAGGAGTAGATCAGGTCGTAGTTGTCCACCTTGTTGCAGACCAGAATGACCTTTTTGGCCGTACGGCGCAGAATCTCGGCCATCATGGCATCCAGATCCGTCACGCCGGTGTTCACATCGACCAGAAAGAGAATGACATCCGCCTCGTCGATGGCCAGCATCACCTGCCGGCGAATATCCTCCTCGAAGGCGTCGTCCGAATTGACCGTGTATCCGCCGGTGTCGATCACCGAGAATTCCCGGCCGTTCCAGTCGGTTTTGCCGTAGTGGCGGTCGCGGGTGGTTCCGGCCGTGGCGTCCACGATGGCTTTGCGCTGGCCGACCAGACGGTTGAACAGCGTACTTTTGCCCACGTTCGGGCGTCCTACGATTGCTACAAGACTCATGTTGTTATGGTTCGTTTTGGGGGCGGCGGCGGATTGGGGCCCGCGGCTGCCGGTATATTTTCTTTCGTTGCGCGGCATCCCCGTTCGACGCTCCGAGGGGGAGCGGAGGGGATCTGCGCCGACAAAGATAGTGCAAATCGCAGGCAAAACCAAACGTGGAAGTGATTTTGCCTGTGTGCGATGCGCCTACAGATAGCGGCTGCCGGCCGTCGTGGCCTGCATCGGGTAGATCAGTACGAAGCTGTTCTTCTGCAGATGGGAATCCAGATAGGAGGGCACCTTGCTCATGATCGGGTGGTAGGAGACGCGGTCGCGGCGGCTCATGACCAGCCACAGACACTCGTCCCGACGGCTCTCCCGGAGCAGTTGCTGGAGCTTGTCCCAGTGGTTGAAGAGCACGGTCTCGACCTCGGTCTTCCGCTTGCGGCGCAGCGGCTCGATGTAGTGCAGCGTGGTCTGCGAGGCGTAGATGACGATCTTGTTGCCGCTGTTCAGGGCCAGGTTGCGGATCTTTTGCAGCCAGACGGGGAATCCGGCCTCCTTCTCCGCTTCGGGCGGGATGATGACCGTGTGTCGTTTGATCGTGGCGAGCGGCTGCTGTGGCCGGTATATGTAGGTGGTCACGTTGGCTGCGCTGAGCAGGTCGCCGGCGATCTTGCCGAGGAAAAGCGAGGGGAGCTTGTCCCGGTTCATCCCCATGATGATGTCCGTAATGCTGCATTCGCGGGCCACGCTGGCGATAGCGTTCGAGGTGTTCACGTCATAGCGCAGCAGTTCGTGCAGGTAGAGGTCCGATGCGGCGGCAGCCGTGGCGGCCGTCTCGAGGATCTTGTTGCCCCGCTTCTCCAGTCCCGGATCCTCG
>CAWUYY010000055.1:0-6662 GCA_963926835.1 Rikenellaceae bacterium | reverse complement strand
GGATTGAATACGGGGTGTAGCGCAGCCCGGTTAGCGCACCTGCTTTGGGAGCAGGGGGTCCCAGGTTCGAATCCTGGTACCCCGACGAAGAAGCCTCCGAAAAGAGTTCCTTCGTGAAGGCTCTGCAAAAAAAAGAGGAAGTTCGGTTCGATAAAATATTGTTCGGGGTGTAGCGCAGTCCGGTTAGCGCGCCAGCTTCGGGAGTTGGAGGTCGCTGGTTCGAATCCAGTCTCCCCGACAAACAAAAAGCCTGCAAGGTGTTATCAAACGACACGATGCAGGCTTTTCTGTTTTTCATATCCTCTCTTTCCAATTTTATTACTACCTTTAAGAGAGCTAAACAACTTTAATCCCTGAAAGATATGCTACTCACTACCCTGCTGGCTCTCTCGACACTGTTCTCTGCACAAGAGCCGTCACCACCGGAAGAGAAAAATACTCAAAATACTGACTGTTATTGTTATTCCGCCACATATGGGTGGGGAGAAGCATCAGAAATCCTGCAACGCTATCCCAATGACGGAAAACTATATCTTGACATTTTGGAAATAGTATCTCCTCATTCTCCCGGCAACCTTTTTTGCATTAAAGATGGAAAGATGCAATCCATTCCTTTCTTAAGATATGAATATACTCCCTCTCAAACCATCCAAAAGGCATTAGCTGTAATTCCCGAATTAAAACTCGACAGACAGGAGACCTGTCAATTGTTCGATAAAGTCATTTTTCAATTGGAGCTGTCGATGCAAATAGATGCAACGTTTGATTTCCGCATAGAGGATAATGGCGACACTACCATATTCCGCGTTGTAAGAGAAAAAAAGGCATCGGTAAACCCACAAACCAATACGCCCAGTATTGCGGAAGCAATGAGGATATACCTGCAAAAAGAGAGAGTTTCTACGGATACAAATATGCAACTCTCGATATACGACACCACCCACGAGTGCGAGGAGTCCGACCCAAACACGACGATTCCCACCAACAAGGAGTTGTCTTGTTTCCGAATTCAACTGCAGGACCAGAAATGTCCCTATTATCTGTTGTTCTCCACCTCCGGGTATTGGGAAATTCTCCCGGTAGAAAACGATCTTGCACAGGCCATGCAGCGCGGCACGGAGGTCTGCGCTCCTGGAGGGGATGAGGCTCTTTCGACGTTGGATCTGACAGACACAGAGGCCGTATATCTGTTTAGACAGATTCTGGAAACATACAAAATAAAACAGCCTGCATCCTAAACGGAGCAGGCTGTTAAAACAATATCGCAAGCGGTTATTTCAGACGGTGGTAATGGCAGTACATCAGACGTCCATCGTTGTCGCGCAGGTGCATTCCCCCACCCTGGCAGTAGCGCCACACCTTGCAGTCGGCGCACTCGTCGCGGCGAGTCCACTCTCTATTGCGGAACTTTTCGAAGCGGTTCTGCCAGACATCCCAGAAGCGGTCCCGATAGATATTGCCCTGATGGAAGTTGGCCCGGATCGACGTACAGCCCGAAATGGAGCCATCCACCCGGATCGAGGCGACCGAGATGCCGGCGGCGCACTGGTAGAACTGGTCGCGCACCTCTCCTTCGTAGCCTCCCAGAAACCCTTCGCAGGCGTAGCTGACCTCTATACGTCCCTCCTTGCGCGTGCGGCGGATGAATTCCAGCACATCGCGGAACTGGGCATCGATCAGGGTCAGCGTCTGATCCTCCTTGGCCCGGCCGGCCGGGAAGATCGAGAAGATACGCCAATGGCGGACCCCCTCGGCGATCAAAAGCTCCTTGAACTCTTCGAGACGGTAGACCATCGGTGAGGTGACGCAGGTAATTACATCATAGGCCAGACCGGGTGTACGGACAATCATGCGGAGAGCATCGAGTGCCGTTTCGAAACTGCGGGGGTTGCGGCGGATATAGTTGTGCGAGTCCTCGAAGCCGTCGAAGCTGATCGAGACGGAACGAAGGCCGGCATCGACCAGACTCTTGAGCCGGGCCGAATCGAGCGCCAGACCGTTGGTCACCATACCCCACGGGTATCCCCGGCGGGTCACCTCGCGGCCCGCCTCCTCCAGATCGCTGCGCACGAGCACTTCACCACCCGAGAAGATGATCAGCACCTGTCCGGGGCGGGTATGGGGCGTCACCTCCTCGTCGAGCACCTTCAGGAAATCGGCAAGAGGCATGTCCGGCACCCCGGAATCGACCCGGCAGTCGCTGCCGCAATGACGGCAGGCCAAATTACAACGCAGCGTACACTCCCAGAAGAGCGTACGCAGCGTATGTTTCTCCGTTTGCTCCCGATACAGGTCGGAGAAGAGGTTGAGCCCGATGCGTTTGCGCAATCCAAGCTTGCGTCCGGTCATCGGCTACTCCATGGTTTGAGTTTCGGCAGTTTCGCCTCCGGGCTGCGGATTGGAATTGTCGGCCTCCTTCTCGGCTTCGGTACGATTCTCAACCTCCGAAAGAGGTACAGGCGACTGAACGCCGTACATGACAACAATTCGAGGATCCTCGATTCGTGTCGGTTCGGCCTCATTCTCCTTCTCGGAGCTCTTGCCCGAGTTCTTTACCGTCGAGCATGCCGTTGCGAAACCCAGCATGGCAAGCAACGCCCATTTGATCTTCTTGTCCATAAATTTTCCTTGATTGAGGGAAAAGATCCCGTTACAAATATAATCAAATTCTCCGGCAATCGAAAATTCCCGCCCGATTAAGCACGAAAATATTTGGGGAATCTTCGCATTTTATCTTCCTTTGCCCCACATTTTCAACAAGAACAGCGATGCAGGGCGTAGTCAAATGGTTCGACCCCAGAAAGGGGTACGGATTCATCATCAGCGAACAGGGAGAGGAATTTTTCGTCCACTATACTGGAATCGTCTCCGATTCGTTTAAGACATTGAACGAGGGAGAGCGGGTCTCCTTCGATCTCGAAGAGGGAGCCAAAGGCCGGCAAGCCACCCGCGTCCGAGTGATCGAGTAGCCCCGGACCGCAACACCGTCGGAAAAACGAAGGGCTCCCGTGCTCTTCGTTTTTTTGTGCGTGAAACCGAAAAAAGAGTTATATTTAAGGAGTATATTTGCAAGTGAAAACTACTATGAATATGGAAAATAAGAGAGGAAACATCGCCATTCTGGCCGGAGGAGGCCCTGCACCGGGCATGAACACCGTCGTGGCCAGCGTTGCCAAGACCTTCCTGCAGAAGGGATATGGCGTAATCGGACTGCACCAAGGATTCAAAGGGATATTCAGCGAAAATCAATCGACCGAAAATATTACGTTCCTGATGGCCGACGGGGTCTTCAACCGGGCCGGATCATTCCTGCGCATGAGCCGTTTCAAACCCTCGGACGAGGATTTCGAGAAACGTTTCAACCTGGAATTCTTCCGCAAGAACAATATCAAGCTGCTGGTTACCGTCGGCGGAGACGACACGGCCTCGACAGCCAACCGCGTATCGCAGTTCCTGGCCGAGAAGAAATACCCGATCGCCAACATCCACGTACCGAAAACCATCGATAACGACCTGCCCCTGCCCGACGGAACTCCGACCTTCGGCTACGAATCGGCCAAGGACAAGGGTGCGGTGATCGGACGTGCGATTTACGTCGATGCCCGCACCAGCGGCAACTGGTTCGTCATGTCGGCCATGGGACGCAGCGCCGGCCACCTGGCCTTCGGTATCGGTGAGGCGTGCCACTACCCGATGATCGTCATCCCGGAGATGTTCAACAAAACACGCATCACCATCGACAAGATCATCAGTCTGATCGTCTCCTCGATCGTCAAGCGGCGTATCATGGGAATGGATTACGGCGCAGCGATCATCTCCGAGGGTGTCTTCCACGAGCTCGACGAGGAGGAGATCGCCAAAAGCGGCATTCACTTCACCTACGATGCCCACGGCCATCCCGAATTGGGCAAGGTTTCGAAAGCGTGTGTCTTCAACGAGTTGCTCGACCGGAAACTCGAGGAGTTGAACCTCCCCGTACAGACCCGCCCCGTGGAGTTGGGATACGAGATCCGTTGCCAGACGCCCGTCGCATTCGACCTGACCTACTGTTCGGAACTGGGAATCGCCGTTTACAAGCTGTTCCGGGATGGGAAAACGGGTTGCATGGTCTATGTGGACAACTGCGGCAATGTCGCACCGCTCTACCTGAAAGACCTGCAGGATCCGGCCACCGGCAAGATTCCACCCCGCGTGGTGGATATCACCTCCGACCGGTTCAAGGCCGTTGTGGAGAACATTCTGCTGGCAATCACCCCGAATGACTACGAGGCTGCCCGCGCCTATCTGGCCAACCCCGAAGAGTACGACTTCTGCCGTATCCTCAATTGGGACCAGTCGGACCTGTAAAGACAATCTCAACTACGAAAGAGGCCCGGAACGCACGGTTCCGGGCCTCTTCATATTGCAAAAATCGGTCATTCCGGGCTTACTCTTCATCCTGAGTCTTATCCGCCCAGCGTTCAAGAGTTTGCTGTACGGCGACCCCATGATCCGCATTTGTTATGCGGTATGTCCAGCGAACCCGATGATCGTTGAACTTTTCGTATTGCCATCGTGATTCATCCATGTAAGCGGCAACTGAACTTGCCGACGATTGTTTGAAAACATATTTCGCACAAGTATCCATTCCGTGAGTGGGGATTGGAAATTGCGGTCGTTCGACTTCCATCTCTTCCGGCGAGGGTGCGTTAAAGAATAGTTTGAGATAACGCATCACGCTTAAATCCTCGATCAAAACAACATGACCTATTAAATCTTCACTGAATGTCCATTGAGTTACCTGTTCTCCCGGACGGATATAATAACAAGGGGCAACAGTTGTAAATCCATTACTCAACTGGACCCATACGGTGTGGTCGCTGTCGTTCTGTGTTACAAAGTAGCTGTAATAACAGTCTGCATTTTCATCTGCAATGTTGTCTTCCATCGACACATTTACCTCTTGAAAGGTTGGAATAATCAGATCGTCCGACTTCGAACAACCGACAAGCAGATAACTGCAAAGGAGGATCTCCCCGAATAAGCGGATCGTTGTTTTCATGGCACAATATTTTTAGAAAAGAGAAGATACTCTCGACGAAGTTCAAGACAAACACGGTAAATTCCTACCTTTACTCAAAGTTAGGAATTTATTGTGAATCTTGCAACTAAATAGTCAACAAAAGAATTACACGTGCAGCTCGAACCGGTCGGCATCCCGCCAGGCGGGGAACTTCTCCCGAAACGCGTGCAGGGCCTCCGGATCGAGATCGACCGTGAGGAGCGTCTCCTCGGCACCCGCCTCAGTCAGTGTTTCGCCCCGGAATCCGACAGCGGCCGAATCACCCGAATAGTGTGCCGTCGGATCGCTACCCGTACGGTTCACCCCCAGCACATAGGCCTCGTTCTCGATTGCCCGCGCCCGCAGCAGTGTCCGCCAGACCGTTCGTCGGGATTCGGGCCAGGAGGCTACGTAGATCACCGCATCGTAATCGTTGCGGCAACGGCTCCAAACCGGGAAGCGAAGATCATAACAGACGAGCAGCAGGAAACGCAGGCCGCCGTATTCGACGATTGTCCGCCGGTTGCCCGCCACAAACGACTTTCCCTCGCCACCGATCGAAAAGAGATGGCGTTTGTCGCTCTGTACAATCTCACCCGCAGGGTAAACAAAAAGGAAACGGTTGAAAAAGCGACCTCCTTCCTCGATAATCACGCTGCCGGCCACCGCACGGCCGTAGCGCCGTGCCCAGCGCTGCATCTCCCCCACGATCTCGCCCGACATCGGCTGGGCTACCCGTTCGGGGTCGGTTACGAATCCCGTAGCAAACATTTCGGGCAGGATCACCAGGTCGGCATTCGCACCGGCAACCCACTCCTCGGCGCGGCGAAGGTTGGAACGCCAATCCTCCCACGCCATATTGAATTGACACAAAGCCACTCTCATACAAATACACTGCTTGTCCGATAACAAAAATAACCATTTTTTCGAAGTATGGCAACTGGCGACAACAGAGCAAGAATCGAACTCTTTTGGTGAACTCACGCTCCGCAAAGTTGTAGGACGGTAAAATAAAATGTATTTTTGTCTCGCAGAAAGGGATATACCACACTTTCCACCACACCAAACACACACGAATCGTATGTTACAAGCAGGACGCACGCAAACGCTCACCGTAAAGCGCATCTCGGACTACGGACTCTATCTGGCCGACGAGGAGGGAAACGAAGTACTTCTCCCGAACCGTTATGTCTCACTGACCGACAAGGAGGGGGATCAAAAGGAGGTATTCGTTTATCACGACTCGGAGGACCGTCTGGTCGCCACGACCGAAACCCCGCGACTGCAGGAGGGACAGGTCGGATTCCTGAAGGTGGTGGACAAGACCCTGCATGGGGCTTTTCTCGACTGGGGGCTTGCAGGCAAGGATCTCTTCCTGCCCAACCGCAACCAGCAGGGCGGCGTACTGGCCGGTCGCAGCTATCCGGTCTATCTCTATATCGACGGCATCACGGGACGCTGCGTAGCAACCATGAAGTTCAAAAACTACGTCAATAACGACGTCGTCACGGTAAAACCCCGCCAGGAGGTCGATCTGCTGGTGGTATCGGAGTCGCCTATCGGCTACCGGGTAATCGTGAACAACCGCCACTGGGGCATGATCTACAAGAACCAGCTCTTC
>CAWUYY010000054.1:0-32584 GCA_963926835.1 Rikenellaceae bacterium | reverse complement strand
TCCGGGTCAGGTGAAGATCACCGTCATCCGCGAGACCCGCGCCGTAGCCTACGCCAAGTAGCAACAGACCCGGATACGCCATTCGGCATTCCGTTAAACATTCAGCCCCTCGCTTCGGCGGGGGCTTTTTTCAGAACACCATGAACTCCGAACTGAAGAGATACATCGACGAGCGGATCCTCCCGCTATACGACCGGTTCGACAAGGGGCACAACCGGCAGCACGTCGAGGCGGTCATCTCACAAAGCCTCGCTCTGGCCGCGCATTACGACGTGGATTCGGCGATGGTCTACACCATTGCCGCCTACCACGACACGGGTCTCTCCCGGGGGCGGGAGCTGCACCACCTCTATTCAGGTGAAATTCTCGCCTCGGATCGAGAGCTGCGCCGCTGGTTCTCGCCCGCACAGATCGAGACGACGCGCGAGGCGGTCGAGGATCACCGCGCCTCCTCGAAACATGCGCCGCGCTCCCTCTACGGACGTATCGTCGCCGAAGCGGACCGACAAATCGATCCGATGACCATACTCCGCCGTACGGTGCAGTACAGTCTGGGCAACTGCCCGGAGTTGGACCGCGAGGGGCACTTCCGACGCTGCTCGGAACATCTGCACGAGAAATATGCGGCCGGAGGCTACCTGAAACTCTGGATTCCCGAATCGGAGAACACGCGGCATCTGGAGGAGCTGCGAGCGATCCTTACGGATCCGGCCCGACTGCGCCGTCTCTTCGACACGATCTTCGATCAGGAGTGCGCCGCCGAGGCCCCCGCTCCACACTCCCGATAGAGTTCGGCCTTCCACACCACCCGCTGCTCAACGAAAAGAGGACGGTCCCGCTGGGGACCGTCCTCTTTTCGCGTATCCGGAAGTTCGGATTATTTCTTGTTGTTGTTATTGTTGATGAAAGGCATCTTGACAACCTCGGCCTTCAGCAGCTTGCCACGAACCACGATGGCGATCTGCGTACCAACCTTCGAGTACTCCTTCTTCACGTAACCCATACCGATCGGCTCCTTCAGGCTGGGCGACATCGTACCCGAAGTCACCTCACCGATGATCTCACCCTCGGGTGATGCGATCTGATAGCCGTGACGCGGAATACCGCGGTCGATCAGTTTGAAGCCAACCAGCTTGCGGGTCAGACCGCCGGCCTTCTGCTCCTCCATCAGTTTGCGGTCGATGAAGTCCTTGCCGTCGACGAACTTGGTCAGCCAGTTCAGACCGGCCTCGATCGGCGAGGTCGTATCGTTGATATCGTTGCCATAGAGGCAGAAGCCCATCTCCAGACGCAGCGTGTCGCGCGCACCCAGACCGATGTTCTTCAGACCCTCCTTCTCGCCGGCCTCCCAGAGAGCTTTCCAAACCTTCTCGCCGTCCTCGTTGGCCACGTAGATCTCGCAACCGCCCGCACCGGTGTAACCCGTGATCGAGAGGATTGCATCGCAACCGGCTACCTTCAGCTTCTTGAAGGTGTAATACTCCATATCCTCAACCGGCTCGTCGCAGATCTTCTGCACGATCTTCATGGCATTGGGGCCCTGAACAGCCAGCTGGCAGATCTCGTCCGAAGCGTTGTAGAGCTCCTTGCCGTGACCGGCCTCCATACCGAACGCCTTGCCCTGCTCAACGATGTGGTTCCAGTCCTTCTCGATGTTGGCAGCGTTGACAACCAGCAGGTAGGTCTCGGAGTTGATGCGGTAAACGAGCAGGTCGTCCACGATACCGCCCTTGCCGTTGGGCATGGTCGTATACTGGATCTTTCCGTCGTAGAGAGCAGCTACGTCGTTGGTGGTGATGCGCTGGAGCAGAGCCTCAGCCTTGGGGCCCTTCACCCAGATCTCACCCATGTGGCTAACGTCGAATACACCGGCGTTGCTGCGCACGGCCAGGTGCTCCTCGTTGATGCCGGAGAACTCGATCGGCATGTTGTAGCCGGCGAACTCGGCCATCTTGGCTCCGTTCTCAATGTGATGTTTGGTAAAAACCGTTGTTTTCATTGTCTTGTGTTTGTTTTATGATTTGTTGATCGTTTGATTTTGGAATAATCTTGTTACTCGCGACGTTTCACACCCATGCGGGGGCAGCGGTGGAACTCCTTCGTGCGGTCGAACAGGTAGCGGTACGTCGTATGCATCTTGTGTTTCGAGGCATTCACATAGGTCTCGATCATGCGGTTCATGACCGGATTGAAATCTCCGATCCAGGCGAACTCCATGCTCTTGTAGTGCTTGTTGCGCTTCATGACATACTCGTCATGGATATAGCACATGATGGCCGACTCGACCCCCTTGCCCTGGAACTCGGGCGTAATGCCGAAGATGAGACCGAACATGCGGTCGCACTTCTTGCGCACCTTCAGATCCCACATCATCTGCAGCTTCTGCCACAGTCCGAACTTGCCGTTGAAACGGCCGATCAGGCGGTTCAGATCGGGAATCATCACGAAGAAGCCGATCGGTTCGTCGTTGAACCAGGCGAAGAAGATGATCTCCGGATCGATGATCGGACGCATCATCCGCATCATCTCGTGTGCCTCCTCACGTGTCATCGGTTTGACCCCCGAGAAGAGGGCCCACGCCTTGTTGTAGATGATACGCAGGTTCTCGGCCGCCTCCTCGAGGTTCTTCATGTCGAGGTGGCCGACCCGGTAGCCCGGCGTCTCGTACAGGTGCGCCGCACGCTCGCGGGAGCGGGTCGGAAGCGTACCGGTATCTATCCGCCAGATATAGGTATGCTGATTGAAATAGTTCTGGAAACCGTAATTCTCGAACAGCTCCTTGTAATAAGGGGGGTTGTAGGGATTTTCATACAGAGGCTGGAACTCGTATCCGTTCACCAGCAGGCCCCACCACGAACTGCGCGGGCCGAAGTTGATCGGGCCGTCCATCGCCTCCAGTCCCCGGCTGGCCAGCCACATGCGGGCCGCGTCGAAGAGCTGATTGGCCAGCGCCTGGTCGTTGATCGCCTCGAAGAATCCGCAGCCGCCCGTGGGCTGCTCCTCCAGATAGGCGTGTTCCCGGTCGTAGAAGGCGGCAATGCGTCCCACCACCTCGCCCCGATCGTTGCGGGCGATCCAGCGAATCGCCTCGCCGTCGGCGAACAGATCGTTCTTTTTCGGATCGAAAACTGCCTGAATGGAGGGGTCGAGCGGGCAAACCCAGTTGCGATTCCCCTTGTAGATTCGACGGGGCAGGTCGAGAAACTCGCGCTCGGTTTGCGCATCGGTAACCTCCTGCAAAATATATTTGTCTGAGCTCATGCCTGTCATAAGGTTTTATCCCAACAAAGATAGGAATATTTTTCCAAAAATCCCCGCACCCGAGCCTCTTTCCGCACAACTTTCGATACGTGACCTATTAAATATAAGGAGAGACACGGGCCGAAACGGACAAACGGAGCACATTCCCCGTCAGATTCTAACCTCACCAAAGCAAAACTCTGAAAAAAAGTAATCTTTTGCCAAAAATAAATTACAATCTATAAGAATAAATACTATCTTTGCTCAGCGTTAAACCACAAACTAAAATCAATAGATTATGAACGTTAACAATTTAATGGCAGAATTGGAGCGTAAGCACCCGGGTGAGAAAGAATACCTGCAGGCTGTACGCGAGGTACTCGAGTCGATCGAGGAGGTATACAACCAACATCCTGAGTTTGAGAAAGCCAAGATCGTTGAGCGTATCGTTGAGCCGGATCGTATCTTCACGTTCCGTGTAACGTGGGTTGATGACAAAGGTGAGGTTCAGACCAACCTTGGCTACCGCGTTCAGTTCAACAGCGCCATCGGCCCCTACAAAGGCGGTCTGCGTTTCCACAAGGCTGTGAACCCCTCGATGCTGAAGTTCCTCGGTTTCGAGCAGACGTTCAAGAATGCCCTGACGACGCTGCCTATGGGTGGTGCCAAAGGTGGTTCGGACTTCGATCCGACCGGCAAATCGGACGCTGAGATCATGCGTTTCTGCCAGGCCTTCATGCTTGAGTTGTGGCGCAACATCGGTGTTGACACCGACGTTCCTGCCGGCGACGTAGGCGTAGGCGGCCGTGAGATCGGCTTCCTGAACGGTATGTATCAGAAACTGGCTCGCAAATACCACACCGGCGTTCTGACTGGTAAGGGTGAAACCTGGGGCGGTTCGATCCTTCGTCCCGAGGCAACCGGTTACGGTGCCCTCTACTTCGTTCAGCACATGCTGAAACTGGCCGGCAAGGACATCAAAGGCAAGACGGTCGTTGTATCCGGCTTCGGTAACGTAGCTTGGGGTGCATCGCAGAAAGCCATGGAGCTGGGTGCCAAGGTTATCGGTATCTCGGGTCCTGACGGTGTCGTATACATTCCGAACGGCATGACCCCCGAGATGAACGACTACATGCTGGAGCTCCGCGCTTCGAACCGCAACATCGTTGCTCCGTTCGCAGAGAAGTTCCCCGGCACGACCTTCACTCCGGGCAAGAAAGCATGGAGCATCAAGTGCGATATCGCGCTGCCTTGCGCATTCCAGAACGAGCTGAACGGCGACGATGCAGCTGAGCTGCTGAAGAACGGCACCTGGTGCTGCGCCGAGGTTTCGAACATGGGTTGTACGCCGGAGGCTATCCACGCATTCCAGAAGGCTGGTATCCTCTTCGCTCCTGGTAAGGCTGTAAACGCCGGTGGTGTTGCAACTTCGGGTCTCGAGATGACTCAGAACTGCATGCACCTCTCCTGGTCTGGCAAAGAGGTAGACGAGAGACTCCACACCATCATGGAGAGCATCCACAACGCTTGCGTTAAGTTCGGTAAACAGGCCGATGGTCACATCGACTATGTTAAGGGTGCCAACATCGCAGGCTTCATGAAGGTTGCACAGGCAATGCTCGAGCAGGGTATTTTCTAATCCAACCTTTCCCTAACGACAAGAGGTGCGATTTACATCGCACCTCTTTCTTTTTCCCCTCCCGAGCATCAGCAAGACCGGCTATGCTCCACAGATTCCGTCTCCGCGTCAGCCTCCATCCGTATTCCTGCACAAGCAGCAAACAGGCACAATTATCTCCACGCTTTCGCACATACAGGTTTGTACGAATGCATCCAGATTCTTGTTAAAAGGCCATACAGAGGGTAATGGAGAGATTCAGCGTGTTGAGATGCTGATGGCTTCCGCCACGCATGGGAGGCTGCAGCAGATAGGTTCCCTGGAAGCGGATATCGAAACCGGAACGTCGTCGACGTACCAACCCCGAAGAGGGCTCCACCCACTCCGCCCAATGTATACTGGTCGTGAGTCAACGGGCTGTAATGGAGATAGCCCCCCACCACCTTTCCACCGAACAGCCATCGCGTCGAGAGCGGGTAGGAGAAATATCCGCCCAGAAACGCCGACCCGCTGTTCAGACGGGTGATCGACCGCTCGTAGTTGATTCGCAACGGCGAGCTGGATACGGCCAACCGTCCGCCCACTCCCAGATAAGGGGAGAAAAACCAGGCCCCCTCGATTCCCTGACTGACTCCGGCATCGAACTCCACGGACATCTCCGGAGAGGGCCTGTAACGACCCATGATCACCTCCAGACCCTCGTCTATACCCAGAAAAGAGGGCTTCCGATAGCGGTCATAAAGAATCTCGTAGTCACGTTTGTTGAGATCGTTCAATCCCCGATCCTTATAGATCAGATCGGCAAACAGATAACCCAATTCGACGGAGAGAATTCCGATACCGGCACCGACCATCACATCGCTGAGCCAGTGCTTGTTGTTAAGCATACGCGACACACCCGTGGCGGTTGCCATCGTATAGCCGGCAATACTGTACCATGCACTTCTTGCCCCGTACTCCTTGTGCAGCATCGTCGCAGTCATGAAGGCAGTTGCCGTATGTCCCGAAGGGAACGAATACTGATTCGATCCGTCGGGACGGGTCTGCTTGCAGCTATATTTGAGGGCATTCACCGATCCGGCCATCAAGGCTGCCGAAAAGGCGTCACTCACCAGCATGCGTCCCCACGAACTTCGGCTCTTGACTCCTCCGGCCTTCACTCCCAGCATCAGGGCTGCCGGAGCATACTGCAGATAATCATCGTAATGATAGTGGAACGAAGGGATATAGTCGTTGCGAAGATGACGTATACCGCGATCACGTTCCTGGATAATAACACCCGTAACAATCAACGGTACAGCTATATATGTCATTCGATAGGCGCGCGAGGAGCCCATTCTCTCCAATCGCTGACTGAATGTCGGACGAGGTGACTTCACAGGGGTCAGCATCACCGAGTCCGGACTCGTAAAGGCATGAAGGGGGAGCTCTGTCAGCAGACAGAGCAACAACAGGATAGATGTACGAAATTTGTCAATCATAATCTAAATGGCTTCTTCCCTTCCCTTTCTTTCATTCCAACCGGCCATCAACCGCACAAGGAGAGGGTGCAGACACAAAAGCATTGAGTATGTGCGGGCCCTCTCAGATGTCGGGAGCGGCTCTTTGCCGCCCCCGCACCGAGCGAGCAGTTATCGCGCATCAGCCGAACGAGCCTTCAACCGGCGCCGGATCGTCCGGACAATATCTCCGAAGATCGCGATCAACGACGTATAGCCGATCACCTCGACCCACTGCACAAGTGAAAGCGGCGTGGTGCGGAACACGGCTCCACCCCACTCCACGATGGCAATCTGCCCGACAGCGATCAGCAGCAGCACCAGGAAGAAGGTGCGACTGCCCCGCAGATCGTGCAGCACCGAGTGGTTCGACTCGAATCCCTTGGCGTTGAACATGTTCCAGAACTGCAGGAAGACGAACACCGAGAAGAAGATGGTCAGTTGCTCGACCGTGAGAGCACCGGTCGTAAAGCGCCAGTAGAAGAGCATGCCGAGCAGAATCACGACGAAAACGGCACCACAGGTAAAGATCGTCCGCGCCATGGCAGGCGTGATGATGAATTCGTCACGCGGACGCGGCGGTTCGTTCATCACGGCCGGATTGGGCGGGAGCGAAGCCATGGCCAGCGCCGCGAAGGTATCCATGATGATGTTGACCCACAGGATCTGCACCACCGTAAGGGGCATCTCGGTTCCGAACAGGGAGCCGAAGAAGACGACGATGATCGCCGCGAAATTGATGGTCAGCTGGAAAAGTACGAAACGCTGGATGTTCCGATACAGGGAGCGTCCCCACATGACCGCCGAGGCGATCGAGGTGAATGAATCGTCGAGCAGCGTGATGTCGCTGGCATCCTTGGCCACCGACGTACCCGTACCCATCGAGAGGCCGACGTTGGCAAAATTGAGGGCCGGTGCATCGTTGGTTCCATCGCCCGTGACGGCCACCACCTCGCCCTTCTGCTGCAGCAGGCGCACCAGACGCTGCTTGTCAAGCGGGCGGGCACGCGACATGATCTTCAGGTCGCCGATCCGCTCGAGCAGCTCCTCGTCGCTCAGGGCGGCAAACTCGACACCAGTTATCTCGTTGCGAGCCGAATCGGTCTCGTCGTTCCACAGTCCGATCCGACGGGCGATCTCCCGCGCCGTGGCCGACGTGTCGCCCGTCACGATCTTGATGGCAATGCCGGCATTCATGCATCGCTTCACCGCTGCCGGCACATCCTCGCGCACGGGGTCGGCAATCGCCGCCACGGCCACGAACAACAGCTGCGGATCGCGCAGGGCCTCCTCGCACTTGTCGGCCGAAGTCTCGGCATAGGCGATTCCCAGCGTACGCATCGCCATTCCCTGGAAGAGAGCCAACTGTTCGTTCACCTGCTTATCCTTTCCGTCGGGCAGACACATGCGGCGGACGATCTCGGGGGCACCCTTGACGCAGATCAGCTGCTTCCCGTTCACACCGCTGCGGATGATCGTGGCCATAAACTTGCGCTCGGTCGTAAAGGTCATCCGGTCGACAATGGCCGCACCCTCACGCAGTGCCGCGTAATCAAACCCCTTCTCCTTGAGACGGATCAACAGCGCACCCTCGGTCGGATTGCCGATCGGGGCCCCCTCTCCATCGAGGAAGGCTGTCGAGTTCGCCGCAATCATCTCGGCCAGCAGCCGGTCGTCCACCTCGCTATAATGTACAATATCCTCGACCCGCATCCGGTTCTGGGTCAGCGTACCGGTCTTGTCGGTACAGATCACCGTCACCGCACCCATCGTCTCGCAGGCGTGCATCTTGCGCACCAGGTTGTTCGTCTTCAACATCCGGCGCATCGACATGGCCAGCGAAAGAGTGATACTCATCGGCAGTCCCTCCGGAACGGCCATGACGATCAACGCTACCGATACCATGAAGATCCGCAGCACCTCGTGCGAAGTGGCCACCCAGTCCGAAGTATTCAACTGACCGCTCATATAGGCCTTGACGAGCAGCGCTACGAAGATCGCAATCGAAACCACAATGCCGATCTTGCCGATCAGACGCGAAAGACGCGTCAGCTGCCGGTTCAACGGAGTCGGTTCGTCGCTCACCATGGTCGACTGCTCAGTCACCCGTCCCGCCTCGGTGTGGTCACCTACCGCCTCGACGATCATCTTGCCGTAGCCGTCCACGACCGTCGTTCCCCGCATCAACATGTTGGAGGGATAGGTCGCCTCCTGCTCGAAGAAACGCTCGTCGGTGGTCTTGTCCACCTCCGGCTCTCCGGTCAGGGTCGATTCGTTGATCTTGAGCGAGACGGCCTCGATCAGCCGGCCGTCGGCGGGGACCGTTTCGCCATTCTCCACGAAGACCAGGTCGCCCACCACCACATCGCGGCGCGGCACCTCGGTCACCTCCCCGTCGCGCATCACCTTGACGGGAATATCCTCGTTGACCTGATTGAGTCGTTTGAAGCGGCGCATGGCATCCAGCTCAAAGAAAAAGCCGACGCACGTGGCCAGAATGATGGCACAGATGATACCGATCGTCTCCATGAATTCTCCGTCAAAGAAGGCCATGGCCAGTGAGAGCAGCGCGGCGATGAGGAGCACCTGGATAATCGGATCCCGGAACTTGTCGAGCAACAGTTTCCAGGCCGAATCCCCCTTGCGCGGCGTGATGACATTGTCTCCGTGCAGACGGCGGCTTTCGGCCACCTGTTCGGAAGTCAGTCCTTTGCGTTCGAGTTCGTTCATAATCAATATTTAATGTAATTAATCATCGGAAGGAGTATTGCCGGGTCGAGGCATCGAGCCGCACGGCGATGAAGAGCATGATGGTAAAGGCGATCAACGAGGAGCCTCCGTAGCTTACGAAGGGCAGCGGGATTCCCATCACGGGCATCAGACCGATCGTCATTCCCACGTTCACCAGCAAGTGGAAGAGCAGGAAGGCGGCCACGCAGTAGCAGTAGATGCGCCCGAAGGGCTCCTCCTGCCGCTCGCCCATGCGCATCAGTCGAAGGATGAGCAGGCAGAAGAGCGTGAGCAGGAACATCGTTCCCACGAAACCCCACTCCTCGCCGACCGTGCAGAAGATGAAGTCGGTATGTTTCTCGGGGACGAAGCCGTACTTGATCTGCGTCCCCTGCAGGAATCCCTTGCCGAACCATCCGCCCGAGCCAATGGCGATCTTGGCCTGGTTCACGTTATAGTCCGTGCCGAGCGGATCGCTGACCAGTCCCAGGAAACTGAGGATACGGTTCTGCTGGTGCTCCTTGAGCACCGAATTGAAGATATAGTCGGTCGTCGGAACGAAGAGCATGGCCATCAGGAACAATCCGACCATGATGAAGATATTGCGCAGTTTGCTCCGAAAGGCATACACGGCCACCGGCACCAACGACACCAGCGTCACCACCAGCAGGCAGCGGTAGAGATCCATCTTTCCGGGGGCAATGGCCATCATGATGAAATAAAAGAGCAGCGCACCGAGCGCCAGTGAAGCCAGGTAGACGATGCGCGAGCGCCACATGCCGTTCATCATCGCCTCGGAGAGGGTGCAGACCAGAATCAGCATCACAAGCAGGGTCATCGGCGTAAAGAGGAACGAGAAGATGAACAGCACGGCGATCAGCAGGATCGGGATGCATAGCCACTTGTTGAGCCCCTCGCGATAAAGCACGAAGAGCAGCGAAGCCAGCACGATACCCGAACCCGTATCGTTCTGCAGGATGATAATCAGCAGCGGCAGGCAGATCACCACCCCCATCTTGAACAGATCCCCCGCGCGATTGATCGAGAAGGTGCTCGTACTCATCACGCGGGCCAGAGCGAGGGCCGTGGCGATCTTGACGAACTCCACGGGCTGGATTCTGAACGAACCGATCTCGAACCAGGCCTTGGCGCCGTTGATCTCGCGGCCGACCGCCAGCGTGGAGAGCAGCAGCAGCAGACCCAAGATGTAGAGCAGGTAGGCCCACTTGTGGTAGACGCTCGCATCGATCAGCAGCACGATGATCGCCGCCACGAAGGCGCCGCCGATCCAGACCAGCTGCTTCATGTAGAAGTGCGAGAAGGAGAAGGTCTCTGCAATTCCGTCGTCGTACGACGCGGAGGTGATCGAGACAAACCCGACCAGCACGATCAGCACATAGAGGACGATCATCCAGCGATCGACCCCCTCGAACAGTTTGCCTATGCCGTTATTTATCATACGCCGGGTAGTAAATCTTTTTCTGTTTGACCATCTCGACCAGCCAGGGGCGCGTGATGGTGTCGGTCAGGTAGAGCTCCTCGATCAGGCTGGCGATCGGGAGAGCCGTCGAAGCTCCGAATCCACCGTTCTCGACATACACCGAGATGGCGATCTTTGGATTGTCCTTGGGAGCAAACGAAAGGAAAGTCGAGTGATCCTGTCCCCGGGGGTTCTGGGCCGTTCCGGTCTTGCCGCAGACATCCAGCCCCGACAGCTTGGCCAGCTGGGAGGTTCCCCCCGGCTCGTGAACGCCCTGCCACATGCCCTCGACAATCGGCTCGAAATACTGCGGATCAACCTTCGTATAGTGCCGCTCATAGAAGCGGCGGTCGAGCGAATCCTGTCCTTCGACCGAGCGGACGATATGCGGAATGTAGTAATAGCCCCGGTTGGCGATGGTCGCCGCCAGGTTGGCCATCTGCAGCGGAGTGCAGCCCAACTCGCCCTGTCCGATGGCAAGCGACAGCACCGTCAGCGAATTCCACGACTTGCGATAGACCCGATCGTAGAAATCCCGGTCGGGCACATAGCCGTTACCCTCGCCCAGGAAGTCCGAGTCGAGCTTGCGACCGAAGCCGAAGCTGAGCACGTAGTCCCTCCAGACATCGAATCCATCCTTCACACTCCCGTATTTCGGATTCTCAAGAATATTGCGGAAAACATAGCAGAAATAGGCGTTGCAGGAGGTCGCCACGGCAAAGCGCAGATCGAGCGGCGATGCATGCGAGTGACAGCGGACGCGCAGACGCCCCACCTGATACCCCTCGTGGCACGGATAGCGCATCGAAGGGACCAGCACCCCCTCCTGCATGCCGATCAACCCCTGTACCAGCTTGAAGGTCGATCCGGGCGGGAAGGGCGAACGGATCGCTCGGTTGTAGAGCGGGCGACGCTTGTTGTAGAGCATCTCCATGTAGTGGTTGCCACGCTCACGGCCGACCAGCTCGTCGGGATCATACGTCGGCGAGGAGACCATCATCAGGATCTCGCCCGTCGAGGGCTCGATGGCGACGGCCGCACCCACCTTCCCCTCCATCAGCTCCTCGGCAAAGAGCTGCAGACGGGCGTCGATCGTGCAGACGATCGATTTTCCGGGGACCGGCAGCGAATCGAAACGGCCGTCCATGTAGGAGCCCTTCACGGCTCCGTGCGTATCGACCTCGGAGATCCTCACCCCCTTCTTGCCGCGCAGCACATCCTCGTAGGCCGACTCCACCCCGCTGATACCGATATACTCACCGGCCTGGTACGAGGGGTCGCGCTTGATCATCTCCTCGTTCACCTCGCCCACATAACCGAGCAGGTTGCCGCCGATCTTGCGGGGGTACTGTCGGGCCGTCCGATAAACCGTATAGAAACCGTGGAAATTGCACTCGTCGAAGCGGAGCTTGTCCTCCTTGGACATGTAATTCATCACCATGCGCGGAGCACGGGGACGCACGCGGGCATTGGCCAACTCCCGCTCCAGCTCCTCGCGCGAGATGCCCGTCACCTGGCAGAAGAGCGTCGTGTCGAACCCCTCGCGGTCCATCTCCCGATAGATCACCATCAGGTCGTAACACTCGCGACTCTGCACCAGATACTCTCCGTTGCGGTCATAGACCTCGCCGCGCGGCGGGTAGAGCACCTCATAGCGGAGCGTATTTCCCTTGGCCAGCTTTTCATAGCGGTCATCGATCAGCTGAATGTAGGCCAACCGCGCCGCGATGATGACAAACACGGCCAGCACCACGATCTGCAACGTCCGCATCCGGACAAAACCATCGGCCCGATCTCTCATCTTCGCATCGTAAATTTAGAGAGGAAGAAACGGGCAAACAGCCAGACGAAGGCCACCGTTACGGCGCTGCTGACCACCAGACGAACCAGCGTATGGAAGATATGCGCCCACGAAAGGGACTCGAAGGCGAAGAAAAGAAGATGCTGGATCAGAACCATGGCGATCACATAGCGCGGAAAGACGCTCCGTCCCAAACGCTCCTGCGAGGGGACGCCTCCATCGCGCAGGGTCTCCTTGCCGGCAAAAGCGGCCAGAATCGGACGCCGCAGCATGGCAGCCGGCAGGGTGGCCAGTGTATTCAGTCCCGGGACCCCCATCGTCCAGTCCATCGTCACACCGATCAACAGGGCACAGAAGAGCACCACCACCGACGGGGTTTCGATCGGCAGCAGAATGATGAAGGCGATGTAGACCAGCGGATTCAAATAGACGCTGATCGTAAGGTTGTTCAGCAGAAGCACCTGCAACAGCACCACCACCACGAACAGAACGATATATGGAAATGTCCGGTACATACGATCACCTGCTTTGTCGAATCGCCTCCTCTTCCAGTCGGCGGATATCCTCCTGATCCGAGATATCCACCAGGATCACATCGGTCAGCTGCGAAACATCGACGGCCAGCCGGATCACGACGTCGTAGGCCATCTGCGTATCGGAGAGGGAGAAACTCTCAACATATCCGATCAGCACCCCTTCCGGGAAATACTGCGAGAATCCGGTGGAGACCACCTCGGCCCCCTCACTGATATCGGCATACTTCGAGAGCTCGTTCATATGGACGTGATAACGGTCGCCGCCGGTCCAGTAGATCGACCCGAAATAGTCATCTCCGGCCAGCTTTCCGCTCGCCCGGAACGAAGTATTGAGAATCGAAACGGCCACGGCATGCCTGTCGGAGCAGGCCACCACATAGCCGACCATCGCCCCGTCCGAAGAGAGGACGCCCATCCCGGTCGTAACGCCGTCACGCCGTCCCCGATCCAGAACGATCAGGTTATGATCCTTGTTGATCGAATTCGAGATGACCCGGGCCACGGTCATCCGATAGGGCTTCTCGCCCGGCGAGCGCAGCAACTCCTCGCGGACCGAATCGGCCGCCGCCTGCCGGTAGAGGGCCACCTCCTCCTCGAGGGCGGCAACGCGCTCCACCAGCCGTTTGTTCTCACTTCCGAGGCGGAAATAGCCGCGCACGTCGTTCAGTGCCCCCAGCACACCGCCCGCCACCCGGTTCGACCCGGTCAGCAATTTGGCCTGTGTATAGTTCGACGAATGCGCATAATACCCGATAGCGACCGCTTCGAAAACGATGAACAGAGCCACCACGTAAATTCTGCGCAGAAATTCGATCAGCTTATACACGGCACACGAACAGCCCGGCGAGGGGCGATTATTTCATCAGGAACGAGAAACGATTGATATTCTTGAGCGCAATGCCCGTACCGCGTGCGATGGCCCGCAGCGGATCCTCGGCAATGTGGAACGGAATACCCGTCTTGGCGTTCAGACGCTTGTCCAGACCTCGGATCAACGCGCCTCCGCCGGCCAGATAGATACCGTTCTTCACGATATCGGCATAGAGTTCGGGGGGCATCGTCTCGAGCACCTTCATCAGAGCGGCATCCAGCTTGACGAGCGACTTCTCCATGGCGTAGGCCACCTCGCTGTAGCTGAGCGAAACGGTCTGGGGCAGTGCCGTCAGCATGTTGGGGCCGGTCAGCACGTAGTCCTCGGGCTCCTCGTCCAGATCGGTCAGCGCGGCACCGATCGCACACTTGATCGCCTCGGCCGTACGTTCGCCGACCCGGATGTTGTGCTGCTGGCGGATATAGCTCTGAATATCGCTGGTAAAGACATCACCGGCCACGTTGATCGACTCCGAGCAGACGATACCGCCCAGCGAAATGCAGGCGATCTCCGACGTACCGCCGCCGATATCGATCACCATGTTTCCTTCGGGAGCCTCCACATCCAGACCGGCACCCAGCGCAGCGGCCATCGGCTCGTAGATCATATAGACCTCCCGGCCGCCGGCATGCTCGGCCGAGTCACGCACGGCACGGATCTCCACGTTGGTCGAACCGGACGGGATGCAGACCACCATGCGCAGCGACGGGGCGAACAGATTGCCCGTCGTCTTGACCTTCTTGATCATGCCGCGCAACATCAGCTCCGTTGCATTGAAGTCGGCGATCACACCGTCCTTCAACGGACGGATCGTCTTGATGTTCGGGTTGGTTTTTTCGTGCATCTGGCGAGCCTGCGCACCGATGGCAACCAGTTTTCCCGAATGTACGTCCAAGGCCACGATCGAGGGTTCGTCCACGACCACCTTGCCGTTGTGAATAATCAGTGTATTGGCCGTACCCAGGTCGATGGCCAACTCCTGTGTCAGTGAGAAAAGTCCCATAATTCTATCTCTTCCTCCGAGGTATGATATTTTTACTAATATTCTACAGATCAAATAAATGCGCCACTCAAACACCTCCCCGTCACCGGACTGCCGGTTCCTTGCGGCGCATCATGTACAAAGGTAGGAAAAAGAATAGAAAATATATAGAGCCTTTCGCGTTTTTTATTTACTTTTGTATAATAAACCTGAAGAACACCATGGACTACAAAATAAAGAGCGACGCAAAATGCGCCATCATCGGATACGGCAGCTGGGCGACGGCCCTGGCCAAGGTTCTGACCGAAAACGAACCCTGCATCGGCTGGTATGTCCGCAATCCGGAGGTACTGGAGAGTCTGAAGACACACGGGCGCAACCCGAGGTATCTGAGCAACGTCAAGTTCGACCGCAGCCGGATCGCCCCCTCGGACGATCTGAACAAGGTGGTTCGCGAAGCCGACATCATCCTGCTGGCCACCCCCTCGGCCTATCTGAAAAAGACGCTCGAACCGCTGACCGAATCGCTCAAGGACAAATTCATCATCTCGGCCATCAAGGGCATCGTTCCGGGCGACTACAACACCGTTATCGAGTATATTCACGACCACTATCAGCTGTCGTTCAAGCAGCTGGGCATCATCACCGGCCCCTCGCACGCCGAGGAGGTTTCGCTCGAGCGGCTCTCCTACCTGACGGTCGTCTGCACCGACAGCGAGAATGCACACATACTGGGACGTAAGTTCGCCACCGACTACATCCGACTCTCCTACTCGACCGACCTGTATGGCATAGAATATGCTACCGTTCTCAAGAATATCTACGCCATTGCCGTGGGTATGGCCGTCGGCTTGGGATACGGGGACAACTTTCTGGCCGTTCTGATCTCGAACAGCGCCATGGAGATGTCCCGGTTCGTCAAGGAGAGTTTCCCGGACGAGCGGGAGACCCGCGCCTCGGCCTACCTGGGCGACCTGCTGGTAACCTGCTACTCCGTCTACAGCCGCAACCGCCGTCTGGGTCTGCTGATCGGGCACGGCAGCACGGTTCACGATGCGCTGGACGAGATGACCCAGGTGGCCGAAGGATACTTCGCCGCCGACTGCATCCGCCACATCAACGCCCGTCACCAGGTGAACATGCCGATCGCCGACATGGTGTACAACGTACTGTACAAGGAGGCCCCTGTAAGGGAAGCCATGCAGGAGCTCACCACCAAACTGATCTAAAAGAGACATGAATAACGTATTGTTATCCTTCGATCCGACCCCGGCCGAAGCGCTGCTCTCCGACAAGATAAAGCAGGAGGCCCTGCAGGCCAACAAGCGATTGTACGACGGAGAGGGGCTCGATCATGAGATGCTGGGATGGGTCACCCTTCCGTCGTCGATCGACGACGAGGAGCTCGGCCGCATCGAACGCGAAGCAACCCGTCTGCGAGAACTGGCCGATGTGGTCATCTGCATCGGGATCGGCGGCTCCTACCTGGGAACCCGTGCGGTTTACGAGGCGCTGCAGGACCCCTTCCGGCAACTTTGCGACAAGACGGACGGGCCGCTGCTGCTCTTCGCCGGACAGAATCTCTCGGAAGATTACCACGCCCGGCTGCTGCAAGCACTCGGCAACCGATCGATTGCAGCCATCGCCATCTCCAAATCGGGGACCACAACCGAACCGGCCATCGCCTTCCGGCTGATCCGGGCGGAAATCGAACGCCGCTACGGCCGTCAGGAGGCGGCCCGACGCATCGTTGCCGTAACGGATCAAAAGAGAGGGGCACTCAAGACACTGGCCGACCGCGAGGGCTATTCGACCTTCGTCATCCCGGACAACGTGGGCGGACGCTTCTCGGTGCTCACGCCGGTCGGACTGCTGCCGCTCGCGGTGGCGGGGGTCGACATCCGGGCGCTGCTTGCAGGCGCCTGCCGGATCGAGCGCACGACCGGTCCCGACCGCTCCTTCGACGAGAACCCGGCCGCCCGCTATGCAGCGCTGAGAAATGCCCTGTACCGCGAAGGATTCAAAATCGAAATCCTGGCTTCGTACGAACCCCAGCTGCACTACTTTGCCGAGTGGTGGAAACAGCTCTTCGGCGAAAGCGAGGGGAAACAGGGACGCGGCATCTTCCCGACCAGCGCCACCTTTACAACAGACCTCCATTCGCTGGGACAATACATTCAGGAGGGGGAGCGGAGCCTCTTCGAGACGGTCATCTCGGTCGCGGCACCGCACGAGCAGCTTGTCATCGAGCCGGATCCGGACAACCTCGACGGGCTCAACTTTCTCAGCGGCAAACGGCTCTGCCAGATCAACCGCACGGCCGAATCGGGCGTACGCATCGCCCACAGCGAGGGAGGTGTACCCAATCTGCGTGTCGAGATTCCCGAAATATCGGCCTCGACGCTGGGGGCCCTGATCTATTTCTTCGAAAAGGCGTGCGGCATCAGCGGATACCTGCTCGGAGTCAACCCGTTCGACCAACCCGGAGTCGAGGTTTACAAACAGAACATGTTTGCACTGCTCGGCAAACCGGGATACGAGACACTTGCCCGAGAGCTTCGCTCGGAGAAGTAACCCAGCACGCCACAGTCCCGTCTCAGATACACACAAAAAAAGAGGAGTGAAATTCACTCCTCTTTTTTTGTGTCGTACAATTTATCCGATTACAGGATCCGGATCGCGATACCGCTTACGCTCTGCGTAGTCGTCGTCTGGCTCGGCTCCATGGCGCTATTGATCACCGTTGCAGGAATCTGCAGCGACTCGTAAACCATCTTATAGTTGGGATCTGCCGTTGCCGTCAGGGTCATCGTCTCCTCGCTGGCGCTCTCCAACGAAGAGATCTGGCTGGCGCCGGAAACCGTATAGGAGTATGCCCAAGCCTCACCGTCCGAATATTCACCCGTCAACTGCTGGGCAGCCTGATCGAACGAATAGGTACCGGTCATCTTCACGAAACCGTTCGAGGTAACATCCTGATACATCGTAAAGGTACCGACCTCAACCGACCCCTGCGTCTGTTCCGCATCCTTGGTGAAGACCAGATAGATCTCCTTCGGGAAGTCCGTATTCTCCTCGCCGACCTCCCAGCTTGTCATGTGCCAGCCGAAAACATCTTCCGCGGGGGTAGGAGTAGGAGGCTCATCACCACCATTGTCGCTTCCGCAACCAACCAGGGCAGCCCCGAAAAGTGCCATTGCAAGCAAACTAATTACTTTTTTCATATTCTCTGTTTATCACATTTTACCCCTCCCCTTGGGAGCAGGATCATTTCACAACACGCAAATATAGGAAAATATCCGTTACGTCCAAAATTTTCCCGGAAGAATCCAGCCACCGACGCAGCCACCCGGGGAGGATTCCCTCCCGGAACGGCAGATCCTGCCGGACCGTCAACCCCGCCTGTCCGCCCTGGTTTTCAGAGGATATCGACCAGTCCGTGTTTGATGGCATAGACCACCAGACTGGCCGTATTCTTGCAGCCGGTCTTCTCCAGAATATTGGCCCGGTGCTTGTCAACGGTGCGTTTGGAGATGAAGAGCTCCTCGGCGATCTCCTGATTGGAGAGCCCCCGGCAGACGCAGACCAGAATCTCGATCTCACGTGTCGAGAGCAGCTCCTCCGACTCCTCGCGTTCGCTCTGCACGCGCTGCATACGGCTGGTCAGCGAACGCAACAGCTCCTCGCAGAAATAGGTGCCGCCATCCCGCACCGCTTCGATCGCACCGATCACCTCCTCGAACGGGGAGTCCTTCATCAAAAATCCCTTGGCTCCGGCCTCGACCATGCGCGAATAGTAGCGCTCGTCGCCGTACATCGACAGGGCGATCACCTTCAGCGCCGGTTTGACGGCGAGCCCCCGTTCGGTCGTCTCGGCACCGTTGATGCCCGGCATGGCGAAATCCATGAAGACCACTTCATCCTCCAACTCGGGCAGCCGCGCCAGAAACTCCTCGCCGCTGGCCGCCTCGGCAACGACGCGCATGCCGTCGCACCGTTCGAGCAGCCCACGCAGACCGCTGCGAAAGAGCGTATGGTCATCGACCAATACGATTCTGCAATCCGTTCCGGCCATCACCTCTTCTTCAGGTCGGGACCAACCTTTACCTGCACTTTCGCACGCATGCCACGCCCCTTGGCGCTGGCAATGTCGAAGGTCCCGTTCAATGAATTAATACGCGACGCGATATTCGAGAGTCCCATGCCGCAGTCGGTCATCGCCTCCGGATCGAATCCCCGGCCGTTGTCCGAATAGTCGAGCAAGAGCATGTTTCCGCTCTTCGAGAGCGAGAGATTGATCTCCGAACAGCCCGAATGTTTGAGTGAATTGTTGATCAGTTCGCAGACAATGCGATACATGATCACCTCGACGTCGGCATCGAAACGCTCGGCTCGCAGGTTGGTCGCAAAGCGGATCTTCACCTCGTCCACCGACGAACTCTTGTTGATGAAGTTCTGAATTCCGCGGGCCAGTCCGAAATCGATCAACACTTGCGGCGAAAGGTTGTTCGAGATCTCCCGAAGCGAACGGATCGCCTCGTCGATCACGTAGGTCGTATTGGCAATGATCTCCTGCTGATCGGCCGGCAGTCCCTCGCGTCGGATCGCCGACAGCGACATGCGCGCCGAGGACAACAGCGGACCCAGCCCGTCGTGAAGCTCCTTCGAGAAGTGCGAGCGCGACTTCTCCTCGGTACGCAGCACCGCCGTCAGGATGCGTTTGTTCATCAACTGACGCTGACGGTTCAGCCGCGCAATGTATTTGAAGAGTTTGTGGGCATACATCACCCCGATCGACATGCTGATCGAGATACCCAGCCCGAGCCAGACGAAAACCTCGTAGGGGAGCGCCTGGCCGCTCGCCCGCACCAGCTGCACGATCCGCTCGACCGACAATAGCGTGAAGCCGATGACGAACAGGATCCAGATCGAATTGTATTTGGTGGTGCGGATCAGCCGAACCGCAAATACCATCGCGACCATCTGGATGGCGATGGCGATGATCAGAAGAATTTTAATCCACATAAGCGATCCATATAAAGGGAGCAGGCGACCGTCCCGACCGCGATTCGCGTCCCGTCGCAGAGCCCCTCGTTTTTTCGACGCCGCCTCCGCTTTGCCCGCCGCATCGGAGAAGACGCCCCTTTACAAAGATAGGAATTTTATTTGAAAATACGCTCCACCACCGGCATCCGCGCATAATCGGTCATATCGGTCTGCACCGGCACCACGGCGACATATCCGTTGGCCAGCGCCCACTCGTCCGTATCGGTCGACTCCGGCTCGCTGTTGACAAAGGCCCCCGTCAACCAGAAGTACTCCCGTCCGCGTGGATCCTCGCGTCGGAAGAAATCCTCGCGCCAGTATCCCCGGTTCTGGCGGCAGACGCGGAATCCCCGGATCTGCTCCGGCCGTCCCTTCGGGATGTTCACGTTCAGACAGAGCGGCAGCTCGACACTCTCCTCCATCACCGAGCGGATGACCCGTTCGCTGACGATCTTCGAGGCATCGAAATCGGCATTGAGGCTGTGGTCGTCCAACGAGAGTCCGATGGCCGGGCAATCATAGAAGCTGCACTCGATGGCCGCCCCCATCGTACCCGAATAGAGGATATTGGCCGCCGAGTTCGAGCCGTGGTTGATGCCCGAGATTGCCAGATCGACCTTCCTGCCGCGCAGGAAGTAGTCGAAGGCGAACTTCACGCAGTCGACCGGCGTGCCGGAGAAGGAGTAGACCTCCAGCCCCTCCTCGCGGAACTGCTCCTTCACGAACAGCGGCGTATTCATCGTTATGGCCTGGCTCATGCCGCTCTGCGGCGTCTCGGGGGCGATGGCCACCACCCGCCCGAAACGGCGGGCCACCTCTAGCAGCGCCCGAATTCCCTTCGAATTGTAACCGTCGTCGTTGGTTACGAATATCAGTTTATCCTCCATATTGTTTTTTTCGCAATTCATCCAAAATCAGATTCCGGCCGCGCCGCTCACCCCCTCCATTCATCGGGGGACATCGGGGCGCATCGGTCGGCAGATGCAAAGATACGACCAATTTTTGATCCGCGAAAGCCCCGGGCCTCCGCCGCCGCATTTGTCACCGCGATGTAACGTCCGTCGCAGCGTCCGGCTGCGGCTACCCGACTGACAATGAACCCGGTGATTCGCAAATAAAACGTCGATTTTTCGGGTTTCTGTTGCCGGCAAGTGAAAAAATTCGTATGTTTGCAGTCCGTATCAACCTCTTACATTGGGTGTCGGGCCAGACACAGACAGTCTAAACGGCTGATAACTGGAGGATTGCAGGGCAATGGCCGTGCATGGTAAGCCGGATGCAGCGGTAATGTTGAACGTAGGAATCATCAAACAATTGTTGCAACAATGAACAAGGATGCATTAATCCGGCTCGTTAACGAGCAGATGTGGACCAAGACGGATGTTCCGTCGTTCCAGGCCGGTGACACGATCACCGTTACGTACAAGATCCTCGAGGGTAACAAGGAGCGTTTGCAGAGCTTCCGTGGTGTAGTGATCCAGATCAAGGGTACGGGCAAGACCAAGATGTTTACGATCCGCAAGATCTCGAACGGCGTAGGCGTTGAGCGTATCTTCCCCCTCTACTCGCCCCACATCGACAACATCGAGGTAAACAAGCACGGTGTAGTTCGCCGCAAGCGTATCTACTACCTGCGCAACCTGACGGGAAAGAAGGCCCGCATCAAGGAGAAACGAGTAGTTGCCGCTACGAAGTAATTTCTCCGGCTGTTCAGGCAAGGAAAAAGGATCCGCAATCGTGCGGATCCTTTTCTTGTGTAATGCGTTCCGAAAGACTACTGCGGCCGGGCGAACATCTCGTCGGTAGTGGGATAATCCAGCACGAAATCGGTGATCCTGATCGACGAGATGTTGCTCCCGTTCATGTAGACATCGATTTTCGACGGATAGCGGATTCCCCCCTCCAAGGTTTTATAGTCATCCATGACCGTTTTCGTAGAGTAGGAGCTGCCCCCCTCGACCAGATCCATCTCGACAAAGGCTATCAGCCCCGTCTCATGGTCAAAGCAGACAACCATTCTCTCGATCGTCACCGATCCATCCTCGGGCTCCTTGATCTTGAAATCAACCACATCGAACTTACGTTCCGACTCCGTCCGGGGCTCAAGCAGCTCGAAATCATATTTATCCTTCTCCCACTTCATGCTGGAAAAGACATCGCTCTGCTGCCACATCTGAGCGACCTGATCCTGCGGCAGTGGCTGCGTGCCCTGGCCGGGGATCACCATCCACCCTTCGTTGCCGTTCACGACAATCTCCATGTTCATCCCCATCATGTTCATCCTGGTTCTCATCTTGTCGGGGTACCTTATTACCGAACTGATCGGAAGGGTCATGCCTCCGCCCGTCACCTCCATCGACAGTTTCATGCTCCGATCCTTCAGATCGAGCTGCTCGATGCCCGCCGCCCTGTACGAACGTTCGATCACCTCCTCGGCCGTCTGAGCCCAAACATTTCCGCCCCATACGCATGAAAGCAGGATTAACAACATGCAAATCTTCTTCATTTCTCTATTTTTTTAAGGATTAACGATTTTCCCGGTAAGTTCCCGATTTTTTTCTTCTCTTCAAAGATAAGCATTTCCTCCGAAGAAGCAATCCCCGCCCCGGGGAAAACACTCCGACACGTTTCGATCCGCGCTCCTGCACGCAGAACATTTTTCATAAACTTTCGCGAATGGAGGCCGCTCCGATTTGCAAAATTGAGAAATATCGTTAAATTTGTACGGCTTTTTTCCAAAACACCGGGTATTTTCTCAGGACCCAGCCTAAAAACAATACAATAATTCATAAAAAGAGAACCAACCATGCCTAACATCTCTGAACGCGCGGTTTTGCTGCCCGCCTCCCCGATTCGCAAGCTCGTGCCCTATGCCAACGAGGCCGAAGCCCGAGGGATCAAGATCTACCACCTCAACATCGGCCAACCCGACCTCGAAACGCCGGAAGTCGGTCTGGAGGCACTCAAGCACGTAGACCGCAAGATCCTCGAATACAGCCCGAGCGAAGGATACGCCTCGTATCGGAAAAAACTGGTCGGATACTACAAGAGCTTCGGCATCGATCTGACGCCGGAGAACATCATCGTGACCTCCGGCGGTTCGGAGGCGCTCCAGTTCGCCTTCATGACCTGTCTGAACCCCGGCGACGAGGTGATCGTCATGGAACCGACCTATGCCAACTACATGTCCTTCGCCCTGCAGGCCGGCATCACGGTCCGCCCGATCAAGACCCACATCGAGGACGGATTCGCCCTGCCCAATATCGAGGAGTTCGAGGCGCTGATCAACGAAAAGACCAAGGCAATCCTGATCTGCAACCCGAACAACCCGACCGGCTATGTCTATACGAACGTCGAGATGATGCGTCTGCGCGACATCGTCAAGAAACACGATCTGTTCCTCATCTCGGACGAGGTTTACCGCGAATTCCGCTACACGGAGGAGCCCTACATGTCGGCCATGCACCTGGAGGGGATCGAGAACAACGTGATCCTGATCGACTCCGTATCGAAACGCTACTCGGAGTGCGGTATCCGCATCGGTGCGGTCGTTACCCGCAACATGGAGGTACGCAACGGCATGATGAAACTGGCGCAGGCCCGTCTGAGCCCCCCGCTGCTGGGCCAGATCGTTGCCGAGGCCTCGATCGACGCTCCGGCCTCCTACCTGCAGAACACCTATGACGAGTACATCGCCCGCCGCAACTTCCTGATCGACGGACTGAACCAGATTCCGGGCATCTACTCGCCGATTCCGAACGGCGCCTTCTACACGATGGTACGCCTGCCGATCGACGACTGCGACAAGTTCTGCGAGTGGCTGCTCCGCGTCTTCAACTTCGAGGGTGAGACGATCATGTTCGCTCCCGGCTCGGGCTTCTACACCAACCACGAGGATGGCCGCAACGAGGTGCGCATGGCCTATGTGCTCAAACGCGAAGACCTGGCCCGTGCTCTCGTGCTGCTGCGCAAGGCGCTCGAGCAGTATCCCGGCTGCACGATCAAAACGGTCAACCCGGAGGAGTAAAGAATCTGATGGAATTCTATAAAACAGGCGGTTACACGTTTGTGTAACCGCCTGTTTATTTGGCAGCCGCAACCCCGGGCTCTACTCAAGGTTCCGGCGAACCCCGTCCAGAAACCGTTTCATCTCGGCGCCGTCGTGCTTCCTGACAATCTCGAGCAGGTGTCCCAACTCACCGATGATGCGCTCGAGCTGCGCCGGCGTATTGGGATTGAAGAGGATCTCGGTGAGCAGGTAGTCATCCTCCGAGAGCAATCCCCGGGCAATGGCCATGTGCTTCTTGAAGGTGGTGCCCGGAGCATCCTGATGCTTCATGATGGAGGCAAAGACGAGGGTCGAGGCGAAGGGTATCGAGAGCGAATAGGCCACCACTTCGTCGTGCTCCTCGAACGTATATTCACAGATGTTCAGCTTGAGGGAGTTGAACAGATCGCGGAAGAAGACCTTGCCCAGGTAGTCCGACTCCTTGATGATGATGGCGTTCTCGGTCTGCAGGTTACCCAGGTTGGCAAACGTGGGGCCGAACATGGGGTGAGTGGAGACGAAGCGGAATCCGCAATCCTGATAGAACTCCTTGAGTCCCGTCTTCACCGAGGCGATATCGGCCAGGATACAGGTCTGGGGCAGGTAGGGAATCACCTCGCGAAAGGCGTCGAGGGTGTGGTTGAGCGTCACGCAGTTGATCACCATGTCGGGAGCGAACTCCTGCGCCTGCTTGTAATCCGTAAACCGAAGGGCGTTGTAGATGAAACGCATCCGTTCGGGATTCGACTCCAGTACCGCTACGTTGTGGTGGAAGCTGAGCAGATCGGTAAAGAACGAGCCCATCTTGCCGGCCCCCAGAATCAGTATCTTCATTTTCTTTTCCATGACAGTATCTCTGTTTAAGTTGTTCGTAAAATTGACCTTCGGCTACTTCATCACCTCCATCTGCACCTTGACCGACTCCTCGTGGATCGTCTTCATGATATCGGCTACGAAATCGGGCGACAACCCCATATTCTGGCCCTTGCGCCCGCGATTCTCCAGAATGTCGTTGTAACGTCCCGTCTGCAGAATCGGCATGTTGTTCTCCTTCTTGTAAGCGCCGATCTCCTTCGAAACCTTCATACGCGTAGCGAGCAGGCTGAGCAGCTGATCGTCAATCTCGTCGATCTGACGGCGCAGCACGCTGATGTTCTCCGTAGTCTGCGTATTGTCGCGCACCACCAGCATCTTGAGTACGTAATCCAGCACGTCGGGGGTAATCTGCTGCGATGCATCGCTCAGGGCGTGGTCGGGATCGCAGTGCGATTCGATGATGAGCCCCTCGAATTTCAGATCGAGCGCCTGCTGGGAGAGCGGAGCAACCAACTCGCGCTTGCCGCCGATGTGGCTCGGATCGCAGAAGATGGTCAGATCCGGGTAGCGGCGCTTCAGTTCGATCGGAATGTGCCAGAGCGGAGCGTTCCGGTAGATCTTCTTCTCGTAGGAGCTGAATCCCCGATGGATGACACCCAGCTGCCGAATGCCGGCTCCGTACAGCCGCTCAAGTGCACCGACCCACAGCTCCAGATCGGGATTCACCGGGTTCTTGACCAGGATGGGCATATCAACCCCCCGCAGGGAGTCGGCCAGCTCCTGCATGGCGAACGGATTGGTCACCGTGCGGGCTCCGATCCAGAGGATATCGATCCCCGCCTTGAGTGCCTCGAACACGTGGTGGGGGGTAGCCACCTCGGTCGCCGTAAGCATGCCGGTGCGCTGTTTCACCTCCTTCATCCAGGGAAGTCCTTCGGCACCGATTCCCTCGAACCCGCCCGGTTTGGTACGGGGCTTCCAGATTCCCGCCCGAAAGATCTTGATGCCGCGGGCGGCCAACTCGGTCGCCGTATTGAGTACCTGTTCCCGGCTCTCCGCACTGCAGGGACCTGCAATAATCATCGGCCGTTTCCCGTCGACACCGGGGAAGGTCAATTTTTCAATTTTCATCGTTGTGGACATGATCGTATTTGGATTTAAATTCTCTCTCAATTTTTCTGTTATCTATTTCTTTCGCAGCTCCTGTACCCGCTGCAGGGCCTCTGCGAGCATCGTCTCGTTGCAGCACAACGAAATTCGGACATAGTCGGCCCCTTCGCTGCCGAAGATGAAACCGGGCGTGAGGAACACCTTTGCCTCGTGGAGCACCTCCTCGCACAGCGCTTCGCTCACACACGAGGCACCCGACAGCGGCGTGCTCTTCTTCAGCCTGCCCCAGAGGAACATTCCCACTTGATTCGGCCGCACCTTTGCACCGACCGCCTCGAGAATGGCCTCGGCCAGCGCCCGTCTCTTACGATAGACACGCGTCATCTGCTCATACCAGCTCTCCGGAGCCTTCAGCGCCTCGACGGCTGCCAGCTGCATCGGGCGGAACATGCCGGAATCCATGTTGCTCTTCACGCGCAGGATCCACTGCAGGAACTGCGGATTCGCAGCCACCATGCCGATTCGCCATCCCGGCATGTTGAAGGTCTTGCTCATGGAGTTCAACTCGATGCAGATCTCCCGTGCCCCTTCGACGCTGAGGATGCTCAGCGGTTTGTCGTTGAGGATAAAGCTGTAGGGATTGTCGTGACAGATGACGATGTTGTGCTTGCGGCCGAAGGCGACCAGTTTCTCGAAAAGCTCGGTCGAGGCGTTGGCCCCCGTCGGCATGTTCGGGTAGTTGCACCACATAAGCTTCACCCGCTTCAGATCGATCTCACCCCGGGCATCGGCCGCCTCGATCGCTTCGAAATCGGGCTGCCAGTCATTCTCCTCCTGCAGGGAGTAGTTGTAGATCCGCGCTCCGACCAACCGCGACACCGACGAGTAGGTGGGGTACCCCGGGTTGGGGACCAGCACCCCGTCGCCCTCGTTCAGGAAGGCCAGCGAGATGTGCATGATTCCCTCCTTGCTGCCGATCAGCGGCAGGATCTCATCGGCCGGATTGAGCGTAACCCCATACCACTTCCGATACCAGCGGGCGAACTCTTCGCGGAGCTCCGGAATACCCACGTAAGGCTGATAGCCGTGTACGTCGGCTCTTGCGGCGCTCTCGGTCAGGGCGCGGATGGTCTCGGGCGAAGGGGGCAGATCGGGACTTCCGATTCCCAGGTTGATGACCTTCTCCCCGTTGGCATTCATGCGGGCGACCTCCTTCAGTTTGACTGAAAAATAGTACTCCTGTACGTTGTTCACCCGTTCGGCGGGCGTTATCTGCAAGGGATTCTCATTCATGGTTTATCTGTTTTGAAACTGGATTGCAATGGTTCGATCCTTCGACAAGGGATAAAAAAACTCCCACCCTCATTCGGGCAGGAGCCATATCATAACAAAAACAAACTTATCTTTTTTCTCTACGATATACCATACAAACTCCCGCCCTTACTATTCCAATAATAATAAGAGTAATAATAATAGGAGTAGGTATAATTCGTATATTTCATCTTCGTCCCTTCAATCAAAAGACGCCGCAAATATAACCATTTTCGGCCAACTTGTCAAAGAATTTTTTTCTTTTCTCTCATCCGACCTCGCTCCTCTTTGAAAAAGGGTCGAAAAATCCGGCGATTCTCCTATTTTTTGTAAATTTGCAGCCATTAATCGACCATTCCCGTGAACAAAATCCACATTCAGCAAGATCTGGGCGGCCTGCGGTCCGTCATCGGAGACAAGGCGGAGGTGTTCGTTGTCATCGACCGAAACCTGCGGCCGTTCTACCCCCTCTTCGAGGGGTTCCAGCTCCTCGAGATCGAAACCTCGGAGCAACTCAAGACGCTCGAAACCGTAGCCCGGCTCGTCGGTGAACTGCTGGAGCGGGGAGCCGACCGGAACGCCTTCCTTATAGGTGTCGGCGGAGGCATCACCACCGACCTGGTCGGATTCACGGCCTCCGTCTACAAACGGGGCATCCGGTTCGCCTTCGTTCCCACCACCCTGCTCGCCCAGGTCGACGCCTCGATCGGCGGCAAGAACGGCGTAAACTTCCACGCCTACAAGAACATGATTGGCACCATCACCCAGCCCGAGTGGATCTACATGTGCCCCCAGGTGCTCCGCACGCTCCATCCGCGCGAACTGCGCGCCGGAGCCGCCGAAGCGTTCAAGACCTTCGTACTGTTCGACCCGCACTACTATGAACTGGCCGTCACCTACTTTTCGGAGCTGGAAGAGCGGCTGCAAAAAAACGGCAGCTACCTGCTCGACGGCAGGTTCTACGACGAAGAGCGTCTCATGGAGCTGATCGAGCGCTGCGCCCGCTACAAGTGCGAGGTGGTCGAGCGGGACGAGTTCGAAAAGGGCGAGAGGCGCCTGCTCAACCTGGGACACACCTTTGCCCACGCAATCGAGAAGGTCTGCGCCCCGAGCGGCATCATGCACGGCGAGGCGGTAGCCATCGGCATGGTGCTGGCGGCGAAGGTCTCCCTGAAGATGGGGATGACCACCCCGGATTTTGTCACCCGGCTGACCGCCGATCTGAAACGGACGGGACTGCCCGTCGAGATTCCCCTCGATCCGCAAAGCGGCCGTCCGGCCGAGATGCGCACCCTGGTCGAGGCGCTGAAAAAAGACAAGAAGGTGGACGGGGATCACATCCACTTCATCCTCCCCTGTGCCCTGGGTGATGTAAAAGATGTGAACGTACCTTTAAATAAATTGGAGGAACTTGCCGGTGATCTGCGTTAGTGTACAAGAGACCACGTTGCAGGGCTGTCTGGCCGTGCTGAGACATGCCCCGATGGCGGAACTACGGGCCGATCTGTGCCGTCTGTCGACCGAAGAGCTCGAACAGGCCGTGGCCTCGCATCCGAACTTGCTGATAACCTGCCGGATTGCCAACTCCGGCGAGGCATTTGCCCGCGAGCAGATCAAAGCGGCGCTGCGCCGGGGGGCCCGCTACGTGGATGTGGAGATCGAAGCCCCGGATGAGTTCCTGACCGAGATCAGAGAGTGTGCCCGCACCTGCGGCGCCCGGCTGATCGTCTCCTACCACGACTTCGAGGGAACCCCCACGCTCGAGGAGCTGCGCCGCACGGCCTCCCTGTGTCGGGAGAAGGGGGCCGACATTGTCAAGATCGTCACCACGGCCCACACCATCACCGACGCCGTACGGACCCTCAAACTGTACGAAGCGGAGGAGTGGGAAACCCCGGGAGCGCCGGCCCTGCTGGCCTTCTCGATGGGTGAGGCGGGACGGTTCAGCCGCTACCTCTGCCTCCACCTGGGGGCACCCTATACCTATGTATCCTATGGTTGCGCGGACGACGCGACGCTCTGCGGCGCACCGACCGCACCCGGACAATATACCCTGTCGGAGATGACCCGGCTGCTGCAGCGGGGCGAATTCGAGGCTCCCCGCTCGCTGGAGATCTCCTCGGCCCGGATTCCCTGCTCGAAAAGCGTGGCTCAGCGCGCCATTCTGGGTGCCGCCCTCGCCTGCGGGGAGAGCCTGCTCGAGAATTTCGAACCCTGCAACGACATCAACGGAGCCATCGAGGTGATCCGGGGACTCGGCTGCGAAGTTACCCTTCGGCAGGAGGCCGGAGAGGAGACCCGAACGCTGCAGATCAAGAGCCCGGGCATCGACGCGCTGCTGCATCGGCTGCAATCCGTCGGAGAGCTGTCGCTGCACGTCGGCGAATCGGGGCTGCTGACCCGGCTGCTCATTCCGCTGGCCGCCTACCTTTCGGGCGGAAACGGCACCGCGGACTCCGGGCATCAGGTGACCATCACCGGCCGGGGCAGCCTGCTGAACCGCAACCTGGAGAGTGCCGCCACCGCCGTAAGAAATGCCGGCGCGAGGTGCACCACCCACGAAGGACACCTTCCCTTCCGCATATCGGGCGGCATTCAACGCCGGCAGATCACCTTCTCCGGCAAGGAGAGCTCACAGATCGTATCGGGCTTTCTGATGACCCTGCCGCTGCTCGACCGGCCGACAGAACTGGTGATCGAACAACCGACCAGTCTCCCCTACATCCAGCTCACGCTGCGGGTTCTGGAGCAGTTCGGCATTCGGATCGATGCCCGGGAGGAGCGCCGCACAACGCCGGACGGAACGAGCGTCGTCGAGCGGTTAATCTACGAAATCCCCGGCGGACAGCACTACCGCCCCGCACGACTCTTTCTGGATCCCGACTGGAGTTCGGCTGCCTACTTTGCCGTGGCCTTCGCCATCGCCTCGGCCGAAGGGGACAACCGGGATTTTCTCCTGCGGGAGATGCCCCTTGACACCAACCAGGCGGACGAGGCCATCCTCCGCGTTCTCGAGCAGTGCGGCGTCGAACTCCACTATCGTCCAACAAACGACGAGGAGCCCCGGCGATACGACATCGCCATCCGGGCAACGGCTCCGCTGCGCGCCTTCGACTTCGATGCCACCCACTGTCCCGACCTCTTCCCCATCCTGGCCGTACTGGCCTGCCACTGCCGGGGGACAAGCCGCATCAAGGGGGTGAACCGCCTGCTGCAGAAGGAGAGCAACCGGGCCGAAAGCATCTTCACCGAATTCACCGTGCTGGGAGCGCGGGTCGATATCGAGGATGACTTCATGTATCTCACCGGGGAAAGCCCGGACGGCCGCAGTCTCCTGCACGGAGGCGACGTTCACAGCCACAACGACCACCGCATCGCGATGAGCCTGATCATCGCCGCCCTCTTCATCCCGGAGCCGGTACGGCTCGACGAGATCAAGTGCATCGACAAGTCGTTTCCCTCGTTCCTGAACATTCTCTACAACCGATAACAACCTGAAAGAAAACAGAGCCTTTGCTCCCACACAAAACAGAAATCATCATTATGAATCAATACGGTACCCATTTTCGCATCTCGCTCTTCGGAGAGTCCCACGGCATTCTGATCGGCGTCGTGCTGGACGGCATTCCGGCCGGCATTCCCCTCTCCGAGGCCGATTTCCTGCCCGACCTGGCCCGCCGCAAAAGCGGCGCCCGGGGCACCACTCCCCGCAAGGAGGAGGATCTGCCCGAGATCGTAAGCGGCCTCTGCGACGGCCATACGACCGGCGCTCCGCTGACGATCGTCTTTCACAACAACAACACCCGTTCGAGCGACTACTCCTCCTTCCGCGCCATTCCGCGTCCGGGCCACTCCGACTTTGTTGCGGCCACGAAGTTCCATTCGTTCAACGATATCCGCGGCGGAGGCCACTTCTCCGGACGGCTCACCCTCTGTCTGGTTGCCGCCGGTGTGGTAGCCAAGAAGCTGCTCGGAGGGATCCGCATCGAGGCTCGCATTGCGGCATTGGGCGGCATCCCCGCCCCGAAGGAGAAACCGACCCCGGCGCCCGGTCAGATTACCGGCTACGAGCCCTGGGATACTCTGATCGAAGAGGTAATTCGCGCAAACGACTCGATCGGTGGAGTGATCGAATGCACCTGCACGAACGTGCCGGTCGGTCTGGGCGAGCCCTTCTTCGACTCGCTGGAGTCGCAGCTGGGCCACCTGGCCTTCTCGATCCCCGCCACCCGGGGCATTGAGTTCGGCGACGGATTCCGCGCCTCCGCCATGCGGGGATCGCAGCACAACGACTGCTATGTCGACCGCGAGGGTCACACGCTCACCAACGGTGCAGGTGGCATCAACGGCGGCATCTCGAACGGCAACCCGATCGTTTTCCGAATTGCGGTCAAACCGACCTCCAGCATCAGCTGCGAGCAGACCAGCTACAACTTCGCCACCGACCGAATGGAGACCTTCCGCGTCAAGGGACGCCACGACTCCTGCATCGCCCTGCGCTGCCCGGTAATCGTAGAGTCAATCGCCGCCATCGCGTTGGCCGACAACCTGCTACCCATTCGATAGAAAAAAAACAAAAAACTAACATTAACAGCCTATGTGGCATATTGACTTTCAAGAGATCATCACAGCCTTTCTGGTTCTGTTCGCCGTAATCGACATCACCGGCTCGATCCCCGTCATCATGAGCCTGAACGCCTCCGGTTCTCAGGTCAAGGCAGGACAGGCCTCCATTCTCTCCCTGCTGCTGATCGTCGTCTTCCTCTTCGTGGGCGAGGGAATGCTGAAACTCTTCAACACGGACCTCGAATCGTTCGCCATCGCCGGATCGCTGATCCTCTTCGCCCTGGCTGTCGAGATGACCTTCAACATCAAGATCTTCCGCAACGACGGCCCTCCGGGCTACTCGACCATCATCCCGATGGTGTTCCCGCTGATCGCCGGTGCCGGAACACTCACCACGGCCCTCTCGATGCGGGCCCAGTACGGAATTCTCAACATTCTGATCGCAATCGTACTGAACATGGTGATCGTCTACCTGGTCATCCGCTACGTCAACCTGGTCGAGCGGCTGATCGGCAAGGGAGGCATCTACATCCTGCGCAAGTTCTTCGGCGTGATCCTGATCGCCATGGCTGTCAAGCTGTTCATCACCAACCTCACCCTGTTGCTGAAATAGAAGAGAGACAACAAAACAAGAGAGGCTGAAAAACATTGGTTTTTCAGCCTCTCTTTCACTTTGCGGAGAGAAGGGCTGTAAGAACATACGAACAACGAACTATCATACGTTGCCAAATTTCCGAAATATCAGCGTTTTAGCCCTATTGTTGGTAACATAAGGAACCATGCGCTACCGATTAGTTAAGGCGTATTTGGGTTCCTTTTTGGGTTCGGCTTATTTCCCCTTCTTTCGGGGTATCGGGAACTTGTTAAATTTATCCATTTCGGCGACCTTCAATTTATCGACAATTTTAATATAGGGCTTCATCGCTTTGT
>CAWUYY010000053.1:0-11554 GCA_963926835.1 Rikenellaceae bacterium | reverse complement strand
TTTATCTTTAGCTAAGATACAAATTTTATATTACATTGGCAATCAATTCATTATAAAGTTTTATTCTTTTTACGACAGTCCCTAATTAGCCTCCAGACATAATCTGGATCCATCCATATTGATGGCTATCAGGTAATTATATGTACCGCTGCGATAGATGTCCCATGCTTCTCCTCCCCAGTCGTCCGTATGACCGTCAAAAACAAATCCCATGTCGCTCAGGTAGGAGACGGTGGCTTGGCGAATACGTTCGTCGGCATCGGTTACGAGGACATTGTCTCGGTCGATGTTGATGATGATATGGCCTACCTTGGCATCTGGATTATATTCGAACAGATCGGCTATGTATTCCGTAAATTGAACCTGGTAACTGGTCTTCAGATTTCCTTTCCCTGATTCTCCTTCGAAATTGTCCCAATACTCATAAGCGTGTCTTGAACTGTCCCCCATATTGTAATATTCTTTCAGTTCTACGACAGGCATTCCCAATTGAATAGCTCCCACTCCTTTTTTGTTCAATGCATCCAACACCGATTTGACGGCGGCATCTGCGTCATAATAGTCGCTCTTAACCCATTTTACATAATCCGAGGTGTCATTATAAATATATGCAAGGAACAGGCTGGGCGTATAAATGCAGTAGGGAACGAAAATATTTTCATAGCTGTTTTTGTCGATTGATTCGCCATCATAATTGGTAAAGTAACAATCTTTACGACTCTTTAATACGCATCTGTTTTTGCCGACGGGGACAATGGTTTGCTCTGACTTGAAGATTCGATTGCCCTCAAAATCATAACATATGGTTTGACCGTCGTAATCCTCGAAATACACACGATCCTTGGCAATATAGGCTTCATCGTATTCCCCAGCTCGGATTACGACCTCACCTGTTTTGTCAATAAGACCGTAATCCATCTCTTCATCCTCATAGATTGCATAACCATTGCAGAAGGGAAAGATTTGTTCGATGTTGTCGGATAACCGGAATGCGATTTCTCCCTTACGGTTGAAAACCTTGCCTCCGAAGAAGAGCAGCCCCTCCGAATAGATGGCAGGGGTGTTAGCCTGGTCGAATGCCACATTCAGTTCAGCAACTTCCTCCCCTTTTGTGTTGATGACCATAAAATGGTTGTCGCGCTCGGAATCTCGCCCGATTTCACCGCCGACAACTGCCAAGCCTTCGCTGAAGGGTTGGGCGAATGCATATTCGCCGATGACAACCTCGCCTTTGGTGTTGATGTAGCCATAGTGGCCGTCTTCGTTTTTATAAAGGCACAATCCGTCGGAGAAATATGCATTAACAGCCTGGATATGCTTCGTCTCGCCGTTGGGGTCCAACGAGTATTCGTTCAAGGTAAATGCCTCCTCTCCATTCTTCCGGATAAACGTGATTCCATGTCCTTTTTCTACGACCGGAATAAGATTTTCCGTACAGAAGCCGCCATCGATATACTCCGAGTCATTGATTTTTTTAGGGCTCTCCTCAGCAGTGTAGTAGCTTATTGTGCGTTCATATGGGACTTTCGTTACGGAGAATATTCCGTTTACGACAACTGACGGCTCCCCGTTAATTTCATCTTTGCATAAAGGAGTTCCGTCGATACCTATCAGACTAACATAGGCCGAAGAAGAGAAGGCCGGGATATGCGTCACCTCCGGGAATGAATCTTTAGAACCACAGGCGGTCATCGTTGCGAGTGCAATGCCAAGTAAGATCTGGTAAAGTTTTTTCATATGAGTTATTTTTTTAGAGTTAGTTGATGTGTATAAAACAAAAGTGCGGAACCTGCTGCCTTCCATTCGGACAACAAGCACCGCCAAGCGCTCTCAACCCTCTATAGAAAAACAAGCAGTCCGCACCATGCAAGTGCAGACCGTGCTTATTCTTCCCGGGTTGAATCGGTGACGAAAGGGTCACCACAAAATTGGCGGTTTTGTTGTCCTGGGAATCCTAAGATTCACGTGTCTTATATTATGTCACATACGTATTGCCGTATGCATGGCACAAATATAAGATTTTTGTCGCACAAAACATAAATGTTTGGACTGCTTTTGATGTTGCAAATGTAGGGCCGGCTGACTGCATGTCCAAATCCATTACGGTGCATTGCGATTCATTTCTAAAAAAAGTATCTTTGTATGCGTGGGAACCAGAGAAGAACATATTGAACAGCTGAAACGTGCGGTTCTTGCCGCGTTCGGGCAGACGCTGGATGCACCGACCGATTACGAGCGATTGTCTGCGGATATTCAAAATAAAACGGGAGAGGTAATCAGTACCTCGACACTGAAACGTCTGTTCGGGTATATCAAGCCGGGGACGATCCCGCGTCCGTCCACCTTGTCGGTTCTGGCCCGCTATGTGGGAAGTGCCGGTTGGAGTGACTTCTGTTCCAAATGTTCCCCGAAGGAGGTGGCCCCGGAACCTTGCCCGGTCCCGGTGAAGGTTGTCCGCCGTCATTCGGTTGTTTACTGGGCTGTGGCGTTTGTATGTATGGTCGGGCTTCTTGGCGTGTCTGTATGGAGTCTTGTCCGGGAGAAAAATCCTTCGGCTCCTCTTTCAACCCGGAATGAAAATCTCCCGGAGATTGCCTCGAATGCGGAAGAGACCAATGACCAAAAATACGAACGGTTGTTGCACTCATTCGTTGCCATGTCTAAAGAGAAGTGCGACTCCGTGCGGGCATGTCGACAGAATATGGATCTTGAATCGTACAAAAAGCTGGTCGACAGTGTCTATTTCCCCTTTGTTTTCACCGTTCTGCAGGACTCCATCAAGCGGCAGACGGAACGTCTCTTCCCGGAGGATGAATTGTTGAGGGTACGCTACAGCAATGATATTTTCGCACAATGTCGCGAAATATGTGTGGAGTTGATGCGGGAGATATCCGCTGAGGAACTCAAAGCGGCTTATAAACATGCACAATGATCCGGTAGCTTGTTTTTCAATGAGTCCTTATTATACAGTACCGGGACGTTTGATTTTATCTGGGATTGCTGCTCTCCCGTTCACTCTTGGTTGAGTCTGCCGGACCACTTATTTTATTCGTGTTATGCGTGTGTCGCGGATTAATTATTTATGATGATTCACTCGCATTTATGTTTATGGCGATAAAACAACGGGCAGCACCTCTTTCAAGGGGTGCCGCCCGCTGCGCTTTATGGTTGGTTATCTGGTTCGGGATTACATGATGATCTCCCCCTCGATGGTCCCCTGATCGCCCCAGCCCTCGATGGTGGCGCCTTCCAGCGTGATCTTGCCATCCTTGAGGGTCAGGTTGACGGTCAGCTGCTTGCCCCCCTCCAGTTCGTCGTATTTCGAAGAGAGCTCTGCCAGCGAGAAGGTTTTCGTGCTCGTCCCGGCCGTTACCTGCAGCGAAACGTCGGACGGACGCTGCGGCACGATCAGAAAGACCGCCTTGTCGCCGGTGGCCGAGAAGGTCGACTTGGTCGATGCGCTGTTGTCGAGCGTGCCGCTCATCAGGTCGACCTCACAGGTCGATTTGGCCGTACAGTCGGTCTTCACCTGATCCGTTGCAAGATCCGAATTCTCGGTGAACTGCACCACCAGCCGGTGCATGGCGTGTTTGAAGGTCAGATCGACCGGGCTCTCCGTTCCGACGGGAATGCCCGCCCGGTAGGCCCAGAGCAGATCCTTCTCGGCAGCCTCGCTCAGGTTGAAGGTGAACTTGCCGTCGGTGAGCGTCTGGGTCGGATAGCAGGCCGAGAAGGTGACGCTCTGATCCGTCGGATTCAGGGCAATCTCTTTCCAGTAGAGTTGCGTTGTCCCGACCTGGTAGGCAAACTGGGTCGGCTCGCCCTGAGGGGCGAAGATCTGCAGGGTGAATATGTCGCCCGGAGCGAAATTTCCGCTTCCCTCCTCATCCAGCGTGGGGCTTTCCAGAACGGTTTCGGCCTCGATCGAGGTCTGAAGCGTGATCTTCTGGTCGGAGGTGGTTGCCGGAGTATTCTCCTTGCTGCATCCGGCTGCCATCAAGCAGGCCGTGCCCACGAGGGCGAAATGTGCTTTTTTCATTGTTCGTATGGTGTTTTTAGTTGTTTGTGTTCGATTGATTAAAGTCCGAAATACTGTTTCCAGTACGTTTCGCCCAGGTCGAGCGTCACGATTCGGGTGATCACGATTCCCGAGCTGCCTTCGATGTAGCCGGTGCTGTAGTATGTGTGGGTTCCCCCTTCAGGAGTCACCTTGTAGAGAACCTGGTAGCGGCCGCAGCCGACCCCGTACTCTTGGAAGTAATCCCGGTCGTTGTTGTCGGCGATGTAGAGATAGGCCACCTCGCCGTTTTCATCGAATTCGGCTCCCCAGACGGTGATCAGGTGGCTCGAGAGAATGGAGCCGGTCGAGATGCCGATCGCCTTTCGGTTGGCCAGGGCATCCTTGATGGTTTGGTTGAATCTCTCGCGTCCCAGTCCGCCGATGTTCTCTCCCAGGCGCACCCCCTCGGGGAATACCTCCTTGAAGTATCCGCCAGGGTTGTAGGGATATCTCTGGGCAGGATATGAAGGGGTCTCGCCATGGATGAACCAGTTGACTCCGGCATCTCCGAGTCCTCCCTCGTTCTCGAACGAATCGATGAAGCATTGGAAGATGTCGCTCTCCTGGGTCTTCGGGAGCGGATAGGTGTAGTCGGGCCCCTTGTATTTGTCGCCGTACATATCGATGTACTGTTTGTTCTGGGCAATCCACCAGTGCAGCAGGTTGGAGGCCGTGGCCGCCCAGCACATGCTGCCGTCGGGAACTCCGTTGTCATAATTTTCCGGATTCACCTTGTTGCAGTCGTACCAGCCGTACTTCGCCTTCCAGGGGAGATAGTAGGTGGTATAGAACTCGGGGAAGAGTTGCGTCCATACCGAGGGATCTTCGGGGGCCTTGAGCCCGTAAACCCAGACTGTTCTGTTCTTCCACTCCGCATCGCCGAACTCTTTCAGGGTCAGCTTGATCGTGATCTGTTTGCCCGCCTCGAAACGCTCCAGCGGCGAACTGTCGGATTGAGTTGCGGGCGCTTTGAAGTCATACTCCTGCCCGTTTGCCGAAATCTTCAGCAGCACTCCATCCCCATCCCGGTAGGCGTCAGCCTCCTGGGGAAAGATCACCGCTTCGAAGCTGCCGTCGGCGTTGGCGTGCGGGGTGATCCCTTCGATTGTACCCTCCGAGGCCTCGGCCTGACCGGTCAGCAAATTGATCCAACCGCTCGTGCGGCTGCGTACGGTGAGCTGCGTGTCGTCGCTCGTCCCGACGAGTTCGATCCGCAGACGGTGCAGAGCATGGCGGAAGGGCAGATCGGCCCGATATTGTCCGCTCTCCACGGTCGCCTGCGACACAAGCAGATCGGAGGCGTCCCGTCCCGAACCGCTTTGGTCCGTCTCAATGCTGAATGCGTGGCGCTCGGCCGTTGCATCGTCGAGATCGGAGAGGGCCGGATAGTGGGCCGACAGGGTCAGCCGCTCCGTGCCGAACTCCGAACGTTTCAGACGCGGCGTCCACTCCCCGCCCTAGAGTGTCAGTTCCCGGTATTGGCGCCGGGTGCCGTTGTCGATGTAGAGTCCGATGCGGTCCCCTTCGCTGAAGGTGCCGGAGCCATCCTCGTCCAGGTTGGCCCGGGTCTCCTCCTTGAGGATGTTTAGTTGCAGGTAATCCTCCGTGCCGCCCGCAGCGACTCCCTCCGGGTCGGTCGTGCAGGCCGTAAGCAGCAGCGCCCAAACGGCAGCCAGCAGGGCTGCCATGTATTGGATTCCGCTAAGTTTCATTCTGTTCATACGTCATTTAAGTTTTATGCCCAATGGCGTTTTTTCTTACACTCTCCCGGACGGAGCCCCGCCGCGGAAGAGGCGCAAAATAGGTATTATTTCAACAGCGACCAAACGAATGGATCTTTCCGGTCGATCGCTTCTGTGTTTAACTGGTTGTTGCTCAGTACTTGAATGGGGCGCAAAAAAATATTGAGCAAAAAATCCTGCTGATATAACGGGATTTTCTGTCGGATATTTCCTGAGGGGTGTTTTTTGTGGGCTCCGGCGGGATCTGTCGGACCTATTCCCAGAAGCGGAAGAAGTGGTGAACCGGGCCGTGTCCGTGGCCGATCCTGTACTGGGCTCCGGCCGTAAGCGCTGCCGTGATGTACTCCTTGGCGCGAAGGGCCGCCTCGTCCAGCGAATATCCGAGGGCCAGATGGGCCGCCAGTGCCGACGAGAGGGTGCAGCCCGTGCCGTGCGTGTTCGGGGTGTCGAGCCGCTTCGAACGCATCGGGGTGAGTTTCCCGGTCTCGGCGTTGTAGAAGATGTCGATGAGCTCGGCATCGTGCAGGTGTCCCGCCTTCAGCAGAACCGACACCTGGCCCTTGCCGGAGAGTTCGCGTGCCGCATCGGGCAGCTCCTTCTGATCGGTGATCTTGCGTCCGAGCAGGATCTCCGCCTCGGGAATGTTGGGGGTGATGACGCGCACGTGCGGAATCAGTTCGTCGCGCAGGGTGGCGATCGCCTCCTGCTGCAGCAGCGGATCGCCCGAGGTGGCGACCATCACCGGGTCGAGGACGATGTTGCGGATCTCATATCCGGCCAGGGTGCGCTGTACACCCCGGATCAGCTCCGAGGAGTGGAGCATGCCGATCTTGATGGCATCCGTCCCGAGGTCGTCCAGCACCGAACGGATCTGTCCGATGACGAAGTCGACCGGGATCGGGTGAACCCCCGTGACGCCCACGGTATTCTCGTCTACGACAGCCACGATGGCCGACGTGCCGAAACAGCCGCAGGCCGAAAAGGTCTTCAGGTCGGCCTGAATGCCTGCGCCGCCGCTCGGATCGCTGCCGGCGATGGTCAGGGCTCGTTTGTAGGTTTTCATATTTTCCATTTTTCGAGTTGCCATGCGCTCTCCCAGAACATCCACTCCATGCGGGTGCAGCGCACGAAAATATCGGTCATCTGTTTTTGCCGGGCGGGGGTGGCCTCTTCGGCCAGTTCGTCGCAGATGCGGACGGCCAGCTCCGAGGCCGCGGCGAATTGCGGATCACCGTAGGTCTCGATCCATTGCCGGTAGGGGTTCTCGTGCCCCTGCTGCCGCTTGAGGATCGTCTCTCCGACGCGTTGATAGACCCGGAAGCAGGGCAGCAGAGCCGTCGCCTCCAGTTCGACCGGAGCGGTGGCCATGCTATCCTGCAGGGAGGTGTAGAGCAGGCATGTGGGCGAGATCTCCTCGTCGGAGGGCATGTTGCCCTGCAGGAACACGGCGTGCAGGGCACGCTCGACTTCGATGCCGTCCGAGGCGAAGCGCAGGAAGGCTTCGGTGTGCTCCTTGCGCTGCAGCCGTGAGGCTACGTGGGCGAGTCGCCGCGCATAGCCGTCCAGGTAGAGGGCATCCTGTCGCAGGTAGAAGAGGAATCGTTCGGCCGAAAGGGTCCCTTCGCCCAGCTCGACGACGAACGGGTGCTCGATGATCCTGCGGTAGACCGACAGGGCAGCCTCCCAGGCTGCGTCGCTCCATTTTCCCATGGTCTTGTGCAATTTAATAAATGAATGGTTCTGCTTCTACCGACGTTTGTAGGCGGTGACGGCTACGTAGTCGCCCCGGTCATACCCTTCTACGGGCTGCTCCTCCTGCCGGTTCGAGTAGAGCGGATGTGTGGTGAGCGTCTGCGCATAGGTCAGATCCTCGAATCCGGCCTTTTTGAGCAGGTCGATCTTCTCGGCCGTCGTGCGCCAGTTGGCCACCTCGACGAATTCGATCGGATAGGGGTCCGGCGGGTAGACGCCTGCGAGCAGCGGATGCTCCCACGTACCGAGGGCCTTGGCCAGGTTGTACATGATGCCGTAGGAGCTCTCCTTCGGCACGTCGATCAGCACGATGCGTCCCCCGATCGGCAGCGCCTCATAGGCTTTGCGAACCACGCCCGCCAGGTCGCCGATGTAGCTCGGCGTGCCGTTGAAGAGCAGCGTGTCGTAGTCGCCGCGGCCGAAGTCGGCCTCCTCGGCCGTCGAGATCGTGACGCGAAGACCGCGTTTGCGGGCGATGTCGGCCATGCCGGTCGAGGGCTCGATGCCGTTCTCGATGGTGATGCCGTACTCTTCGCGGAGAATCTTCTCGAACAGTCCGCTTCCGCAGCCGACCGAGAGAATGCGGCCGGCCTCCTTCAGGGTCGAGGCGACCAGGTTTACCTCCGAGTAGAGGACGTTCCGGTTGTTCAGAAACCAGGCATCGTAGGCGGATGCATACTTGTCGAATCCTTTTTCCATGTCGTTAAAAATCAAAGATATTGGTTTGTAATGTTTTCAAATCTATCGTAAAGAGCCGTCCGTCGAGCAGTTCGCCCGCGCCGGTGAGCAGTTTGATCGCTTCGGCCGCTTCTATGGCCCCGATGATCCCCGGCAGCGGTCCCAGCACGCCGCTGCTCGAACGGGGCAGGGCGCAGAGTGCTTCGCGGTCGGGATAGAGGGCCGCATAGCGGCTTCGGCGGCGGTAGTTCATCACGCTTGCCTGGCCGCAGAACTCCCCGATCGAGCCGTAGATCCAGGGCTTCCCGCAGGCGGCGCAGCAGTCGTCTATCAGGTAGCGGGTGGGGTAGTTGTCGCAGCAGTCGATCACCACGTCGTACGCCGGGATGATCTGTGCGGCATTCCCGGCGGTGATCCCCTCCGGATAGCAGTCGAAACGGGTTGCCGAGCAGAGGGCTGCGAGCCGCTGTCGGGCTGCCGTCACTTTCGGCTCCCCGAGCTGCGCCTCCGTGTAGAGGGTCTGCCGGGGCAGGTTGCTCTCCGAAACCGTGTCGGGGTCGGCCAGACCGATACGGCCTATGCCGGCTCCGACCAGGTAGGGGGCGGCTGCCGAGCCGAGTCCGCCCAGGCCGACGACGAGGACGGCGGCGTCGTGCAGGCGCCGCTGTCCGGCCGGACCAATCTCCGGCAGCATCGTTTGTCGGGCGTAGCGTTCTTCGGACATCCTTAGTCGAAAATTTTGTCCCAATCCTTCCAGACTACCTCGTAGCCCTCCTTGCGGATGGCCTGCTCGACCTCGGCGGGGGTGCGCTCGTCGCTTACGGCGAACTGTTCGAGCGACTGGGGATAGGTGACGTACCCTCCCGGATCGGTCTTCGAACCGGCACTCATCGACGTCACGCCGAGCGTGGCCATGTGGTTGCGGAACGCGGCGCTTTCACGCGTCGAGTAGGAGATATCGACATCGTGGTCGAAGATGCGGAAGGCAAAGGTTACCTGAGCCAGCTCCTTGTCGCTCATGATCACCTTCGGCTGGAAGTGTCCCTCCGACGGGCGCATGCGCGGGAAGTTGACGCTGTAGCGGGTCTTCCAGTAGTGTTTGCGCAGGTAGCGCAGGTGCAGGGCCATCATCGTGACGTCGGTGCGCCACTCCTCCAGACCGATCAGCACGCCCATGCCGATCTTGTGTACGCCGGCCTGCCCCATGCGGTCGAAGCCGTTGACGCGCCACTCGAAGTTCGACTTCATGCCGGCCGGGTGGTAGAGTTTGTAGTTGTCGCGGTGGTAGGTCTCCTGGAAGCAGACCACGCCGTTGAGGCCCGACTTCGTAAGGCGGGCATAATCCTCGGCGGCCAGCGGCATCACCTCGATGGTCAGGTTGTTGAAGTAGGGACGGCAGATGTGCAGCGCCTCCTCGATGTAGTCCACACCGGCCGCCTTGGGGTTCTCGCCCGTGACGAGCAGCAGGTTCTCGAAGGGGCCGATCTTGCGGATCGCCCGGCACTCCTGCTCGATCTGCTCCGGGGTTAGGATGACGCGGGCGATGGCGTTGTGGCGGTTGAAGCCGCAGTAGACGCACGAGTTGGTGCAGGAGTTGGTGATATACATCGGGATGTACATCGAGATGGTCTTGCCGAACCGCTCCTGGGTATATTTGCGGCTCAGCCGGGCCATCGGCTCGAGGTAGGCAGCTGCGGCGGGCGATACGAGCGCCATGAAGTCGTCGAGTGAGAGGTTCTCCTTGCCGAGGGCCGTCTCCACGTCGGCCGGGCGCTTCGACTGGATGCGCTCCATCGTCTCATTCCAGTCGTATTGGGCTAATTCTTCCGAAAACATAGGTCGTCGCAGGTTTTAGTCGAGGAATGAGGTGAGCGGGGAGCTGGCTTCGGCCGAACGTTTCTGGGCACCCAGCCCGGCCTCGAAGGCCTCGCGGCCGGCTACGACGGCCTGTGCGAAGGCCTTGGCCATGCGGGCGGGATCACCCGCTACGGCGATGGCCGTATTGACCAGCACGGCGTCGGCACCCATCTCCATGGCGGCAGCGGCGTGCGACGGGGCTCCCAGACCGGCGTCGATAACGACCGGCACGTTGCTCTGCTCGATGATGATCTCCAGCAGCTCGCGCGTAACGAGACCCTTGTTGGTCCCGATCGGGGCGGCCAGCGGCATCACCGTGGCGGCACCGGCCTCCTCGAGGCGTTTGCACAGTACCGGGTCGGCCTGGATATAGGGAAGTACGACGAATCCCATCTTGACGAGCTGTTCCGTCGCCCGGAGTGTCTCGATCGGGTCGGGCAGCAGGTATTTGGGATCGGGGTGAATCTCCAGCTTGATGAAGTTGGTGCCGAAGGCCTCGCGGGCGAGTTGGGCGGCCAGAACGGCCTCCTCGGCGTCGCGGACACCCGACGTGTTGGGAAGAAGCTGGATCTCGGGGCGGCGTACGTGCGACAGCATGTCGTCGTTCGGGTTGCTCATGTCGATACGTTTCATGGCGACGGTGACCATCTCCGATCCCGAAGCGGCGATCGCCTGAGCCATCAGGTCGTTCGAGCTGAACTTACCCGTTCCTACGAAAAGGCGCGAACGGAACGTCCGTCCGCCAATAACTAAATCTTTCATTGTCTGTATGGTGTTAAAAGTTCCATGATTTTTCGAGTCTCTTCGGCCGGCTGTTCGGCTCCGAGCAGCGTCCCCGAGAGGGCGACGCCCGAGATGCCGGTCGCCATCAGGTCGGCGATGTCGGCCGCCGTGATGCCGCCGATGGCCACTACGGGACGGTCAATGCCGGCCTCGCGGCAGCGCGCCAGGATCGTGCGGTATCCCTCCAGTCCGAGAATCGGGCTGAGGTTGCGTTTGGTCTGGGTGAAACGGAAGGGACCCAGTCCGATGTAGTCGGCCCCCTGGGCGGCGGCCCGTGCGATATCTTCGAAGGTGTTGGCCGTCGCTCCGATCAGTTTGTCGGGGCCCAGCAATTTGCGCGCCTCGGCCACCGGCATGTCGTTCTTGCCCAGGTGTACGCCGTCCGCACCGAGCTCTTCCACGGCATCGACCCGGTCGTCGAGCAGGAAGGTCGCTCCGTATTGGCGGCAGAGGCGTCCCACCTCCCGTCCCACGCGGAGGAACTCCTCCGGCGAGGCATCCTTCATGCGAAGCTGCACCCAGCGGCATCCTCCCCGGAGGACCTCCTCGGTTCCCTGGATCTCATCGTATCGATCCGTATGGTGTGTGATGAATTGCAACATGATCTTATCGGTTGTTAAATTTTCGGATGGCTTGCAGGGTTTCTCGAAGCCCCTCGCCGCTCGTGTCGCGCCAGATGCAG
>CAWUYY010000052.1:0-4486 GCA_963926835.1 Rikenellaceae bacterium | reverse complement strand
TGATTATTTTGTCTGTTTCTGCAAATATAAGCATTTTATCCGCTTATACAACTTATAATCAGGGATTTAATTTATAGAAGTCCCCTTAATCAAACGAAAATTCCCATCAAAAACATATATCTACCGACCAATCTTTTTCTGCAAGAATAAAATGGAGCGGAATTATACCGTCTGAGAGTTCATTCGCAAGATTTATCGCTATTTTTGTACCGAGACAAACGTAAAAACACAAAGGTACTATGTCAACAATGATCTTCAAATTCAGGATGCTCAGTGACGAGAACGACCATTTCGTCCGCGATTATGAGGTCCCGTACGATATGACCCTGCTCGACTTTCACAAGTTCATCAACCGAGCGCTCGAATACGATGATGCCGGCATGGTGTCGTTCTTCACGGCCGATCAGCGGTGGAACCGTCTGCGGGAGTTCACCCTCATGGATATGGGTGAGAATACCGAAGAGGGACCGGTTCCCATGTCGGAGGTGACCCTCGGCCAACTGCTGCACAACAACCGCGACCGGCTCATCTACCAATTCGACATGCTGGGTGACCGGTCCTATTTTCTGGAGCTGACCGAGGCCAAGAAGGCCGAGGATGGGGTAGTCTACCCCCGAACGGCACTCGAAGAGGGGAGCGTTCCGGATCAATACGACCCGTCGGAGAACGAAGAGGAGGGTTCGATCTTCGACGACATGATGGCCGACTTCAACGGTTACGTAGGGGATGACAACTACGACGACGAATAGCAAACGACTGATCGTCATCGTCGGAGCGACCGGATCGGGGAAAACCGATCTGAGCATCCGGCTTGCCCGCCACTATCACGCGCCGATTCTGTCGACCGACTCGCGGCAACTCTATAAAGGGATGCCGATCGGCACGGCCCAGCCAACCGAAGAGCAGCTCCGTGAGGCTGAACATCACTTCATTGCCTGCCTCGACGTGGAGCAGGAGTTCAACTGCGGCCAGTTCGAACAACAGGCGCTCGAGCTACTGAAACGGCTCTTTGCCGACCACGACACGGTCGTGGCCGTCGGAGGGTCGGGACTGTACATTCGGGCGTTGTGCGAGGGGATGGACGACCTGCCGACGGGAGATCCCGAAATTCGCCGGTCGCTGAGCGAGAAGTTGCAACGGGAGGGGCTCGCAGCCCTCTGCGAGGAGCTCAAGCAGCGCGACCCACGTTACTACGAACAGGTCGATCGGAGCAATCCGGCCCGGGTCCTGCGGGCGCTCGAGGTGTGTCGGCAAACCGGCCGCCCCTACTCCGAGCAGCGTACCGGAGAGCGTCGCTCACGCGACTTCCGGATCATCAAGATCGGCACCGAGATGGAACGCGCAACGCTGTACGAGCGCATCAACCGACGGGTCGACCAGATGATCGACGAGGGGCTGGAGCAGGAGACACGGGCGCTCTACCCGAAGAAGGAGTTGAACGCCCTGCAAACGGTCGGATACAAGGAGCTGTTCGGCTATCTCGACGGAGCGTGGAGCCGCGAGGAGGCGATCGAGCTCATCAAGCGCAACACACGACGCTATGCCAAGCGGCAATTGACCTGGTTCCGTCGCGACCCCGAGATCTTCTGGGCCGCTCCCGACAAGACCGACAAAATCATCGCATATATCGACAGTTGTTTGTAGGTTGACGATTTTTTACCTATTTTTGTACCGTCTTCCACCCGAAGACAGGATGCTCGGATGGTGGAATCGGTAGACACGCCGGACTTAAAATCCTGTGGCCAGCAATGGCCGTGCGGGTTCAATTCCCGCTCCGAGTACAAACCTTCCCGACCGAACTCTTTCGGTCGGGATTATTTTTTTCACCTCTCCTGCACGCCAGTATCGGCAGGCACAAACCGGAACAATCCTTTTCATATTGTACACATAAAAAACGACAGATACTTTGCAGAAAAGGTCAGGAATCATTTTGCAATTCGGATTTATTTACTACATTTGTCCAAGATTTTCCGACGATCGGGCGTTCTACCGATCTGTTTTTCACCCTTTAATCTGATTTTTTCACATTTACATATGCAAGACCTTAAAGCACTTGAGGGAAAAAGCTTGGCTGAACTGCGCGAAATAGGCAAGGCCCTCGGCATCGCTAACGTAATGATAAAGAAACGGGAACTGCTCGAACAGATCATTCAGACCGGAACCGGACAGGTCGAGACTCCGACCGAAACGGAGGCCGCAACTCCTGCCCCGGCACCGGCCAAACGAGGCCGCCGCCCGAGACTGGCTCAGACCGCAGCGGCAACCACTGCTCCGACCGCGGAGACACCGGCAGAGCCGAAAGCGGAACCGGCCCGTGAGGAGAGCGTGCCCGAAGCGGCAGCTCCGGCTCCCAAGAAGCGGGGGCGCAAGCCCCGCAAGGAGCTGCAGACGGAGGCGGCAACAAGCATCGAACCGTCTGAATCCGCATCGGAGGACAAACCGGCGGAGCGGCCCGCGGGTGAGGCCGTCGCCCACACTCCGAGAACGCGGCAAGCGGCCGCACAGCCCGTTGAGGAGGTGATCACCAAAGATGATTTTGCCGGAGAGATCGCCGGTGAGGGAGTGCTCGAAATCATGCCCGACGGCTACGGATTCCTGCGCTCGGCCGACTACAACTACCTGAACTCTCCGGACGACATCTACGTCTCGCCCTCTCAGATCAAGCTCTTCGGACTGAAAGCCGGCGACACGGTCACCGGCACCATCCGGCCCCCCAAGGAGGGGGAGAAATACTTCCCGCTGGTGCACGTCACCGACATCAACGGACTGTCGCCCGAATATATCCGGGATCGCGTCCAGTTCGAATACATGACCCCGCTCTTCCCAACCGAAAAGTTCTGCCTGACGGGAAACGGGCATAACAACCTCTCGACCCGCGTGGTCGACCTCTTTTCACCCATCGGCAAGGGACAGCGCGCCCTGATCGTTGCACAGCCCAAAACCGGTAAGACGGTGCTGATGCAGTCGATCGCCAACGCCATCGCCGACAACCACCCGGAAGTCTACATGATCGTGCTGCTGATCGACGAACGCCCGGAGGAGGTGACCGAAATGGCCCGCAACGTAAAGGCCGAGGTGGTCGCTTCGACCTTCGACGAGCAGGCCTCGCGACACGTCAAGGTGGCCGAGATGGTCCTCGAAAAGGCAAAGCGCATGGTCGAGTGCGGACACGACGTGGTGATCTTCCTCGACTCGATTACCCGTCTGGCCCGCGCCTACAACTCGGTACAGCCCGCCTCGGGCAAGGTCCTTTCGGGCGGTGTGGATGCCAACGCCCTGCACAAGCCCAAGCGCTTCTTCGGCGCGGCCCGCAACACCGAGGAGAAGGGGTCGCTCACGATCATCGCCACGGCGCTGATCGACACAGGCTCGAAAATGGACGAGGTGATCTTCGAGGAGTTCAAGGGAACCGGCAACATGGAGTTGCAGCTCGACCGCAAACTGGCCAACAAACGCGTATATCCGGCCGTTGACGTGATCGCATCGGGCACACGGCGCGAAGACCTGCTGCTCTCGCGCGAGGTGATGAACCGCACCTGGGTGCTGCGCAAATATCTCTCGGACATGACTCCGGTCGAGGCGATGGAGTTCCTGCAGAAGCAGATGAATCTGACCGAGACCAACGAGGAGTTCCTCGCCACGATGAACCAATAATCTCAAAAAGTATCGACAACATGCTGCGTACACTTCTGTTTACCGCACTGGCCTCCCTGCTGAGCGTCACGCAGGCCCTGGGCTGGGGGCAAAAGGGGCACGACATAGTGGCCTACATCGCTGAGTGCAACCTGACACCCGAGGCCTCCGAAAAGATCGAACGCATTCTCGAAGGGAAGTCGCTCGTCTATTTCGCCAACTGGCTCGACACGGCAAGCCACACCCCCGAATATGCCTACACGAAGACGTGGCACTATGCCAACATCGACGAAGGGTTCACCTATGAAACCATGACGAAGAATCCCGACGGGGATGTAGTTCAGGCGCTCGAACGCATCACGGCTGAGTTGAAGAGCGGAGACCTCGATCCCCAGAGCGAGCAACTCTATCTGAAGATGCTGATCCACCTGGTCGGCGACATCCATTGCCCGATGCATGCGGGACACCTGAGCGATCTGGGCGGCAACCGGATTCCGGTTCGCTTCTTCGGCGAGGAGACCAACCTCCATGCAGTCTGGGATACGGCACTCCCGGAGGCAGCTCACCGCTGGAGCTATTCGGAGTGGCAAAGCCAGATCGACCGGCTCGACGAGGAGAGCACGGCGCTCATCCAGGCCGGCGTTCCGCAAGAGTGGCTCGAGGAGGGTAGTGCCATCTGCCGGCAGATCTATCGCGACTCACCGGCCGATGCAGCGCTCTCCTACGACTACGTGGCAACCTACACCCCCGTTGTCGAGCAGCAGCTCCTGAAGGCGGGACACCGTCTGGCCGGTCTGCTGAACGAGATCTACGGGTAGGCAACTCTCCCGGGCAAAGAAAAAGAGCCGCTCGA
>CAWUYY010000051.1:0-15718 GCA_963926835.1 Rikenellaceae bacterium | reverse complement strand
ATCAGTTGTTTGCCGTCCTGGAGTAGTCATATTCAGCAAAAAAGGGACGCTGAACGGACAAACAATCAAATAGTTAGATGCGCAACTGAAACAAAATGAGGATGTTACTCGTTGTAACATCCTCATCCTCTGGCGGAGAGGGAGGGATTCGAACCCCCGGTACAGTTGCCCGTACACCGCATTTCGAGTGCGGCCCGATCGACCACTCCGGCATCTCTCCCGGCAGATCCAACCAATAAATGGGTGAATCGGAGTGCAAATATAAGTTTTTTTCTGCAAAATATTCACTTTACTCAAAAAAAATCGCACAAAAAGAGAAAAGACCCGAAAGCGAATCCTCTTTTTATTCCTATTTTTGTAGAAGAAACCGCATCATAATAAAATTGGTTCGATTTTCGTTAAAAAAATAAAAAGAGACCTCCTGTTATAATACCGAACAGCATGAAACCGAAAATTCTGCAAATAGGACTCCTCGCTCTGCTCTCGCTGACAACGGGGTGTACCACCTACCTCTACCAGAGCGATGCATACGCCCTGGACGACATGTACGGGGTGACGGATCAAGAGGCCATCGCCCGCCAACGACAGGCCGAGGCAGAGAAGCGTCAGGCCCAGGAAGAGGCTCGTCAGGCAGCCATCGCCACTCTTCTCTCCACGAACGGAACGAACAGCAACGTACTGGCCGACACCTACGACAGCGCCTATAACCGGCGTATGCGTGGCTTCAACTCGTTGACCTACCAGCGTCCCTCCTCCAGCTATGACCAGATTCGGACCGACAGCCAGTTCGAATACCTCTCGGCCTACGATCCGGCCTACTACAACATCATCGTGCTGGGTGACGAGGTATGGGTCGAGCCCAAATACATCACCTCGATGTTCGACTCATGGGATACGCCAAACGTCACCTTAAACTTCGGTCTGGGATTCTCCAGCGTCTATGACTACAACGACATGTACTTCAGATGGCGCTACAACCCCTATAACTACGGATGGTGCGATCCCTACTGGGGCTGGTGCAATGGAAATTACGGGTTCTATGGGTTCTATTGCAACCCGTTCAGCACCTACCCCTGGTACTACCCCTATTGGGACCCCTTCTGGTACTACCCGCCCTACTGGGCTTACGGTCCCGGCTGGTGGGGAGGTCACCCACACCATCCGGGCTACCCGGGTCATGTGGCAACGCGCCCCAACTACCGTCGCAACCCGAATAACCCCCGCCTTGCTTCGGGCAGCTTCAGCGGCTCGGGCGGCGGACGCTCCTTCGGCAACAGCAACTACCGCGGATCGAGCTCTTCGGTCGGACGAGGCTCCTTCTCGTCGGGCAACGCAGGTTCTTCCACCTTCCGGGGAAGTTCCAGCTCGAACCGACAGAACTCCGGCAGCACCATCCGCCCCGGAACCAACGTCAGCTTCTCCAACAAAGTCTCCTTCGAGAGCAGCAGCTCCTTCTCGCGCGGCAACAACTCGCCCTCCCGCAACGGCAGCTCCTCGTTCCGGGGAGGCAGCTCAACCCGCACCACCTACTCGGCACCGATCTCGACACCTTCGCGCTCAAGCTTCAGCGGAGGCTCCTTCGGTGGCGGTGGAGGCTCACGCGGCGGAGGCGGCGGAGGCGGTGGCCGCTCCTACGGCCGATAGTTCCCGAAACGGATAACGATTTACACCATCTCAATAGCCAACCATATCCTGTATGATGAAACGCATTGGAATTCTGATACTCGTCGGCACAGCCCTGCTGGCAGCGCGCCCCCTGTCCGCCCAAAACTACCAGGGACTGCTGCTCGACCACGACATAGTCACCCCGGCCGACATCTACGAGCTCTCGCAGACGAGCTTCACCTTCGGCACTGCCCGTTCGATCTCCATGGCCGGCGCCCTCACCTCACTGGGCGGCGACCTCACTTCGATGGCCATCAACCCGGCCGGTCTGGGCATGTATCGACGCGGGGAGATCTCGATCACTCCGGCCATGGTGTTCGGTCGTTCGAACACCGACGCCGACGCCTACGGGCGCAACAACAAGAACCGCTTCATTCTGGGCAACTTCGGCTTCACGGCCAACGTCTATCAGGGGAGCGGGACCGTGGCCAGCATCAACCTCGGATTCGGTTACAACCGCATTCAGGATCTCAACTACCAGTACTCCTTCCAGACGCACGGCAACCAGAGTTCGCTGGCCGACGTCTTCTCCCAAATGTTGAAATACGGGGGAATCTCGAAGGATAAGCTGAGCGGCGATGCCGCCTGGGACAACGTCAACACCCAGTTCTGGGGAGCGGTTCTGGGCTACAAGACCGGCATGACCGACTACGTGGACGGAACCGGCTGGTACCCCTCCTGGATCGGCAACGACGTTGCGATCAGCAACTACACGACCGTAGTCAGCTCCGGATCGGTCGGTGAGTACGACCTCTCGCTGGGCATGAACCTCTCCAACAAGTTCTACATCGGCGCCACGCTCGGCATCCAGTCCCTGCACCAGCGCAAGACCTACTACTACGGCGAGGACTACTACTATCCGGGGGACGGCATCGATCCCAACCTGGACTACCAGCTTCTCTACTCGAACTTCAACCAGGAGGTTGTCGTAGACGGTGCCGGCGTGAACTTCAAGTTCGGCATGATCTACCGGCCGTTCCAGAACCTGCGCATCGGTGTGGCGGTTCACACCCCCACCTACCTCTGGGTAGACCGTACCTATGAGGGATACGCCGATTCGCAGATGCAGATGGTCAATCCGCAGAACCCGGACGACATCGAGGTCGATCCGCAGAATCAGGCGAACGCCTGGCTCTACACCCCCGTTCTGGAGGATCGGGACTCGTTCAACTGGCGATTCACCACTCCGACCCGTCTGATGGTCGGCATCTCGTATGCCTTCGGCAACCGGGGTCTGATCTCGGTTGACTACGAGCGTGACTGGTACAACGGTATGCGCATGAAGTACAATCCGGCCAACATCAACAACGAAACCTACAACGATACCTTCCGCAACTGGTACAAGGGGGCCGACCTGCTCCGTGTGGGCGCCGAGTTCAAACCGCTGCCGATGCTCGCCATCCGGGCCGGCTTCGGCTACATGGGCTCCATGCTTCAGGACGAGCAGGCGATCACGGCCGTTCCGATGGCCAAACGGATGCTCTACGGGGCAGCCGGTATCGGTATTCTGCTCACCCCGGGCATCGGTCTCGATTTCGCCTACAGCTACTCGACCACCAACTACACCGAGTACCAGCTCTACTCGTTCGAGGCGCCCGAAGGGCTGAACGCCTCCCGCAGCTTCAAAACGAAGATGAACCGCCACACGGCGGCCATTACGATGAGCTTCCGTTTCTAACAACGCACACCAAGAGCGAAGACCATGCGCGGCAACCCCCATTCGGGAGGTTGCCGCGTCGTTTTATCCGGGGGTCCCGCCCGCAAAACCGAACGAGGAACCGCGACTGAACGGCAACACCCCTCCGATTGAAGTTTTCCGCCCGCCCATTTGTCATATTCTACTTAAATTGCTAACTTTGCGCTTCGATTAACCGTAAAAACTTACGCAGATAATGGCAAAGGAACTCAAAGACGTGACCAAGGCGGAGGACAACTATTCGCAGTGGTACAACGACCTGGTAGTAAAGGCCGGTTTGGCCGAGAACTCGGCGGTGCGCGGTTGCATGGTCATCAAGCCCTATGGCTATGCCATCTGGGAGAAGATGCAGGCAACGCTGGACAAAATGTTCAAGGAGACGGGGCATCAGAATGCCTACTTCCCGCTCTTCATTCCCAAGTCATTTTTCTCGAAGGAGGCCAGCCACGTCGAAGGCTTCGCCAAGGAGTGCGCCGTGGTGACCCACTACCGTCTGAAGAACGATCCCGACGGGAAAGGGGTGGTGGTCGATCCCGATGCCAAACTCGAAGAGGAGCTGATCGTCCGCCCCACCTCGGAGACGATTATCTGGAATACCTATAAAGGATGGATCCAGTCCTACCGCGATCTGCCGATCCTGTGCAACCAGTGGGCCAACGTCGTCCGCTGGGAGATGCGTACGCGTCTGTTCCTGCGTACGGCCGAATTCCTCTGGCAGGAGGGCCACACCGCCCACGCCACCAAGGAGGAGGCCATCGAGGAGGCAACCCGCATGATTCACGTATATGAGAAGTTCGCCGAGGAGTGGATGAGCCTGCCGGTGATCGTCGGCCACAAGTCGCCCAACGAGCGTTTCGCCGGAGCGGTCGACACGCTCACCATCGAGGCGCTCATGCAGGATGGCAAGGCGCTGCAAAGCGGTACGTCGCACTTCCTGGGACAGAACTTCGCCAAGGCGTTCGACGTCCAGTACCTCAACAAGGAGGGTAAACTCGAATACGTATGGGCCACCTCGTGGGGCGTTTCGACCCGTCTGATGGGTGCTCTCATCATGGCCCACTCGGATAACAACGGTCTGGTGCTCCCCCCGAAACTGGCCCCGATTCAGGTGGTCATGATCCCGATCTACCGCGGCGAGGAGCAGATGCAGACGATTGTCGCCAAGCTGCGCAAGATGGCCGACGAGCTTCGCGCCCGCGGCATCAGCGTCAAGATCGACGACCGCGACAACGTCCGTTCGGGCTTCAAGTTCGCCGACTACGAGCTCAAGGGTATTCCGGTGCGTCTGGCTCTCGGTCCGCGCGATCTGGAGAACGGCACCATCGAGCTGATGCGCCGCGACACGCTGGCCAAGGAGGTCGTTCCGCAGGAGGGACTCACGGAGCGCATCGTCACGCTGATGGACGACATTCAGAAGAACATCTACCGCAAGGCGCTTGAATTCCGCGACTCGATGATCACCAAAGTCGACACGTGGGACGAGTTCGTCGACGTGCTGGAGAACAAGGGCGGATTCATCTCGGCCCACTGGGACGGGACGGTCGAGACCGAGGTGGCCATCAAGGAGGCGACCAAGGCGACCATCCGCTGCATCCCGTTCAATGTCCCCGAAGAGGAGGGACGCTGCATCTACACGGGCAAGCCGTCGCACCGCCGCGTACTCTTCGCCCGCAGCTACTAAAAACAAGTGCAAACGAACCCAAGAAAACGAGGCGGGGACTGAAGCGGATTTCACTCTCTGCCTCGCTTCTTATTCCGAAGCCAACAAAGAGATGGAATACAGAAACGACGAAGTGCGCCGGCAGGATCGGCTGCTCGAGCCGGGCAGAGCCCTGGAGATCCTCCGCGAGGGGGAATACGGCATCCTCTCGATGCAGCTGCCCGACCAGGGGGGCTACGGGGTCCCGATCAGCTATGCCTGGGACGGCGACTCCTCAATCTACCTGCACTGCGCCCCCGAGGGGAAGAAACTGCGCTGCATCCGCCAACATCCCGACGTATCGTTCTGCGTCGTGGGGAAGACACGGGTCTACCCCTCCCGCTTCACGACCGCCTACGAAAGCATCCTGCTCAGCTGCCGCGCCCACACGGATCTTCCGGAGGAGGAGCGGCACAAGGCGCTGGAGCTGATTCTGGAGAAGTATTCGCCCCAGGACAGGGAGGTCGGACGCAAATATGCCGAGAAGTCGTTCCATCGCACCGAAGTGATCCGCCTCGACATCCAGAGTTGGAGCGGAAAATGCAAGAAGATCCTCTAACACCACACAAAACACCATGGAATCTGCAACCCAACGAAAAAAAGAGATATACCGGGTCACGGGAGTCGGTATGGTGGTCAACATCGTACTCTCCGTATTCAAACTGATTGCCGGCCTTGTGGGCCGAAGCGGAGCGATCGTCGCCGACGCCGTCCACTCGTTCTCGGATCTGGCGACGGATCTGGTCGTACTCGGATTCGCCCGCATCTCGACCAAACCCAACGACGCGAACCACAACTACGGCCACGGCAAATACGAGACCCTGGCCACCATCCTGATCAGTCTGGCGCTGCTGGGCGTCGGCGTGGGAATTCTGCTGCAGAGCATCCAGAACATCCGCAGCGTAATCGCCGGGGAGATCCTCCCCCGTCCAGGAGCCATTGCCATGATCGCCGCCGTCGTGTCGATCTTCGCCAAGGAGATTCTCTACCGCTACACGGTACTCGTCGGACGCCGCATCAACAGCCCGAGCGTCATCGCCAACGCATGGCACCACCGCAGCGACGCCCTCTCGTCGATCGGCACCCTGCTGGGTGTGGGCTGTGCCTACTTCCTGGGCGAAAAGTGGCGCATCGCCGACCCGATTGCCGCCCTGCTCGTCGCCCTGTTCATCTTCAAGATCGCCTACGAGATGATCCGCGACGGACTGGGCGAACTGCTCGAACAGGCCCTTCCGGCCGAGACCGAGCAGGAGATCTGCGACCTGATCACCTCTTCACCGGAGGTGACCGAGCCCCACAACCTCCGCACCCGCCGCATCGGATCGGTCATCGCCATCGACGTGCACATCCGCGTCAACCCCAACATGACAGTTTGTCATTCGCACCAGCTGACAATCGACATCGAGCGCAGACTCAAGCAGCGCTTTGGCGATAACACCCTGGTAAACATACACGTAGAACCGCAGAAAGAGGGTGTTCCCTGCTCGGATTCCAAGCGATAGGACACCCCGGCGGCACCCTTCGGCACAAACGGCACAATTGTTGTCCCCGAACCTCACGGAGCAAGGAGCAGAAAACACGGCTGAAAAGAAAATTTGTTTTTTTCGTCAAATATTTCTATCTTGCACCTCGGAGTGACGAAGAACGCCCGACTCCGCACGGATTTAACAACTAAACACGACTGATTGCCTATCGAAACATTCTACTCTTTATAACCATTTTTTAGAGAGGAAAGAGTATGAACATGCAAGTGTTAAGCGACCAAAAATTGCTTAATCAGTATCTTTCAGGTGATCAGAGTGCCATTTCCAGTTTGATTGAACGTCACAAGCGGCGCGTTCGGGAGTACATCCATATGATGGTCAAGGACGATGACGTGACGGACGACATCTTCCAAGAGACCTTCATCAAGGCGATACGCGTCATCGACGAAGGTCGTTACATCGATAACGGCAAGTTCCTGTCGTGGATCCTCAGAATTGCACACAACCAGGTCATCGACTATTTCCGAACCTGCAAGCAGAACAAGCAGGTCAACGAAAGCGATACGGGATACAACATTCTAGGTTCACTGCGCTTCGCCGAAAAAACGATTGAGGACGAACTGGTCAGCTCACAGATCGAGCAGGATGTTCGCAACCTGGTGGAACTCCTGCCCAAGGAGCAACGGGAGGTAGTGATGATGCGCTACTACTCCGGCTTGAGCTTCAAGGAGATCGCCGAGCAGACTGACGTGAGTATCAACACCGCGTTGGGACGGATGCGATACGCACTGATCAACCTGCGAAGAATGATTAAGGAAAAAAATCTCGTTTTATGTTAAACGGGAGACAATAAACCGAGGCGCCCCGCGTTTTTTTAGTGTACAAGAGATTAAAACACGGGTGCTTATGGCTGAAAATGACATAACGGATACTTCAAGTTCTATCTCCGAAGATGATCTACTGATGAAGAAAGTGATCGGGAACGATGCAGATCTGTATTTTCTTGACTGCTTTCTTTCGGAAGTGCTTCCGAAGGGATAATTTAGGGTTAATTTTTGATGGGAGAAGGCGCCGGGGGAACCTGGCGCCTTCGTTTTTCACACCCTGCAGTCAGGCGGCAGCTCCGCTGCCGGCCACCGACCGCACCCTCACTACAATTCGCTCAACTCCTGGGAGGAGACGTGTACCTCGATCCGTCCCAGAGCATAGGCCGCAATATCGTAGGGGTTATAATAGAAGGTGATTCCGTCCTCGGTCACCTCGAAGTTTTCCGTTGCGGCGATATACTCGGGGAAAAGCCCCTGTGCGGCCAGATCCTCGTCACCCGTAGCCTCAAACTGCTCGTAGAGCTTGTGTTTGATCAGCCTCAGCAGCGACTCTTGCTGCTCGGGGGTGAACAGATCCGATAGGGCCAGTTCATACCCGCCCGCGATCGAATAGTTGTGCCACGAGAGGGTGTACATTCCGTGGGCTCCGCCCGTATAGCTTGAGCGGCTGATCGAGTAGACCAGTAGGCTGTCGACGATCCGGGCATCCGATTCGACGATCAGCTCCATCTCGTTTCTCCACACCGGGGCCTCGTCCTCCTCCGTTTCGAAGTAGTCGTTCAGCGGCTGGTTAACCTCCATGAAGCGAGCCATCGATCGCTCCATGATCTGAGGCACCTCTCCCTGCACATCCTCCTGTTCGAAGAAGTAGAGCAGATTGGCCTCCTGAATAGCCTGCAAGGCGGGGCTCTTGTCGGCATTGGCAATGGAGGTAAACGCATACTGGAAGGAGCAGGAGAGATCGTTATCGGTGACAACGGTATCCAGTACGACGACATCGAACTCGGGCATGACCGTAGTACGGTGACAGGATCCGAACACCAGTCCCGTCAAAGCGAGCAGCGTGAAAGCAGCGTGTTTCATAACAATTCTTGAAAGGTTATAAGAACAAATATACATAAAAATAGGAGAGCTATCGGGTTCCAGGAAAAAAAATCATCAGTTTTTTCTTGGGAAAATTTGCAAATACAAAAATCATCACTATCTTTGCGACACCAAAATAACTCAATGGTGGATTCATCTAAGGGCTAGGATACGTGCCTCTCACGCACGACATAGGGGTTCGAATCCCCTATCCACTACCAGAAACGGCTGCATTTCGAATGCGGCCGTTTTTTATTTCCTCAGGGAAAGCTTCTGGTCTTCGGCAAGAGAAGGCTTTCCCAGCAAAGCCACCCTTCCCGGCGCACACTCCACGCCGCCCGGCCGGCCGTCCTGACGAAAGATGATTTTCCGAAGCAACGTGCGGAGGAATCGAAAAAAAGGTTAAATTTGTAAGATTAAACCAGAATTCGCCGATCCATGCTCATTACGGTCATCGTCCCCGTCTACAACGTTGAGAATCTGCTGCAGGAGTGCTGCGACAGCCTGCTGCGGCAAGAACTCTCGGGAAGCTACGAGATTCTGCTCGTCGACGACGGCAGCCGCGATACCTCGGGGCGGATCTGCGACGAATATGCCGCCCGATACCCCGAACGGGTGAGGGTCATACACCAGACAAACCGCGGGGCCGGTGCCGCGCGAAACACCGGCATCGACCACGCCCGGGGAGAGTACCTGGTCTTCTGCGATGCGGACGACTGGGTCGATCCGGACTACCTGCAGCAATTCCTCGATGCAGGCATGGATGGCCGGACCATGCCCTTCACCGGGATCCGTCAGCATCGGGAGGGGCAACCGGACCGGGTGCTTGTCGCCCCGCCGATGGAGGCCTCGGGGGCGCAATGTGTCGATGCGATCATCGCCCTGCGTCGCTGCGACATGCTGGGATACTCGGTCAACAAGATGCTTGTCAGACGAATTATCGACGAAAACCACCTGCGGTTCACCGAGGGGTTGTCTCTGCGCGAAGACGAGATCTTCATGCTCGAATACGTGCGCCACGTCTCCCGCATCGTCGTCAACCAGAAGAGCCCCTACCACTACCGCATACTGGGGAGCGGTCTCACGAAAAGGCGCAAAGCGGCGGAGCTGATCCTTCGGGTAGCCGCTCGGCTGCGCGACCTGTTCGACCAGGCTGCCCCGACCCCGGAAGGGCGCTACGTGGGGGCCCGCATCTACCTGCAGCAGACCTGCGAGGCGGTCGCCGCCTCACGGAGCCGCCAAGAGCTGCAAGCGGCGGTCCGCTCGGCACGAGAGGCCCGGCGCGACTACCTCCAGGCCTTCAACCCCGCCTTTCTCAAGGATCGCCGCGACCACAAGGTGGCCCGGCGCAGCCGCTGGGTCTTCGCCCTCGGAAGCCGCTCGGCCCGGCTGCTGCATCTTCTCACACGACTTATCCACATCTAACAATAACCCTGATCACCATGTCGAAATACGATTATCTGATTGTCGGAGCCGGTCTCTTCGGTGCAGTCACGGCCTATCGGGCCGCCCGCGCCGGCAAGAGCGTGCTGGTCATCGAACGGCGGCCGCAGCCGGGAGGCAACGTCTACTGCGAAGAGCGCGAAGGCGTCCGCGTACACTGCTACGGCGCCCACATCTTCCACACCTCGAACCGTCGGGTCTGGGAGTTCGTCAACCGCTTCGTCGAGTTCAACAACTACATCAACTCACCGGTAGCCAACTACAAGGGCGAGCTCTACAACCTCCCCTTCAACATGAATACGTTCTACACCATGTGGGGCGTAAAGACACCGGCCGAGGCTCAGGCGATGATCGAGCGCCAGCGCCGCGAGGCGGGCATCACCGAGCCGCGCAACCTCGAGGAGCAGGCCATCTCGCTTGTCGGCACCGATATCTACGAAAAACTCATCAAGGGCTACACCGAGAAACAGTGGGGACGCGACGCTACGTCGCTGCCCGCCTTCATCATCAAGCGGCTGCCGGTACGTCTCACCTTCGACAACAACTATTTCAACGACCGCTGGCAGGGAATCCCGATCGGCGGTTACAACGCACTGATCGACAAACTGCTCGAGGGGATCGAGGTGAAGTGTTCGACCGACTTCTTCGCCGACCGCGCCCGCTGGGAGGAGTGCTGCGAAAAGATCATCTTCACGGGGCGGATCGACGCCTACTACGACTTCCGGCTGGGCGAGCTGGAGTACCGCTCGCTGCGCTTCGAGCACGAGACGCTCGACATGCCCAACTACCAGGGTGTCGCCGTGATGAACTACACCGAACGGGAGGTTCCCTTCACCCGCATCATCGAACACAAACACTTCGAACCGGGCGGCAACCAGCCCCGCACGATCATCACGCGCGAATATCCGGCCGCCTACGAGCACGGCTCCGAACCCTACTACCCGGTCAACGACGACCGCAACACCTCCCTCTACGCCGCCTACAAGGCGCTCGCAGATCAGGATCCGAAGGTCATCTTCGGAGGCCGACTGGGAGAGTATCGCTATTACGACATGGACAAGGTGATCGAAAGCGCCCTCAACCTTACGATAGAATAATGAGCAAAACCGTCATCATGGTCTGCGCCCACAAGCAGGACGCATGCCTCCAAACCCCGCCCTACCAGCCGGTACAGGTGGGACGTGCCATCGCTAAAATAGAACTTCCGTTCGCCGTCGGGGACAACACGGGCGACAATATCAGTGACCACAACCGCCACTACTGCGAACTGACAGCCCACTATTGGGCCTGGAAGAACCTGCGCGATGCCGACTACGTCGGCTTGAACCACTATCGCCGTTACTTCGACTTCGAGGGCAATTCGATCTGCGCTCTCCGCACCGTCCGCTCGGACGAATTCTTCTCGAAAGAGCACAAGACCCCCGACTTCGACGAGCTCTTCAACCACTGCGACATCGTCATGGGGAGGCCGAAACCCTACCCCTACAACCTCTACACGGACTACTGCCGCTGCCACATCGAGCAGGATCTGCTGACGACCCGTCAGGTCATCGCGGAGAAATATCCGCAATACATCAAGGATTTCGACAAGATAATGCTGCGCAACAACCGCCTCTCGCACTTCAACATGTTCGTCATGCCGCGGCGGCTGTTCGACGCCTACTCAACGTGGCTGTTCGACATCCTGTTCGAGGTGGAGCGCCGCATCGAGATTCAGGACGACCCCGTGCAGGGTCGTGTCATGGGGTATCTGAGTGAACGGCTGCTGGGGGTGTGGGTACGGTACAACCACCTGAGAGTCTGCTACAAGACGGTGCTGATGGTCAACGACCAGAAACGCAAGGGGATCGGGAAATACCTCTTCCACACGGCGGTCAATACGCTGGCCTACTGGATCACCTACCCGTTCCGTCGCCGCACGCCGAAAAGTCTGCCGGAATAAAGCGCAGCCAGAAGTGGAGCCGGCGCCGCTTGAACCAGCCGTGGCACCCCATGGGCAGCCGACCATGACACATCCGGTAGCAGTACTTCGGATTGGTATCGAAGGCGAAGCGCAGCGCCTCCTCCTGGGTTGGATAGCGGAACTCCTTCGGTACGAGGGCCCAAAAGACATCCTCGTTGCCCAGATCGCTCCCGAGGGCACAGGAGCGCTCGATCTCGGCGGCATACGTGCGACACGCCTCCCGGAAGCGATCCACTCGGCGCAGCGACAATCCGCCGTTGCCGATCCGCCCGTAAATCATCTGGCGGATCATCCGTCCACGAGAAGCGCACCACCATCTGCGCAGGGCAAGCCACTGTCTGAGCAGCGGCAGATCGTAGACCCGACGGCGCACCCAGGGAGCCGCTACGCAATCGTATCCCTTCCGACACCAGTCGGAGAGTTCGTCCCGGAAGATCCAGACATCGGGCTGACAGATGAGGATATATTCGAAATCGCGGAAAAGATCGTAAAAGTCGGCCGAGAGCATCATGCGGTTATATCCCGCAATCCCGTTCTTGCGCCCCAGCCACTCGTCGGTGACCTCGCGCACCTCCAGCGTCGGAAACTCCTGACGGATCGCCGTCAGATCCAACCCCACCGGGACCAACAGGATGATCGGATAGCGCCCCAGCACGGCAACCGTCTGCCGGACCGACTGCTCCTCACAGGGGGAGAGCCGGGGCTTGTAGATCGGCACGACCACCGCGACCTCTCTTTTTTCCATCTATCTGCGTTTTAAATAGTTGACCACTGCATCGGCGACCCGTTCCCCATCCAGCGCGGCCGAGATGATACCGCCGGCATATCCGGCCCCCTCGCCCGACGGGAAGAGCGCCTCAACCTGCGGATGCATCAGCGTATCCGGATCGCGCGGGATACGCACCGGGGTCGACGTACGCGACTCCACGCCGGCCACCAGCGCCTCGTTGGTGACAAATCCCTTCATCCGGCGGCCGAACGTAGCGATTCCGGCCCGCAGCGCATCGGAGATGAACTCCGTCATCCAACGATCAAGCCGCGAAGGGGTTACTCCGGGACAGAACGACGTACGCGGAAGTCCGCTGCTCGGACGCCCCGCCACAAAATCGGCCACCCGTTGTGCCGGCGCGATCTGATGCTCGCCCCCCTCGCGACGGGCCAGCTGCTCGAACTGCTCCTGAAATTTCAATCCGGCCAGCTCGCCCCACTCCGCCCGCAGGTGTTCGAAATCCGAGAGACGGATCTCGGTCACCAGTCCGGAGTTGGCAAAGGGAGAATTGCGCAGGCTCGACGACATGCCGTTGACCACCGATTCGGAGGCGTCGGTCAGAGCCGGAACGATCACACCGCCCGGACACATACAGAAGGAGTAGACCCCGCGACCGCCCTCCTGGCTGACCAGCGAATAGCTTGCCGCCGGCAGGTATTCGCCCCGCTCAGGGCTGTGGTACTGGATCGAATCGATCAACGCCTGCGGGTGCTCGATCCGCACCCCCATGGCATAGGGTTTCGCCTCGAGGCGGACGCCCCGTCGGTGCAGCAGTTCGTATATGTCGCGGGCCGAATGGCCGGTAGCGAGCACAACGGCCGCCCCCTCGTAAAGCGTATCGCCGACAAAGACCCCCTCGATGCGTCCCTCCCTCACCTTGAGATCGGTCACACGCGCTTCGAAGAGAAACTCTCCGCCGGCATCGAGAATCGTCCTGCGGATGTTGGAGATCACCCGCGGCAATTTGTCGGTTCCGATGTGCGGGTGGGATTCATAGAGAATCTCGGGAGTTGCCCCATGGAAAACGAGCGTCTGCAACGCCTTGTTGTAATCACCGCGTTTCTTGCTGCGCGTAAAAAGTTTTCCGTCCGAGAAGGTTCCGGCCCCGCCCTCGCCGAAGGCGTAGTTCGAATCGGGATCCACCGCTCCGTTACGGTTGATCTGGGCAAGGTCCCGTTTTCGGGTCGAAACGTCGCGTCCCCGCTCCAGAATCACCGGGCGATAACCCAGCTCAATCAACCGCAAGGCGGCAAACAGACCGGCCGGGCCGCCGCCGACAATCACCACCTCGGTGCGTCCCGCGACCGACGGGTAGTCGAAATGGACGGGTGCCGGCTGCGGTTCGCGATCGATGTAGAGCTCCAGCGTCAGGTTAACCTTCACCTGCCGCTGCCGGGCGTCGATCGAGCGGCCCACGACACGTGCCAGGGCGATCTCCTTGTCGGAGATGCCGATACGCCGGGCCGCCTGCGAGGTGTAAAACTTCGGATCGGCAGCCTGTCGGGGCGTCAGGGTCAGGGTAATCTTCTGCGGCATAATCGATGATTTCAACCACAAAAGTAACCAAAATTGGAGAATTTAAGAGGCGTGCATTTCAGAAAGCGCTATTTTTTCCTATCTTTGTCCGCGACAGCATCGCATCGCGATACTGTCCGATACGCGGATATGGTGTAATTGGTAGCCACGTCAGACTTAGGATCTGATGCCGAGAGGCGTGGGGGTTCGAGTCCCTTTATCCGCACACCCGAGGAGCCCTTCGCGAGGGCTCCTTTTTTGTGGAAACTCGGATGGCCTTGGGCGTATAAGTATTCGCCTTCCCCCTGCCCCAGCGATAACGAACTTGCCCAGGAAATATTCGTAAACGCGTCCAATCAAGTTCTATTCCCTCTCCTTGAGGGTATCAATCTTGCCAATCACATCGAGCCGGCTCGCCAATTTGGTGCAGTCGAATCCCAGGCCCGAATAACAGTTACCGGGCAAGGCTCCCCGCAAGAAGATGTGTCCTTTTTGACCTGCGCCAAAGCCGCATCGATCTTGATGGCAATGTCGTTCTGTTTAGAATTCTCAATCAAACAGTCCCAGCGGCTGATTTCGTTCAGATAGAAAACATTCCGGGCGTTATAGAACACCGTCTGATCCACGAAAGCAGACTTACCATCGGCAATCAATTCATCGCGTCGCTCTACAAAACGGTCGTATGCATATTTGAGGAATATCAGGCTCATCACCACATGCTTGTACTCCGACGGTTCCACCGACCCCCGCAGTTTGTTGGCCGATTTCCACAAAGTCTCCTCGATACTTTTCTCTTTCAGTTGTTTCTTTGCCATGCTTCAAATCTTCTCAGGACAACTTATTTCACCCAATACAAATACATTTTGATTTGTCAGTTGTCCGGTCAGTATTCGCCTATTATTATTTATTTACCAAAACATCCGGGAGTAACCTATTTCTAGAAAATAACCTCATCTCTAAGTTTTTTCAATTTAATTTCTTATTTTTATGTGGTAGAATAGACACCACAGACGTACTGGTTCCAGAAACTCCACAAACGAAGAATTCCTACCGACCCAAACGCAAAACCATGAAGCGAATTTTACTCGGCATACTGACCTCACTGATCATCGGAGGCGTCTCGGCACAAGAGCGTCAGGACCGGATCGACTCCATCTATTACAACCGATCCGGGAAAAGCGCGACAAATCCCGTATTTGCGGAGTATCTGCGCATCGCACTCTATCCGGCAGACTCGACAGTCCGCAAAGAATATAAAGATTTCTATTTCACCGGAGAGTTGCGAAGCGAAGGATATTTTCTCCATATCGATTCGCTGGACGACAGTCGGACCCTCTTCGACGGCGAAAACAACAGCTATTACAAGAGCGGAAGAATCTTCGAGAGGAAGCACTATGTGAACGGGCAACTCAACGGCAGTTATCAGCAATACGACGAAAACGGAAGGCTGAAAATCGACGCCTGCTACCTGGATGGGAAACTGTCTGGTCCATACAAAACCAGCAACGATGATGGCTCATTCCGGATCGTGGAATACAGCGAAGGAAAGCCGCTTCACGATTATTATCTGCGCA
>CAWUYY010000050.1:0-4377 GCA_963926835.1 Rikenellaceae bacterium | reverse complement strand
CACATCTCGCTGGCCGCGATGCCGAGCTTGCCGATGACACTCTCGGTGGCGACGTCGACCACGTAAATATCGGAGCCCGTACCGTAGTAGTCGCCGCGCGAGCTGACATAGATGCGGCCGAAACGGTCGAGCTCCATGCGGTGGAGGTTGATCGCAACGTCAATTGTGTTGACCACCTCGAACGAGGCGAGGTCGACGACCGATATGGTGCGGTCGTAGTTCGGATAGCGGTATCCGCCCGAGTTGGCCACGTAGAGCCGTCCGCCGGTGATGACCATCTCTTCGGGCTGGTAGCCCACCACCACCTCGCGGGTGATCGAGAGCGAAGCGAGGTCGATCTCCACGATCTTGCCCGGACGGGCCTCGGGGTCGATCTGTACGGGGCCGGCGTAGGAGTTGACATAGGCGCGATCCCCGTTGAAGACGATGTAGCGGCAGTTGGGAATCGAGATGCTGCCGATGTGCTCGGCCGTGTAGACATCCATCACCTCCACGAAGTTCGAGCAGTTCACCACCACGTAGAGCCGTTTCCCGTAGATGGCGATATCGTTTCCCACATCGCCCAGCTCCTTCACCACGTCGGGGTTGCGCTCGGGGTAGATGTTGCGCCGATATCCGCCCGTGCGGGCGTCGAAGTGGTCGATCGTACACTTGTTGCTGCCCATGTTGCCCTCGTTGACCAGGAAGAAGCCCTCGATCTGTTCGGGAGCGGTCGGCATGGTCACGTAGTCCACTTCGGAGTGGATCATCGGAATCTCCTGACGGCATCCGGCGAGAAGTCCCGAGAGCCCCAGAGCAAGCATCAGTATGAATCGTTTCATGGCGAAGAGTCCTTTTTAGAAAGTATATTGCACGATGACCTTGAAGTTGATGCCCGGCATCGGATAGCAGGCAACGACCTCATATTGCTGGTTGAACAGGTTGTTTACTTCGAGCGTGGTCTTGAGTTCGTTGTTCCCGATCCGCCAGCTTTTGGCGGCCGACAGGTCGCTCGTATACCACGGCAGCTGGTAGTTGTAGGGTATGTTGGCCTGGGAGGAGTAGCGCTCGCCGGTGTAGATGAAGCTGTAGCTCAGTTCCCAGCTCTTCCAGGCGGCATTCACCACCGCCGAGCCGCTGTGCCACGGAATGTAGGGAATCTGACCGCCGTAGAATTCACTCGTGGGGTCGGTGAAGTCCTGCGCCCGCTGGTAGGTGTAGTTCACGCGCCCGGTCAGCAGGAAATCCTTTCCGATGGTCCAGTCCGTCTGCAGGGCGAGGTCCACGCCGCGGATCTCGACATTGCCGAGGTTGACCATTGTCCAGCGGAAGAAGTTCGAGGTCGGGGTGGCCACGATCTTGTTCTCCACTTCGTTGTAGTAGAAGTCCGCCTGCACCTCGATCGAGCGGAGCCACTTGTTGGCGAAGGTGTGCGAATAGGTGGCCCCCACGTTATACTGGGTGGTGTATTCGGGATCGAGGTTGACGTTGCCGACGAACGTGTAGTAGAGGTCGTTGAGCGTCGGCATGCGGAAGATCCGCTTGTAGAAGGCCCGCAGACTGAGCCCGGCCTCCTTGAAGGGACGCCAGGAGACGAATACGGCCGGCGTGAGCTTCTGTTTGTCGGACATTGTGTTGCCCCGCGTCTGATCGTGTACGAAGGTTTCGAGCAGGCTGGCCTGAATCTCGACCCGGTTGAACCGCATGGAGGTGGCCAGTGCGGCCAGTACCGTATGGCGGCGCGGGTAGGCGAAGTCGCGCAGGTCGGCATCGAGCAGGTTGAACTGGTAGTCGACCGAGAAGTTCGCCTCCCACCAGGGGAAGATCTTGAAATGGTTGGCCGCCGAGAAGTAGGTCTCGTGCTGGTAGTAGCGGTTGTTGGTGTACATCAGCGACTCGTCCTTGTTCGGATCGGCCAGGTAGTGGAGGTAGTCGTAGGCGTACTTGGCATTCATCATCAGACTGTACCACGAGGCGAAGTATTTCTTGTAGACCCCCTGTACGAAGAAGTTGGTATCCCACTGCCGGTCCTCGTGCGAGAACTTGTTGCGGACGACGGCTCCGGGATAGCCCCGTTCGGAGTTGTAGAAGTAGGCTTTGGCCCGCCAGTATCCCCGGTCGACCTGCCCGAAGAGACCGCCCTCGATGCGCATGGCGTTGACGTCACCGTTGCGGCGCACGGCCGTGGTGTCGTACCCCTCCTGCATGCGGTAGGTGAACTTGTAGCGTCCGGACGAGTAGAGGTATTCGGCGCTGAACGAGCTGCTGACGCGGTCGGAGAGACGCTGCTCCCAGAGCAGGGCAGGGTTGGCCAGCCCGAACGATCCGGTCTTGAAGGTCGCCTTCACGTGGTGGGTCACCCCCTCCTCGAAGCGGGGCGTGCGTGTCTGGAGATAGATCGAGCCGGACGATCCGAAATCCTTGGCCGGCTGGAAGATGGCACTTTTCTGCCCGTTGTAGAGGGTCACCGACTCCATGTTGTCGAGCGAAAAACGTCCCAGATCGACCGTGCCGTTCTGGGCATTCCCGAGTTCGATGCCGTCGTAGAAGACGCCCACGTGGTTCGTGCCCATGCTTCGGATGTTGACCGTCTTCAATCCTCCGACCCCGCCGTAGTCCTTGATCTGAATGCCCGAGAAGTAGCGCAGGGCGTCGGCCACGTTGTGCGAGGAGAGTTTGTGCAGCTGATCGCCCGCGAGCGACTGTACGGGGATGATCTCCCGGTGTACGGTGTGCCCGATCACGACCACCTCTTCGATGGTGTGAAGCGAGTCGATCGGCTCCTCGGCGGAAGCCTCAGCGATACAGCACAAGCCCCCGAGAAGGGATATGTATGGCCAAAGAAGCCTGAAAAATTTGTGTAGCATTTATCTTGCACCTTCAACCGTCCTGTCCACGGGCTCGGTTAAAAACAAAAATCGATGGCAGGTCTTCTGACTGACTCCCCACCCGAGGCCTTCCCGATCAAGTGATCAGTGACATCTTGGATTTTCGAGTGGTTGGCGGAGCTTCACAGCAGCGGGACTGTCCGGGAATTTCACCCGGTTCCCTTTTAATCCTATCGACCCGGAGGGCCTTTCGGAACCAATTCGGCGCAAAAGTAATACTTCTCTTTCAGGAATGAAAGTTTTTTCGCGATTTTTTGTGGAAGGAACTGTCTGCCGGGAGGTTAAAGCATCCTTTTCTTCTGACACTCAGCTCCTCTACTTTCAGCTGGATCGGACGGACTGCTCGAAAAGGTATGCGTAGGGCACCCCCTCTTCCACAGCGGATGCCATTCTGAGTCGCGCGACCATTCGTGCAGGGAACAGTTGCTTTTTGAGCTACTTTCTGGCGATGTAGAAGAGGTCGAAGCAGTTGTCGGCCACCGGGGCGATGCGGTAGTCCGCCATCGAGATCGAGGTGGTGAGCTCCGTGTTGTCGTGCAGCAGCTTGCGCCGGTTCAACCGGTTCAGCAGGTCGTAGGGCAGACGCAGCATCCATCCCGGCAGATGGTGTTCGAGGTCGAAAATGTCGAACTGCGTGATCCGCTCGACGCTTTTCCGATTCTTTTCGTAATAGGCCATGACCCGCTCGTCGCCGAAGACGCCGAGGGTCTCGACCGACGAAAAGACGTGCGCGAGCAGATTCTGGAACTGATCCGGGTCATACTCGCGGATGTGCCAGGGATTCCGCGTGAGCGACATCTTGGCGTTGGGGGTCGAAACGATGAACTCCCCGCCCGGCTTGAGTACGCGGTAGACCTCGCGCACCAGCTCCACATCCTTTTTGACGTGTTCGATCACCTGGAACGAGATGACGAAGTCGAAACTGTTCGACGGAAGATCGATCGGCGGTACGAGTGCCTGCCGCATCTCGACGTTCGGGAACCGGGGCAGCGCCCCTTCCGGCTCGCATTTGTCGAGGGTCAGAAAACTCTCCGCACGGGGTGCGACGATTTCGATGCCGTACCCTGTCCCGGTGCCGATCTCCAGCACGTCGCCGTGAATGCGCTCCGCCGCCGCGTGGTAGGCGAGCAGCGAACGCTGGAATACGTAGTTGTCCGATGCGTCGCGCGAGACGCGCTCCGCGGTTGCGAAATTACTCATCTCGTTTTGTCAGTTTGATCCCTTCCGGGGTGATCTCCACGATACCTTGTTTGAGCAGCATTCCCAGCGAACGTTTGAACCCCTTCTTGCTCATCTGCGTGCAGGCCGTGATCTCGGCCGGGGAACTATCGTCGTTCAGGGGGAGGAATCCGCCGTTGTCATGCAGCAGCGAGAGGAGCGTGTGCGACCCCTTCTGCACTTCGGCCATCCCCTGCTGCTGGAGGCTGAGGTCGATGCGGTTGCCCTCGGTTATTTTGCGGACATATCCCTTCAGCGCATCCCCGATGGCAACTGGTCGGAAGAGCTGGTT
>CAWUYY010000049.1:0-9885 GCA_963926835.1 Rikenellaceae bacterium | reverse complement strand
GTATTGCGATCCGCCCAAACTCTTTGTCGTCGGGATTCTTTTGAGAGGTTTAGTTGAAAATTCAGATTAAAATACTACTTTTGCGCCCGTATTTCAAAGAGGGGTGCCTTACTGTCAGGCTGAGATTATACCCATTGTACCGGATACGGATAATGCCGAGACCGGGATGCATAATCAAGAAAACATACCCCTTTTCAGTTCTTTTAATTTAAAAAAGTTAAAACCATGAAAAGGATGCTATTTTCCTTGGCGGCCATTGCCCTGCTCGGGGCGATGCTGACCCGTGCGGCGGAGCCTGCGGACTACGAGAGTCCCGATTCGACGCGTATTTACGAACTGCAGCAGATCGAGGTGACCGCCACGCGCGTCGACCGCAAGACGCCGGTGGCCTATACCGATCTGAACAGAGAGGAGATTGCCCGCCAGAATTTCGGTGCCGACATGCCGTCGCTGCTGCAGATGACCCCGTCGGTGGTGGTTACGTCGGACGCCGGCAACGGCATTGGCGGCACGGCCTTCCGCCTGCGTGGTGCCGACGCATCGCGCATCAACATCACGACCAACGGCGTGCCGATGAACGATGCCGAGAGCCACGCGGTCTATTGGTACGATACGCCCGATATGGCCTCCTCGATCGGCTCGATCCAGGTGCAGCGTGGTGCCGGTACCTCGACCAACGGTACGGGAGCTTTCGGTGGATCGGTCAATATGACGACGGCCCGTTTGTCGAACGAGTTTTCGGGTGAGGCTTCGATGAGCTACGGTTCGTACAACACCAACAAACAGTCGCTGCGGATCGGTTCGGGTCTGCTGGGTCGGCATTGGATCATCGATGCGCGGGTTTCGCACATCAGCTCGGACGGTTACGTCGATCGGGCCAGCACGAACCTGAGTGCCTACATGTTCCAGGCGGGTTACTACGACGACAACACGATTGTCAAGCTCATCTCGTTCGGCGGTGTGGCCAAGGTCGGACTGGCCTATGACGGTGTCACGAAGGAGCAACTGGTAAGTGACCGACGCTACAACTCGCAGGGCCTGATCGAACACGCCGACGGATCGATCTCCTTCTATGACAATCAGATCGACAATTACACCCAGATCAACAACCAGCTGGTAGTCACCCACCAGTTCAACAACCGCTGGTCGCTCAACGTGACGGGACACTATACCTATGGAATGGGATACTACAACCAGTACAAGAACGGGCAGGATCTGAGCGAGTACGGCATTCCGCCCATCGCAACGGACGATCCGGCCGTTACGGTCACGGAGAGCAATCTGATCCGCCGCAAGCTGATGGACAACCACTTCGGCGGCGTGGTCGCTTCGGCCAACTATACCGTCTCGCGTTTCCAGCTCTCGATCGGCGGTGCGGCCAGCGTCTACGACGGACGCCATTGGGGCAATGTGATGTCGGTGGTTGCAGCCCCCGATTTCGGCCGTTTCGAGTACTACCGCAACGCCTCGACCAAATACGACGGCAACCTCTTCGTGAAGGCGAACTGGGAGGTGGCGCGCGGTCTGAATATTTTTGCCGACATGCAGTACCGCCTGATCCGGCATAACATCACCGGCACGAACGACAACTTCAACAGCGTCACCTCGGCCCTGCAGCAGCTCGATATCCACCGCACCTACCACTTCTTCAACCCCAAGGCGGGCATCAACTATTCGTTCGCCCGCAACCACAAGGTCTACGCTTCGTTCTCGGTGGCACAGAAGGAGCCCAACCGCAGCAACTTCACCGACACCAAGCAGAACCAGTACCCCTCGCCCGAGAAACTCTACGACTGGGAGTTCGGATACCTGTTCCGCAACAACCGTTTCGAGGCGGGCGTGAACTTCTACAACATGCAGTACAGGGATCAACTGGTAGCCACGGGCGAGCTCTCGGATACGGGCGAGGCGCTGGTGCGCAACATCCCCGACAGCTACCGCCGGGGTATCGAGCTGACGGCGGCACTCGAGCTGACCCCCTGGTTTACGCTCGGTGCGAACGCCACGTTCAGCCAGAACCGTATCAAGAACTATACGGAGCACATCTCGGAGTACGATGCCGACTGGAACTACCTGGGTGAGAAGGAGATCTTCATGAAGACCTCGACGCTCTCCTATTCGCCCGACCTGATTGCCGGTCTGATGCTCGACTTCCACGTCAAGGGGTTCAGCGCCCTGCTGCAGACCCAGTATGTCGGCAGCCAGTATATGACCAACTCGCAGGTGGCGGCCCTTTCGCTCGATCAGTACTGCTTTACGAATCTGAACCTGGGGTATGAGTTCTCGACGCCCCGCACCAGGAAGATCCGCCTTGGCGTGCAGATCAACAACCTCTTCAATTCGGAGTACTGTAACAACGGATACGGCTACTCCTCGATCGTGGACGGTGTGCGGGTTGACGAGGCCTACTACTTCCCGCAGGCAATGTTGAACGTGCTGGCCAACGTAACGGTCAGCTTCTAACGCACGGAAATCATGGATTTGAAACTGTTCCTGCAGATCGTGGGCTTTGCGCTCGGAATGCTCTACGTCTGGCTGGAGTACCGGGCCAACATCTGGCTCTGGTTCGTGGGGATGATCATGCCGGTGGTCCACGGCACACTCTATTACCAGGCGGGGCTCTATGCCGACAGCGCGATGAATGTCTATTACCTGCTGGCCGGGCTGTACGGATGGATCGTCTGGCTGCGGGCCCCCAAACGCAAGGACGGGGGTGTCATCGCGCACACGCCCGCCCGTCTGTGGGCGGTGCTGGCGGTGGTCTATGTCGCCGTGCAGGGGGTGATCTACTGGGTACTCGTCTCCTTTACCAACAGCACCGTGCCGTTCTGGGACAGTCTGACTACGGCGCTGAGCATCGTGGGAATCTGGATGCTCTCACGCAAATATGTCGAGCAGTGGTTGATCTGGATCGTGGTAAATGCGGTGACCGTGGCACTTTACCTCTACAAGGATATCCCGATTACGGCCGCACTCTACCTGATCTACCTGGGAATGGCCGTGGCCGGATACAGACGCTGGCTGCGGGTCATGAAACAGCCGTAACAGGCATTCTGGTGAATGGATCGAAAGCCGGGCTACTCTTCGGGGAGCCCGGCTTTTTCGATGACGGCCGCCACCTCTTTCCGCAGAGCTTTGGGGGTGAGGTGCGCCGCGACAAGCCGGTAGGAGTTGCGCAGCTGCTCGCGGATGAAGCGGTCGGGCAGATCGCCGTTGGTGCGGATGCCGTTCCAGTGGCGCTTGTTGCTGTGGTAGGCGGGCTGCACCTCCTCGGGGTAGTGTTCGCGCAGGAGGATCGCCTCGTCCGGATCGCACTTGACGGCGATCCATTCGAACTGCATCATGTCCGTGTAGCAGAACATCTTGCCGCCGATCTTGAAAACCAGGGTGGTCTCGTCGAACGGGGTGCACTCCTCGGCCAGCGGCAGGGAGAGACAGTAGCGTCGGAATTCGAGAAGATCCATCTTGCAGGGAACAATATTTTGGTAAAGATAATAATTTTCGGGGAATCCGATCTTCGATTTTCGCAGAAAGCGGATGCAGGCATTCGCCGTAACGGATATTTTTTGTACCTTTGACTGCTATAAACCAATTGCTATGGAGGTTAAGAAAATTCAGGAGGAACTTGCCCGTCTGACTGCGCTGGTCGACGGTTGGCAAGCCTTGCAGGATATACCCGCAATCGAGCGGGATCTGGCGCTGGACAAACTGAAGTCGCTTTACGAGACGGTTCGCTTTGCCGAGCCGCAGACCGAGGCGTCGGAGCCGGATCCGGCTTCCGAGGAGCCCGAAGAGCCGGAGGCGAGTGCGGAGATCAGCATCGATCTGGATGATGTGATGATCGAGCCGCTGGCCGTGACGGCAACGGTTGATCTGGGAGGTAAGACGACGCAGGAGAGTCCCGTTGCCCCGCAGCATCCGCAGACCGCTGCACAGCCCGAGGCAAAACCCGAAACAAAGATAGAACCGGAACCGATGCCCAAGCCGGAACCGGCCCCGGTTGAGGTGCCTGCTTCGGAACCGCATGCCGAGCCGCAGCCGACAGCCGAGCCCGCTTCGGAACCGCATGTTGAACCGGAACCTGTCCCTGGTTCAGAGCCCGCCGCAGAGGCTGTTGAGGCGGAGAGCGCGCAGAAGGCTTCGGAACTCCAGTCGAAGTCAGAGTCAGAGCCTGTTGTGGAGCCGCAGTCCCACGACGAGAGTCCGCTTTTGGGCAGCCTGTTCGATACGGAGGGGCTGGTGGTCCGCCACCGGGAGAAGCGTCGGGTGCTCATGTCGCTGTACGAGACTGAGCCTCGGAAGGAGAGCGCTGCAACTGAGTCGCGGAAGGAGCCTGTTGCGAGTGAACCCCGAAAAGATGCTGTCGCGAAGGAGCCTCGGACGAAAGTCGCTGTGAACGAGCCTCGCCCGGAGCCTCAGCAGAAGGAGCGCGAGGCCGAAGTGGTCGAGCAGCCTGCCGTGGAGCAGCCTGCCGTGGAGGAGATCCCGGTCGTGGAGCAGCTCGACGAGCGCATCGTGGAGGTGATCCCGATGGAGGAGCCGGAGGAGTCCGAGCCCGAAACGATGCCGCAGCAGCCGGCGGAGCCGGTGGCAAGTGAACCGGCAGAGCCGCTCCCGACGGATGACGGGAAGCCGCGGATCGGCCGTCAGGCTGCCCGGACGACCGTGTTGGGCGAGGTGATCGGCAGCGAGGTGCATACGCTGGCCGATACGATACCTACGGTGGAGGATGTGGCCTCCGAAATCGTCCGTCGCGAGAAGATCACCGATCTGAAGCAGGCGATCGGCATCAACGACAAGTTTCTGCTGATCCGCGATCTGTTCGACGGAGACTCGCAGCGCTACGAGGAGGCGATCGACCGCCTGAATGCCTTCGACAATCTGGACGACTGTCTGGTCTTCATCTCGGAGCATTACGACTGGAATGCAGCCTCGGACGGAGTTAAACTGTTGATGGAGCTGTTGGATCGCAAACTTTCGTAATTCGGATCGTTCCATGGCAAAGCTCTATCTGGTGCCGACTCCGATCGGCAATCTGGACGACATTACGCTGCGCGCGGTGAAGGTGCTCTCCGAGGTCGATTTCATCCTGGCCGAGGATACCCGTACCTCTTCGGTGCTGCTCAAACATCTGGGACTGGAGAAGAAGATGTACTCCCACCACAAGTTCAACGAACACGCCACGGTCGGCATGGTCGCCTTGAGCATCGCCGAGGGGCGGAGTGCGGCGCTCATCTCCGATGCGGGGACGCCCGGTATCTCCGATCCGGGATTCCTGCTGGTGCGGGAGTGTCTGGAGGCGGGCATCGAGGTCGAGGCGCTGCCCGGAGCTACGGCGTTTGTGCCGGCGCTCGTGCAGAGCGGATTCCCGTGCGACCGCTTCTGCTTCGAGGGGTTCCTGCCGCAGAAGAAGGGGCGCAACAAGCTGTTGCAGACGCTCGTCGACGAACCGCGCACGATGATCTTCTACGAGTCGCCCTTCCGGGTGGTCAAGACGCTGGAGCAGTTTGCCGAGCTGTTTGGCCCGGAGCGCCGGGTCTCGGTCTCGCGCGAGCTGACCAAGAAGTTCGAGCAGACCGTGCGGGGAACCCTTGCGGAGGTGGCCGCCTATTTCCGTGAGCATGCGCCCAAGGGCGAATTTGTGATCGTGCTGGAGGGGTTGCCCAAACCCCCGCAGCCGGCAGGAGGAGAACGAGGAGGAAGAAAATGAATAGAGAAGAGAATATGGATTGCAAGGAGCAAAATAGTCAGCAGCCGCACCGGGAGATTCACGTCTGGTCCGAGTTTCGGGCCTGGGTGCGGGAGCGTTTCAGCCTGGAGGAGGACAAGGCCTCGCAGGCGGAGGTGACGGCCAACATCAGCAAGGGTACGGAGTTCCGCGGAGTCAATCTGTGGGTTCTGATCTGTGCGGCGCTTGTCGCTTCGCTGGGCCTGAACGTCAATTCGACGGCGGTCATCATCGGCGCCATGTGTATCTCGCCGATCATGGGACCGATCATGGGTATCGGTTTCTCGGTGGGCATCAACGATTTCGATCTGTTGAAAAAGTCGGTGCGCAACTTCGTGCTGATGTTCGTGGTGGCAATCATCACGGCGACCGTCTACTTCTTCGTCTCGCCGCTGGGCAACGCCAGCAGCGAGCTGCTGGCCCGTACCACGCCGACCACCTACGACGTGCTGATCGCCCTCTTCGGCGGTATGGCCGGCATTGTGGCGCAGTCGCGTCAGGATCGTACCTCGACCGTTATTCCGGGTGTGGCGATCGCCACGGCCCTCATGCCGCCCCTCTGTACGGCGGGATACGGACTGGCTACCGGTCAGATGAAGTTCTTCCTCGGGGCGTTCTACCTCTTCTTTATCAACACGGTCTTCATTGCGCTGGCCACCTATATCTTCACCCGCTTCATGAAGTACGAGAAGAAGACCTTCCTCGACCGCAAGCGCGAGCGTTTCGTAAAACGGGTGATGTTCTTCATTACGCTGGCCACGCTTGTGCCGAGCGTCATCATCGGATTCCGCATGGTGCGTGTCTCGATCTTCGAGGCACAGGCCGATAAATACATCAGTCAGGTCTTCAACTTCCCGCATACGCGCGTTATCGAGGCTACGCGCACCTATCACGGCGGACGGGATGTCCCCCGGATTGAATTGCTGCTCATGGGGGAGCCGCTCGAGGAGAGCGTCGTGGAGAATGCCCGGGGGCAATTGTATAATTACGGACTGGAACGGGCTGAACTGGTGGTTCGCCAGGCCTCCGGTTCGGACAAGATCGACCTGCAGTCGCTGCAGTCGGGTTATGCCGAGCTGCTCGAGGAGAAGAATGCCCAGCTCGACGAGATGCGTTCGCGGCTGGCCCGCTATCAGGTGACCAACGTCGATATCGGCGATATTTCGAAGGAGGTCGGCACGCTGGTCGACAACGTGGAGTCGATGTCGCTGACCAAGGGTATGGTCTGGGATGTCTCGGGCAAGGCGCTCGATACGGTGCTGATCTGTGTGGTCACCCCCAAGGACAACCTGCGACCGGTCGAGGAGAATACGCTGCGACGCTGGCTGTCGGTGCGTACCAAGGTCAAGAATGTCAAACTGTTCGTAGATCCGAAGAAGAATGAGTAAAACGAACGCCGTGAAGTGTCCGAAACCGGATCTTACTTTCGGACAGCGGGTGGGGCTGGAGAGCCTGTGGGTCTTTTGCCGGATCTTTGCGGCGCTGCCTTACTGGGTGCGTTATCACCTGCTGGAACACTTCATCTATGCCATGCTGCGGCTGCTTCGCTACCGCTACAAGGTAGTGACCGATAATCTGCGCCGCTCGTTCCCCGAAAAGAGCGAGGCCGAGCTGCATGCGATCCGTCGGGGCTTTTACCGCACCCTGGCCGAGATCGTGGTCGATACGCTGAGCATCGCCGGTTTCTCCGAACGAAAATGCCGGGAGGTGGTTGTCGTAAAGGATCTCGAACGGCAGATCGATCGGGTGGCCGGACGCAACTGGATTGCCATGACGGCCCATCTGGGATGTTGGGAGTACTGTTCGTTCTGGGGTATGGCCTATCCCGAGCAGGTGGTCGTGGCCGTCTATCATCCGCTGCGCAGCAAGGTGTTCGACGAGTTGTACAAGCGGCTGCGCAACCGGACCAATATCTGCCCGGTGCCGATGAAGAATGCGCTGCTGTTCTATTTGAGGCACTATGAGCAGGGTGTGGAGGGTAAAAACATGGTGCTCGGACTGATCTCCGACCAGAATCCCCCCCGTCATCCCGACAGCCACTGGTTCCGGTTCCTTAACCGGGATACGATCTTCTTCGACGGAGGAGAAAAACTGGCCCTGCGCCTGCATCTGCCGGTCTATTTCACCTGGCTTAGGCGGATCAAACCGGGGTATTACGAGATGGATTTCGAGCAGATCTATGACGGAGAGGAGAAGGTGGCTCCCAACGAGATCACCGAACGCTACGTCCGTCTGCTCGAAGAGAAGATATGCGAACATCCCGAACTGTGGATGTGGTCGCACAAACGTTGGAAACACAAATCGCCGGCTGATCTGGCCCGCATGGAATGCGAATAACAAAAGTAGTGATCCTCAACTGGAACGGTGTGGATTTTCTGCGCCGGTTTCTCCCCTCGGTGGTGCGATCCGTACCGTCGGGGGTGGGGGTAGTCGTGGCCGACAACGGCTCGACGGATGATTCGCTTGCCGTGTTGGAGCGGGAGTTTCCCTCCGTTGAGCGGATCGTGCTGGATCGCAACTACGGGTATGCCGGCGGGTATAACCGGGCGCTGGCGCAGGTCGAGGCCGACTGCTTCGTGCTGCTCAATTCGGATGTCGAGACCCCCGAGGGGTGGCTGGAACCGCTGGTGGCCCTTCTCGACCGCGACCCGAAGGTGGCGGCGGTCGCACCCAAACTCTTGTCCTGGAGTGAACCGCATCGGTTTGAATATGCCGGGGCGTCGGGCGGTTTTATCGACTGGCTCGGCTATCCCTTCTGCCGGGGGCGTGTTCTGCAGTGCGTCGAGCGGGACGAGGGGCAGTATGACGATCCGCGCGAGGTCTTCTGGGCCAGCGGTGCCGCTTTCTGCTGTCGGGCCGACCTATTCCGGCAGCTGGGCGGGTTTGATGAGGATTTCTTCGCCCACATGGAGGAGATCGACCTCTGCTGGCGGATGCAGCTGGCCGGCTATCGGATCTGGATCGAACCCCGCAGCCGGGTTTACCACCTCGGTGGCGGTACGCTCGCCTCGACCTCCCCGTCGAAGGTCTATTACAACCACCGCAACAACCTGGCGATGCTTTACAAATGCTCCTCGCCGTGTCAACGGGTCGTGGTGGCCGTCGTGCGGCCGTGGCTCGACCTGATGGCCGCCTGCTCCTATCTGTTGCAGGGGCGTACGGCTCATTTCAAGGCGGTAGGGCGTGCCTGGAGGGATTTCCTCCGCTGGCACGGAGCGCTGGCCGCCAAGCGGCGGAATATCCGCGCCCATGCGGTCGGAAGGCCGGTTGGAGTATACTACGGATCAATTGTTTTGCGTTATCTTTTAGGCCGGAAGAGATTCGGCAATTTGTTATGATGAAAAAACTGGTTGTCATACCCACCTACGAAGAGATCGAGAATATTTCGAAGATGATCTCGAAAGTGATGTCGCTTGAGGGCGGCTACCATCTGCTCGTGGTGGACGACGGGTCGCCGGATGGAACGGCTGCCGTGGTGAAGGAGCGTCAGGCGGAGTTTCCCGACCGGTTGTTTCTGATCGAGCGGAGCGGCAAGCTGGGGCTCGGTACGGCCTATATTACGGCTTTCCGCTGGGCACTGGAGCGTGATTACGATGCAGTCTTCGAGATGGACTGCGACTTTTCGCACAATCCGGACGATCTGTTGCGCCTTGCCGACCGGTTGGAGCACGGGGCGGATGTGGCGGTCGGCTCCCGCTATTCGCAGGGGGTGACGGTGATGAACTGGCCCATGTCGCGGCTGCTGATGTCCTATTGTGCCTCGCGCTATGTGAAGATCGTCACCGGCATGCCGGTCAACGATGCCACGGCGGGTTTCGTAGGCTATCGCCGCGAAGTGCTGGCGGCGATGGATCTCGACCGGATCGAGATGGTGGGGTACGGATTCCAGATCGAGATGAAATATACGGCCTGGAAGATGGGATTCAACATCGTGGAGGTGCCGATCGTCTTCGTGGATCGCACGGAGGGAATCTCCAAGATGTCGAGCGGCATCTTCGGCGAAGCCTTCTTCGGTGTGTTGGCTCTGCCGTTCCGCCGGATCGAGCGTAAACGGTAGCACCTTTCACCTTTTATAAATTAGGGACAGTCGTTTAATTCCGTCATTATGAGTCAATCGGCAGACTGTCCCGGTAATTTTTCCGATCGAACTCATCTTT
>CAWUYY010000048.1:0-6314 GCA_963926835.1 Rikenellaceae bacterium | reverse complement strand
GCGATCCTTACTCCACCGGCTCGAACATATCCTTGCCGACACCGCAGAGCGGGCATGCCCAATCATCGGGCAGCGACTCGAAGGCGGTTCCGGGAGCGATGCCGCTGTCAGGATCACCGACAGCCGGATCGTAGATGTAGTCACATACGGTACAACGATACTTTTTCATGGTTTTAAAGATTTTACTATTTTACTAAAATGAGGGTTCCATCGGGTACAAATATAACACCTCTTTGCAGAAATTCAAGAACTTTTGCTATATTTATCCCAACAAGATCCGCAAAACGGACAACCAAACCTAAAAACATACACCAATGGAACTACCTTATTGCGAACCTTACAAAATCAAGGTAACGGAGGCAATCCGCACCTCCACCCGCGAAGAGCGCGAACAATGGATCCGCGACGCACACTACAACCTTTTCAAACTGCGTGCCGACCAGGTCATGCTCGACCTGCTGACCGACTCGGGCACGGAGTCGATGAGTGACCGCCAGTGGGGGGCCATGATGACCGCCGATGAGAGTTATGCCGGAGCCGCTTCGTACTTCCGTCTCAAGGAGGTCGTCGAGCGCATCTTCGGCATGCCCTACTTCCTGCCGACCCACCAGGGCCGCGCCGCCGAAAACGTCATCTTCTCCACCATCCTCAAAGAAGGGGATATCGTCCCGGGCAACTCGCACTTCGACACCACCAAGGGACACATCGAGTTCCGCCGCGCCACAGCCATCGACTGCACGATCGACGCTGCGGCCGACACCCAGCGCGAACTGCCCTTCAAGGGGGAGATGGATCTGGAGAAACTGGAGGGCGTCCTCAAGAAATACCCCAAGGAGAAGATCCCCTGCGTCGTGCTGACAATCACCAACAATACGGCCGGAGGACAGCCCGTTTCGATGCGCAACATCAAGGGAACGGCCGAGCTGTGCCGCCGCTACGGAGTGCCCCTGCTGATCGACTCGGCCCGCTTCGCCCAGAACGCCTACTTCATCAAGACCCGCGAAGAGGGGTATGCCGACAAGACGATCAAGGAGATTGTCCGCGAGATCTACTCCTACGCCGATATCATGACCATGTCGGCCAAGAAGGACGGCGTGGTGAACATGGGCGGTCTGCTGGCCATGCGCAGCGAGGAGCTCTTCCGCCGCGCGTCGCAGTTCAACATCATGTTCGAAGGCTATGTCACCTACGGAGGCATGACCGGACGTGACATGGAGGCTCTGGCCGTCGGTCTGGACGAGAACACGGAGTTCGAACAGCTCGATGCCCGCATCCGTCAGGTCAAGCTGCTCGGCGACCTGCTCGATGAGTACGGCATCCCCTACCAGCGTCCGGCCGGAGGCCATGCCATCTTCCTCGACGCGAAGAAGATCCTGCCCAACCTGCCCAAGGAGCAGTTCATCGCCCAGACGCTGGGCATCGAGCTCTACATCGAGGCGGGTATCCGCGGCGTGGAGATCGGTTCGATCCTGGCCGACCGCGATCCGGTGACCCACGAGAACCGCTATCCCAAGCTGGAGCTGCTGCGTCTGACCATCCCGAGCCGCGTCTACACGGACAACCACATCCGGGTAATCGCCGCCGCCTGCCGCAACGTCTTCGAGCGCCGCGATCAGATCACCTCGGGCTATCGGATCACCTTCGAGCACCCGATTCTGCGCCACTTCACCGTCGAACTGGAGAAGATCTGACAAAGAGACACCCAAACAAAAATACCCGACCTGCGCAGGTCGGGTATTTTTTGTTGCCCTAAGACAACCGAACTACTTGATACGCTCGTAGTACTCGCGCGTACGCGTATCCACGCGGATCTTGTCGCCCGTATTGATGAACAGGGGAACCTTGATCGTCGCACCGGTGTTCACTACGGCCGGCTTGAGCGAGTTGGTCGAAGCCGTATCGCCCTTGATACCCGGCTCGGTGTAGGTAACCTCCATGTCCACAATGGGAGGAAGCTCGGCCGAAAGCACGGTCTCCTTCTAGGTGTGGAACATCACCTCGACAATCTGGCCGTCGGCCATCAGGTCGTAGTTGTTGATCAGGTTCTTGTCGATGTTGATCTCCTCGAAGGTCTCGGTGTGCATGAAGTGGGCACCCAGGTCATCCTCGTAGGTGAACTGATAGGGACGACGCTCTACACGTACGGGCTCGATTCTGGCACCGGCACTGAAAGTATTGTCGAGTACACGGCCATTTTCGAGGTTCTTGAGTTTGGTACGTACGAAAGCGGGGCCCTTGCCCGGTTTCACATGCTGGAAGTCCACGATCTGGAACGTTTTGCCGTCCAGCTCGATGCACATGCCGATTTTGATGTCTGCAGTTGTTGCCATAGTTATATCTGTATTAGTTTATTCGTGGACGCAAAGATAGCAAAAAAATCCGAAAATCCTTTCACCTACAAGGAAGTGTGGCAACACGCTCCTCCCCCCACGACACATCCGCCTCGAAACGGGCTGGCGGGCATTCCGCTCCATTCGCCCGTCCCAAAAACTTGGAACCCTCGAAAAAAACACTATATTTGACTCGTATCACTTTAAAAATTAAGCTTATGCTAAAATTAAGACACATTTTGTCCCTTGCAGGCGCTGCTGCGTGGCTTGTGACAATGTCCGCCTGTTCGACCGACGACAAGGGCGGCAACACCCCTCCGACGGTCGTTCCGACTCAAGACGTTACAACGGAAGCCTTCTACAAGGGCGATATCTACGGATCCGGAGCAGGCAATCTGTGGATCAACTTCATCTCGAAGATGGAGTATGATGCCAGCCACAAAGACTATGTCGGTCCCGGCTATATCCTGTGCCTTGACTTCAACACGGTGCTGGCCGAGAATGCCGATTTCGCCGAACTGGCCGACGGCACCTACACCTCCGACTTTTCGGCCGACTCACACCAGCCTCTTACGCTTAATATTGCCAACGGAGACAGTTTTCTGACCCGATACACCGACAGCGGCAGCCCCAAGACGCTTGGTATCACAGGCGGAACGGTGAAGGTCTCCCGAGACGAAGGATACTACCGTATCGAGGCCAACCTGCAGCTCGAAGATTCGTCGGAGTATCACTACTCCTTCGTCGGACCGATCTCCTTCCTGAACCGTTCGAAGGAGGGACAGATGAGCAACCTCGCCCAGGACGTCACCGTAAGCGGACTGTCCCAGGCGCTGCTTGCCTACATGGGGACGGCCTTCACCGAGACCTCGGATCTGTTCACGGTCATTCTCGCCGGACCGGACTACGATCTGGACAACAACTTCGGCGGTTCGGATGCCCTGATGCTCTCGTTCAACGTGACTCCCGGCAGCTCGAAGGCCATACCCGACGGCACCTACACCCTCATCGACGCCGCCTCGGCCGATGACTACCCCGTAGGGACGGCTCTGAGCGGGGTTTACGAGCCCACATACGGAGGCTATTTCGGCTCATGGTACTTCTCGACAGCCAGTCAGGTGGAGTCCGCCGCACGCACGGGCAGCATCAAGGTCACCCGTTCGGGCGAGGACGACTATACGTTCGAGATCGATCTGAAGGATGGATACGGCCATCGGATATCGGCCACCTACACAGGGAAATGTCTGGTCAAAGATTGGTCGCAACGACAAAACCGGCCGTAAACAGAAAACAGCAGTTCCCGTCCTTGGAGGGACGGGAACCGTTTTTAAGAGCCGGGCGGATGTTCCCCTACAATTCGATAGTCTTGCAGAGAAGTCCCGCCTGGCGGATCTTCTCCAGCGTGCGGGGCAGGGCATAGCGCATGTTCCGGAAGGCCTTTTCGCTGTCGTGGAAGACGACAATCGCCCCGGGGGTGAGGTACTTGGTCACATTTTTCAGACAGGCCCGCGGCGAGAGCGAGCGGCTGTAGTCGCGCGAGAGCACATCCCACATCACGATCTTGTAACGCTGCGAGAGGGCGCGCGCCTGGGCCACGGTGATCCGGGCGTACGGCGGACGGAAGAGCTCGGTGTGGAGCAGGTCGTTGGCAAAGTCAACATCCTCGATATAACGCTCCAGGCTCATGCCCCACCCCTTCTGGTGGGAATAGGTGTGGTTCCCGATCTTGTGGCCGGCATCGACGATGCGGCGATACAGATCCGGATAGGCCTCCACGTTCTTGCCCAAGACGAAGAAGGTCGCCTTGGCATCGTATTTGTCAAGCGTCGAGAGGATCCACTCCGTCACGCCGGGTGTCGGCCCGTCGTCGAAGGTGAGAAAGATTCCGTTCTGCTGCGGATCCTCGATCTCCCAGATCAGCGAGGGGAAGAGTCGGCGGATTATTTTGGGCGGTCTGAGTCTCATACCAAAAGAGGTTGTGATATCCGTTACAAATATACGAAAAGCGACGCGCAGAAAAGAACGATCAGCCCGAAATTCTGCGGCCATCGGCTTGCGGCATCACGCCGCCGCCGGTGAAGAGCTCCTCGGAGAGGGGAAGCAAATTGCCACTTTTCTCCCCGCATCATGCACTTTCCGACAAAAAAACGTTATTTTTGTAGAGTATGGGCGTCGGGCAGCACACCCGTTGCGGCCAAACGTCCCCAATCTTTTGAAATCAAGACACTCACCATGAAAACGAGATCAATTTTTATTCTGGCATTCATCGTCTCGGCCCTCTCGCTGCTGGCCGGCTGCAAGGCATTCCGCTCGGTGACCGACACGGCGCGCACGGCACAGGGAGCCCCCTATGAACTGGTTGTCGTATGCAACCAGAAGCTCTGGGACAGCGAACTGGGCGACACGTTGCGCAGCGTGCTGCGCACTCCGGTCCCCTACCTGATCGAGCAGGAGCCCCAGTTCCAGGTGATGCGCATCCTCGAGAAGGACTTTCGGGGGATGCTCGCCGACCACCGCAACATTCTGAAGGTCGTGGAGGATTCTTCGCTGCCAACCACTTCGCTCGCCCTGCAATACAACGTCTCGGCCGCTCCGCAGGTCGTTCTGACGCTGCAGGGCCCCTCGCAGGAGGCACTTACCGAGTATGTCTCGATCCACAAGGAGCAACTGCTCGAGGTTCTCGAGATGGCCGAGCGTGACCGCTCGATCGCCTATGCCGACCGGTTCAACCAGCCCGAGTTGAGCAAACTGATCCGGGAGATGTTCGGGGTCGAGATGAACGTTCCGAAGGGCTACATCCTGGCCCAGCAGAGCGACAATTTCCTCTGGTTCCGCTACGAATTCCCCTCGGCCAGCCAGGGATTCATGCTCTACTCCTACCCGTACGAAGGGGCGGACTCCCTCTCGGAACAGTCGCTGCTCGAGGCCCGCAACCGCTTCGCCTCCCGCATTCCCGGTCCGAGCGACGGATCCTACATGACCACCTCGAAGGTCATTCAGCCCATCTACAAAATGTTCCGCCTGAACGGGCGTCCGTGGGTCGAGATGCGCGGATTCTGGGACGTGGCCGGTGACTTCATGGGCGGCCCGTTCGTCAGCTACACGACCGTCGACCGGTCGACCCGGCGGGTCTTCACGCTCGACTGCTACATCTACTCCCCCAAGAACCCCAAACGCAACTACCTGCGCGAAGTGGAGCATCTGCTCTATCTGGTCAAGTTCCCCGGGGATGCCTCAGCCAAACAACCCGCTCCGACCAAATAAGATTTCCGACACCGAACAATAAAACCCCTCGAAAGGAGTGCCCCAGCTGCTGACATACCTGCTTCTGACCATCTATGCCGCCACCATCGTCGGCATCATTCTGGTCATTATTGCCGGCAACCGCAACCCGCTCAAGGCGATTCCGTGGGTACTGCTGCTGATCTTCGCCCCGGTGGTCGGACTGGTGTTCTACTTCTTCTTCGGGCAGGATCTGCGCCGCAAACGCTTCATCTCCCGGCGAACCTACAAACGGATCATGCTCTACTCGCTGCCCACGCACGTACGCCGCAGCGAGACACCGATTCCGGAACCCTACCAGCCGATCGCCACGATGCTCGGCAACGTGGCCCACGCCACCCCCTTCTACGGGAGCCGCCTCACCTTCTACGGCAACGGCGCGGAGAAGATGAAGGCGCTGCTCGAGGCAATCGAGGAGGCTCGCGACCACATTCACATCCTCTACTACATCATCTGCGACGACGAGACGGGGCGGACGCTCCAACAGGCCCTCATCCGCAAGGCACAACAAGGGGTGAAAGTTCGCCTGATGTACGACGACGTGGGGTGCAGCGGGGTCAAAAAGGCCTTCTTCCAACAGATGCGCGATGCGGGAATCGAGGTCTACCCCTTCCTCGAGGTACGCTTTGCGATGTTCACCGATAAGGTCAACTACCGCAACCACCGCAAGATTGCGGTAATCGACGGCAAAGTGGGTTTCAT
>CAWUYY010000047.1:0-7358 GCA_963926835.1 Rikenellaceae bacterium | reverse complement strand
ACCTTCTCGAGCAGCTTGTCGAGGTTGATGCCCTTCTTGGCCGAGATCTCCTGATCCTGGTACTTGCCGCCCCACGACTCGACCAGCAGGTTCATCTGCGAGAGCTGCTCCTTGATGTGGTCGGGATTGGCTCCCGGCTTATCGATCTTGTTGATGGCAAATACCATCGGGACACCGGCTGCCTGGGCGTGGTTGATAGCCTCGACCGTCTGGGGCATCACGTTGTCGTCGGCGGCGATGATGATGATCGCCACGTCCGTGATCTTGGCACCGCGGGCACGCATGGCCGTGAAGGCCTCGTGACCCGGCGTATCGAGGAAGGTGATCTTCTGACCGTTCAGCTCCACGCTGTAGGCACCGATGTGCTGGGTGATACCGCCGGCCTCACCCTCGATGACGTTGGTCTTTCGGATGTTGTCCAGCAGCGAGGTCTTACCGTGGTCGACGTGACCCATGACCGTAACGATCGGCGGACGCGGGATCAGATCCTCCGGCTTGTCCTGCTCGTCATCCTTGATGGCCTCCTGAATATCGGCCGATACGAACTCGGTCTTGAACCCGAACTCCTCGGCGACTACCACGAGCGCCTCGGCGTCCAACCGCTGGTTGATCGACACCATCAGACCCAGGTTCATGCAGGCCGTGATGACATCCGTAATCGGAACGTTCATCATGGTCGCCAGCTCGTTTACCGTCACGAACTCGGTGACCTTCAGTACGGAACGTTCCTGCTCTTCGCGCTGATACTCTTCGTTCATGCGCTCGGCGATGGCCTCCCGCTTCTCCTTGCGGTATTTGGCCCCCTTACTCTTGCTGTTTTTCGCCGTCAGACGGGCCAACGTATCTTTCACCTGCTTCGAAACCTCTTCGTCGCTGATTTCGGGACGAACCACGGGTTTGGGAGCCTTCTGTTTCTCTTTCTTGTTCTTCTTGCCCTCGCCCGGTCTGGGTTGGTTGGGCTGAGGACCCTTGCCGCTTCCCGAATGGTTGTTGTTCGGTTTGCCGTTCGAGCCGGCTTTCTGGGAGCCTCCCTGGGCACGGGTGACGTCCACCTTCTCCTTGCTCAGGCGTTTGCGCTTCTGACGGTTGCCGGGCGTAAATCCCGATACGTCCATCGTGCCCAATACCTGCGGACCCGTGAGCGTCTGAATTTCGGGACGGAAGATGTTGTCCTTCTTGGGAGCCTCTTCCGGCGTATGCTCCGGCTGCGGCTGAGCTGCCGTATGGACTGCCGGCTGCGGGGCTGCATCCAATACCGGGTGCGGACGCGCCTCCGTCTCGGCCGTGTGGAGCGGTTTCTCCTCCTTGGGCTGGGGCGCGGGCTCGGCAACGGCTGCCGGAGTACTCTTCACCTCCGGCTTGGGGGCGTGCTTCTTGGCATCCAGATCGATCTTGCCCAGAATCTTGGGATGGGGGATCTCATCCTTGACACTGATGACGTGGCTCTTGATGATCACCTCCTGCTCCTCTTCGCGGGCCTGTTTCTGGGTCTGCTCGAGGGTGATGGTCGCCTGTTTCTGCGCGATGCGCTCGCGGACGCTCTCCCGCTCGTTCCCGGCCGAACGATTCCCGCCGAACTCCTTCTCGAGAACGGCATAGACCTCCGGCTCGACCAGCGTATTGGGTGAACCGTCGCTCTTGATGCCCTTCTTCTGCAGGAAGTCGGTGATGGTATTCAGTCCCACCTTGAACTCCTTGGCAACCTGGATAAGTCTTAATTTCTTCTCGTTACTCATTATCTCGTTTTTAATTTTTTAGTCAAAGTGGGATTGTTATTGCTCGAATTCGGCTTTCAGGATATCGACAACCTTCTGGGCCTGCTCCAGCTCCAGATCGGCGCGGGCTGCAATCTCCTCGACGGGCAGCTCGAGCACACTCTTGGCCGTGTCGCAACCGCAGGCCTTCAGCGCATCGATGATCCATCCGTCGATCTCGTCGGCGAATTCGGTCAGCGCCACATCCTCCTCCTCGACCTCACGGTAGACGTCGATGTCGTAGCCGGTGAGCATCTTCGACAGGCGGATGTTCAGACCGCCCTTGCCGATTGCCAGCGAAACCTGATCGGGCTTGAGGTAGACCGATGCGGTCTTCTTCTCCTCGTCGATGGTGATGCTGGAGATCTTGGCCGGGTTCAGGGCACGCTGAATCATCAACTGGGGGTTGGTCGTATAGTTGATCACGTCGATATTCTCGTTGCGCAGCTCCTTGACGATCGAGTAGATACGCGAGCCCTTCATGCCGACGCAGGCGCCGACCGGGTCGATTCGCTCGTCGTAGGATTCGACGGCCACCTTGGCACGCTCGCCCGGGATGCGGGCGATCTTCTTGATGGTGATCAGACCGTCGAAGATCTCGGGAACCTCCTGCTCGAACAGACGCTCGAGGAACTGGTTGGCCGTACGCGAAAGGATGATGCGCGGCTGGTTGTTGTTCATCTCGACGCTCTTGACGATCGCCTTGATCGTGTCGCCCTTACGGTAGTAATCGTTGGGAATCTGCTCGGATTTGGGGAGGATCAGCTCGTTGTTCTCGTCGTCGAGGATCAGCACCTCCTTCTTCCATACCTGATAAACCTCGCCCGTGATGATCTCGCCGACCTTCTCCGAGTACTTCTCGTAGAGGTTGGCCTTCTCCAGATCGAGGATGCGCGATGCGAGGTTCTGACGCAGCGACAGCACGGTGCGGCGTCCGAACGACTGGAGGCTGATCGGATCGGCATACTCATCGCCAATTTCGTAGGTCGGATCGATGGCCTTCACCTCCGATTCGGCGATCTGCATGTTGGGGTTCTCCACCTCGCCGTCCTTGACGACCGTGCGGTTGCGCCAGATCTCCAGGTCACCCTTCTCGGGGTTGATGATCACGTCGAAGTTCTCATCCGTCTCGAACTGTTTCTGAAGGGCGTGGCGGAATACGTCCTCGAGCACTCCGATCATCGTAGCCTTGTCGATGTTCTTGAGCTCCTTGAATTCTGCGAAATTGCTGATAAGATTAAGATTATCCATTGGTTGTTTAGCTATTTTATTTTTTGATTATTTGCTTACTTGAAATCGAGATACTCCTTCGTGTACTTGATCTCCTCGAAGGGGTAGCTGCGGCTCACCTGTACGGTCTGTTTGCGCTTTTTGCCCTCGACGGCCTGTTTCTCCTCGTAGAAGAGGGTGATTCCCTGTTCATTCGCTTCGTCGAGCCGGGCCAGGATCTTGGTGCCGTTCTTGAGCAGCACCTCGACCGGCTTGCCGATCAGTTTGCGGAACTGGCGAATGTCTTTCAGTTCGGATCCGATTCCGGCCGAGGCGACCGTCAGGGAGAAGTCCTCCTGATCGCGGTCCAGCTCCGCCTCGATGGCGCGGCTGAGCGCTACGCAGGCGTCGATGTCGACCGACGTGTCGCTGTCGATCAGCAGTTCGATCTCGTTGGCGGGCGTGCAGGTGCACTCCACCACGAACAGCTCGCTTCCGGCGAGTTTTCGGTTGGCTATCTCGATGATTTTCTGGCAATCGATCATGTTTGTCTCTTTTTGGTTGGTTTGACGCATCCTCGTTTGTCGAGGAACTCTCTCTTGGCGGACCGCTCCGGCATCCGGCGGGATGCACGGGCTGTACCTCTCATGAAAAGCGGGCGGATGGTCTGAACACCCTTCCTCTCCCGAGTGGCTTCCAGTCCCGCTTGCTCCGCCCCTTCGGACGGCCACAGGTTGAGCTGTATCTACGAAATAAGGGGACTTTGCTGTCCCCTTACCTCTTCTTGGTTCATTACGCTACAAAAGTAGGTAATATTTTCCGATAAATCAAAATATTCCGGCTGAATTTTACTCCTCTTTTCCACACGAGGACTCATAGGGTTTGATGATTCCCCGCTTCGAGTCGCGGATGAACTTCAGCAGCCGGTCGCGCTCGGGGCTTTGAGGCACCCGCTTTTCGACCTCGTCGCATCCGGTCAGGTAGTTCAGATCGCTCTGGAAGAGGATGCGGGCGGCATCGTGGATTTCGGCGATCTTTTCGGGGGTGAATCCCCGTCGGCTCAGTCCGATCTTGTTGATGCCGGCGAAACGGCCCGTGTTGTGCAGGGTGATGAACGGAGGCACATCCTTGCCGATGAGCGATCCGCCCTGTACCATCGTGTGTTCGCCGATGCGTGTCCACTGGTGGACGGCCACGTGCCCTCCGATGACGGCCCAGTCACCCACCTCGACCTCGCCCGCGAACGAGACGCGGTTGGCGATCACGCAGTGGCTGCCGATTACGTCGTCATGGGCAATGTGCACGTAGGCCATGATCAGGTTGTGGCTGCCGACGACCGTTTTGCCACGCGAGGCGGTGCCCCGGCTGATGGTTACATACTCCCGGATTTCGTTGTAGTCGCCGATCTCGGCGTAGGTTTTCTCTCCGGCGAATTTGAGATCCTGCGGGGTGCAGGAGATGGATGCGGCCGTGTGGATCTTGCATCCTTTACCGATGCGGGCGCCGTCGTGAATCACGGCTCCGGGGCCGATCCAGCAGTCATCCCCGATGGTGACGTCGCCGGCGATGTAGGCGAAGGGTTCTACGGTGACGTTCTGCCCGATTTTGGCATCGGGATGAACGTATGCGAGCTTGCTTATCATGTGAGGGGTTTACTTTTTATTTTTAACGATCTGAGCCATCATGGTCGCTTCGCAGGCGAGCGTTTCACCCACGAAAGCCTTTCCTTCGACCACGGCCACGCCGCGTCGGATCGGCTCGAGCAGTTGAACTTCGAAGTGGAGGGTATCGCCGGGAACCACCTTGCGTTTGAATTTCACGCCGTCGATCTTCATGAAATAGGTGGAGTAGCTTTCGTCGGCCGTTTTCATGCCTCCCAGCACCAGTACGCCGCAGCATTGCGCCATCGCTTCGACGATCAGCACGCCCGGCATGACGGGCTCGTCGGGGAAGTGACCCACGAAGAAGGGTTCGTTCATCGTCACGTTCTTGATGCCTCCGACCGTGGTCTCGTCCATGTAGAAGATGCGGTCCACGAGCAGGAACGGCGGACGGTGGGGCAGCATGCGGCGGATGTCGTTGATATCGTAGATGGGCGGTTTGCGGCAGTCGTAGTAGAAGCGCGGCTTCTCGCCTTCGCGACGGATGGTCTGTTTGACCTGTTTCATGAACTCCGTGTTGGCGAAGTGTCCGGGACGGGTGGCCCATACGCGGCCCTTGATCCGTTTGCCGAGCAGGGCGAAGTCGCCGAGCAGGTCGAGCAACTTGTGGCGGGCCAGCTCGTTGTTGAACCGCAGCTCGAGGTTGTTCAGATAGCCGCCCGTGATCTTGATGTCCTCCTTGTGGAAGATCTTCTTCAGATGGTCGAGCTGCTCGTCCGAAACGGGGTTCTCGACCACGACGATTGCATTGTCCAGATCACCGCCGCGGATCAGATTCATCTTCATCAGCGGCTCCAGCTCATGCAGGAAGACGAAGGTCCGGCACGGTGCGATCTTCGAGGCGTAGTCGTCTTCGGGATCGAAGGTGGCATACTGGTTGCCGATGACCTTCGAGTTGTAGTCCACGTGCAGCGATACCGAGAACTCGTCGTCGGGGTAGAGGATGATGGCCACCCCCTTCTCCGGCACCGTGTAGACCAGCTTTTCGGTGACCTGGTAGTAGGATCTCTCGGATTCCTGCTGCTCCAGCCCGGTTTCGAGAATTGCCTGGGCATACTCCTTGGCGGAACCGTCCATGATCGGGGTTTCGCCGGCCGTTATGTCGATCAGGGCGTTGTCGACGCCCAGCGTCCAGAGTGCGGACATGATATGCTCGATGGTCGCTACGCGCGCCTCCCCTTTTTCGATGGTCGTACCGCGGGAGGTGTCTACCACGTAGTCGCACAGGGCGGGAACTTCGGGATTCCCCTCCAGATCGGTGCGGCGGAAAACGATGCCGTGGTTGATCGGGGCGGGATGAACCGTCATCGTGACCTGAACGCCCGTATGCAGACCTTTGCCTGAAAACGAGATCGGGGCTTTGAGGGTTTGTTGTTTTTCAGCCATAATCTGATTTTTCGTTACTTTATTTGCACGCAAATATAGGAAATATTATTGTAATATCGTACTTTTGTCTGAATTTATGACAAACCGCAATACCGTGACAGAACCGAAAAAAGATACCCGGCCGCCCAAACTGCAACTCCCGTTCGAAAAGCGGAAATCCGATGTGGGGGAGTGGGCCTATGACCATCGGGTCGGGCTTTGCGTCACGCTGATAGCCTACCTGGTGCTGGCTATCGCCTTCGTTGCGGGGAAGATCGTCGTGGGGCCGAAGCCCTCGGTGCAGGGTATCGTGATCGATATGAAGACACTGGCGGAGCTGGAGCTCGAGAAGATGCGCCTCGAGCAGGAGGTGCGTCAGCGTCAGATGGCACAGAGCAGCGGCAGCTGGGACGATGTCCGCAACCAATATTCGAACGAAAACGCAGCCTCCGAGCGATCGGGCAGCGAACGTATGACGAACGACCCGTCGCTGAACGAGCGGGCACAGGCGGTCGGAGACCGGATGCGGGCCAACCGCGATGCCTATGAGCAGGGATTGGCCGAGGAGCAGGCCATTCGCGACCGGATGAGCCGGAGCGGATCGGAGAGTTCGGCCCCGGATACCCGGGCCAAGGGGCGGGTGACGGTCTCCTTCTCGCTGGTGGATCCCGTGCGTACACGCCGCCATCTGGAAGTTCCGGCCTACCAGTGCGAGGGGGGCGGCGAGGTGATCGTCGGCATTACGGTCAATCCTTCTGGCGAGGTTATTGCAGCCAAGGTACAGTCCGGCGGCGACGAGTGCATGCGACAGGCAGCTTTGGAGGCGGCGCGGAATTCGCTTTTCAATATCGACGGCAACGCCCCCGCACGACAGACGGGAACGATTACCTATCTGTTCATTCCCCAGTAGCGGTCCGGTTGCAGCCCCGTTCATTGCGGTTTGCGGCGCAAACGATTAAAAAGTACGATATGGATTTGTTTATTTCAACCGAGAACTCTCTGTTGATCGGAGCCCTGCTGCTCTTCGTGGCCGTGCTGGCCGGAAAGGCGGCCTATCGCTTCGGGGCGCCCGCCCTGTTGTTTTTCCTGGGGGTCGGCATGCTCTTCGGCATCGACTTCATCTCGTTCAATTCGGTCGAGATGACCCAGTTCATTGGAATGATCGCCCTCTGTATCATCCTTTTTACGGGTGGTATGGATACGAAATATGCAGAGATTCGTCCGGTGCTGGGACCGGGCGTGGTGCTGGCGACGCTCGGCGTGGCGATGACCGCCCTTATTCTGGCCGGGTTTGTTGCCCTGATCGCCCCCTGGCTCGGATTTGAATTCTCTTTTGCCGGAGCACTTCTGCTGGCGGCTACGATGTCTT
>CAWUYY010000046.1:0-9044 GCA_963926835.1 Rikenellaceae bacterium | reverse complement strand
GTTTTTTCTGAAGGCAAAGATAGTGTATTCTTCGTGCAACCCGGTTGCAAAGCGGGAGTTCCTTGTGTGTTATTCTTGTCCGGTCGCGTCGGGTTGGACGAAAAAATGTATCTTTGTATAGGTAGAAAAACGCATTCGGGGGCACACCTGTGGAGCCGCCGCAAAAATTCAGACTTTGCAAGATGCCTTTTTTTAAATTTAATCCTGTATTGAAACAGACCCTCTGGGGCGGAGAGCGTATCGCCTCCTACAAGGGGGTTGACTCGGAGTTGACCCGTGTGGGCGAGAGTTGGGAACTTTCGGCGCTGGCCGGATCGGAATCCGTGGTTTGCGGCGGCCCATATGAGGGGAATACCCTCTCGGAACTGGTCGCCCGCCTGGGGGCATCGCTCGTGGGGCAGCGGAACTTCGAGCGTTTCGGTCGTGATTTCCCGCTGCTGGTCAAGTTCATCGATGCGCGGGACGACCTCTCCATTCAGGTGCATCCCAACGATGAGTTGGCCCGGCGTCGCTACGGACGCAACGGCAAGACGGAGATGTGGTACGTCATCGAGGCCGAGCCGGGCGCTTCGCTGATCTCAGGTTTCTCACGTCCGGTTTCGCTGGAGGAGTATGATCGCCGTGTGGCCGACGATACGCTTCCCGAAGTGTTGGCGCGTCATTCCATCACGGCCGGTGATGTCTTTTTCCTTCCCGCAGGCCGGGTTCACAGTATTGGACGAGGGGCTTTGATTGCCGAGATTCAGCAACCATCCGATGTTACCTACCGAATCAGTGATTTTGGGCGTGTCGATGCTGCGGGTCGTCCCCGTGAACTGCATACCGAACAGGCCCGTGAGGCGATTGATTTTCGTGTTGAGTCGGATTATCGCACGCGATACGTACGGCGAGAGAATCAGGAGGTGCGGTTGGCTTCAACCCCCTATTTTTCTACATCGTTGTATGAGGTGGATCGTCCTATCGCTTGCGATTGGTCGCCGCTTGATTCGTTCGTCTGCTTGATCTTTATAAAAGGGAAGGCTCGTTTGCTTGACCGGCATGGGAGTGAGACGACTCTGCATCAGGGCGAGACGGTGTTGATTCCCGCCTTGTCATCCCAGGTGGAGATGATTCCTGAGGCCGACGGGGCAACTTTTCTTGCTTGTTGGGTTTAAGTTGAGACAAAATTCCGCGGATAAACAAAAAAGCAGGAGACCTATAAGGGTCTCCTGCTTTTTTGCGTTCTGGACAAATTACCGTTTGGAAGCAAGCTCCTTGTGGAGTCTCTGTGCCGGCGCCTGGTCGGGCAGGGCGAGAATAGTCTCGGCCTTCGAGGCTGAAAGATCCCGTACTACGACAGCATCACGTTTCATCGCCTCATACATCATCGGAATGACTGAACTTGGAATCTTCGTGACTGTCGGAGTTACGGCTGCAGTCGAGGTGCCGCCGATGGTGATTGCTCCTGTGTAGGTGAACTTGAAGGTCTCCTCGCGCAAGGTCTTGGCGTCGAATGTAATCACATACTCGTTTGTGCCCTGGTGTGCGATATTGAGCGTTCCGCTTCCGAACGCAACATTGGAACGATTGCCTTCGGCATCATAAGCACGGCCTTCCGATCCGGTGCTCCAGATCAACCCTTTGCGCTCCTCGCCGAGCGTGTATTCACCTTCCGGTACACGTCCGTCAGCACCGGGTTCCGTCGCTGCGTAAACATACAGAACGGCACAATGTCCTGCCTCCTGGTTCACCGGATAGATCCCGTTGTAGCTGCCGGCCATTTCGATGTCGCTGAACGAGAGCAGGTAGTAATAATAGTCGCCGAGTCCGTCGTTCTTCTTACCATAGTAATAGGCCGACGGAGCATATAAGGCGGTGAAATTCACGTTACCGATCGCCGGGCCGACCACCTTGTTGTCTATGGACAGTTCACCCGAATAGCTCCCCTTGATGGAGAAGTTGTCCGAGGTGGTGACATCGAGCGTGATTGTGTAGCGACCGTTTGCGTATGCGAAGTCGATCGTACCTCCCGTGAACAGACCGTAGGTAAGGATGCTGCCGTATTCATCCTTTTTGCCGATATTCGAGCCGGCAAGATAGCCGCTGAATAGATAGCCTGGTGTGAAGGTCCCTGCCTCGTAGGAACCTTGATTACCTGCATTGTATGAGCCGTCTGGAATAACGGGGTTGAGAGCGCTGGCCGCTTTTTCCGTGAAGAGCTCGATATTGACAAACGTGCTTTCCGACTCGTCGGTTGCCAGGCGGATCTGATAGCTGTCGCTCTCGGCGTTCTCCGTATATTGGTCGCCGAGGTAGGTGCAGGAGGCTACCGTAAAGGTTTCGTCGATGTTGCCGATGAGTGCCTCGGCCCGGTTCTCAAAAGCGAGGGGCCCCTCGTAGGTGAAGTGTACGGATGACTCATCATCCATCACCAGGGTTCCTTCGAGTTTGTAATCCGAGCCTGTTCGGGTTACCGTAACGGATCCGGACGAGCAGGTATAATCGGTTCGTTCGGGCGTTTTGCCGGTCAGGAAGTAGTATGCAACGTCGGTGTCATCGGGACAGATCGTCATTTTGTTGTGTGCACCGCTCTCCGAGAGGGTATAGGTACCTTCGGGAAGGATTGCATTATCGTCATCGGCTGAAACGTCTCCCCAGAAATCGAGCCGGATCATCCATCCGTTGTCGAGAGCCGTGGTTGGATCATCCTTATCAACGGTCGTCGTGCCGATCGAAACATAATAGTTGCCGATCCCGTTGTGGTCTGCCTGCCCATAGTAGCGGGCATAGAAAAGCGAGGCGTTCTCGATCTCCTGATTGCCGCCGATACTGCCTGTCTTGTTCGAGAGGACCATCCGACCCGTATAGCTTACCTTGTAGCGCGTTCCCTGTTCGTCGGTTACATAAGCGGTAATCGTATAGTTATCCTCTGAGGTGTCAATCCGGATTTCACCTGCCGTAAGGCTAATGGCCTCTCCTTTGGGGTAACCTTGGTCGTCGGTTTGTTCTATCTTGCTGTAACCGGCACCACAGGTGAATTCAGCTCCGGTATCTTCCGTGTCGAAGCGATAAATACCCGAGGGAACCTGTGCATTCATTACGTTTGCGCTCTTTGTACCGTAGAGGTCGAATTGGAATGCATATCCGGCGTTGGTTGCATATCCGTAGTCGTCGTATTCGATGTTGGAGACGCGGATCATGTAGTTTCCCAGCGTTTCGTCCGTAAAACTCTTGTAGTAGCCACCCAAAGCGGAGGTTCCCTCGATGAGGAGGTCATACTCCGGTTCTGTGGAGCTCATAGTCGTGAACTTCAACTCCGCGATGTCGCTGTAGATCGTTGTATTGACGGCAACGGCATAGATGCAGTAATTCTGTCCCGGAGTCAGATTTGAGAGCGTGATTTCAACAGGGCTTCCCACAGCAACCTCTTTGCCATTGTTGAAGATGGTCTCCGGAGAGGGGGCGGTTGGTGCCTCCTCTCCGCTCTGTTCGATGCAAAGATAAGCACAGCGTTCGGCATCATGGGCCTGTATGGTAAATACCGTGGAAACGTCGGTAACGGTTCCTGCCTTCAGCGTGACGGTCGGACGGTCAGTAGGGGGATCCTCCGTATTATCTTTGCTACACGAGGTCATACCTTCGCATAAAAGAGCGAAAAGAGCGAAAAGAATTGAAAATTTTTTCATAAGAAAACTCTTTTGCGTTTGTCCGTTAACGCTGTTAATATGATTGTGTGTTGATTCCGGCATTCCGAGAAGATTCGGACGTGGAGTCTCTCGGCCTGATAAGTGGCTGGATCTCCTCTTGTCGGAGTGCTGAATATTGGGCCTCTATCCTAAAAAAGAACGGATTTGTTTCCGGAGCTAATTTTACAGATTCCTTCGGGTTTTTGATGCGTAAGACGGCTCAGTCTGGCCGGCTCTCTTCCGCGGGAGCGACCGAGGGCGGTATGACAAACAAATGCAGCGATAATTCTGCGGGTGATCTCATCCTGCAAGAAAGCATACCCCCTAAGATCATAGAACTTTCGGGGGTATGGGTCAAATCAATTGATTTTGAAACAGAGCAAGTATTGGGTGTATTATTGTTGCGGGGTAACAGTATGCTTGATCAGTTGCCCCAAGTTGCCTTCGCTGTCTTCCGCAATGATGCAGAAGGTAATCTCCGTTCCCCAGTCGATGGGGGTGGCGACATATTCTGAATCTACATATCGGCTGTCGTTATTCGGATTAGTCAATAAATTCACGATTTCCGTGTCGGTAAACGTATTTCTGAAAGCATCCGTAGGCACCCCGTTCTCGCTCAGCAGGGCTTGTGCGTACCAATGGGCTGCTTCGCTGTTGGGGGACATATAGACGTATACGGCAGCCATCCCGTCGTAGCCTACTTCCGCGCCGTCGATGATCTTCGTCTCCGTGATTTCAACGGAGGCTCCTCCTCCCGTATCAGGTTTCCCCGTCTTGAACTCAAAGATTGTCAGAGGAGTCGTGATGCCTCCCGCATAACCGAAGGCAAAGCAAACGTAATCCGTATCGGAGATCAGCGCCGTACTTCTGTCCATCCGTTGATCCCCTTCGTATACGCCCATCCCGCCATACTCGACCACGTAATTCATGAACTCTTCATCCTTGCCGATATACTCGCTGTACTGCTCGTATTTCATGACTCCGGCGATATAGGGTTCATCCTTTGCAGAGGGGACGATATTTAAAATGGCTCCGCTTTCGGTTTGCTCGACCAAGGTGATCTCGAAAGTCATATCGGAAGGAACGACCACTGGCAGTGTCTGCGAGGCATATGATACCTCGGTTGTCCGCTCTCCGAGATCGCTGACCCCGAATACGACTACCGAATAGGCAACTCCCGGAGTCATGTCCGTAATATTCATATCTTCGAACGTGTTTGCCGTTAATTCGCCAGAATGCAGGGAACTGTGTGCTGCCCAGTCGATTCCTGCAACATCTGCCTGGCGGATAAATTCGAGAGCAATGGCATCCGCACCCTTCTCGTCGATCATTTCGGTCGGGCATATGCCGACATAGTATCTGGTCGACGGGTTGTCCGGAACGATCGTAAAGGTCATTTCCGTTTGCAGTACGACATCGAACGTGATCGTAAATTTACACTCGTCCTGAATTTTGAACTCCGGGGTTGTGAAATCCGATCGGGTTACGGCGGAGATTACGGTCCCGGCTTTTTCGTCGATTCCGAATGCAAATATCTGATAATCCGTAGCTGGATTGAGGGTGTTGATCCGGATCAGATCGTCGGCATAAGACAAAACGTCGGCGAGCGATCCGTTCTGATCGACGTAATTCCGGTAATATTCCAGGTCCTCGTTTACCAGTTCCAGGGCATAAGCTGTCAACACCTCATCGTCGCTGTATTTTTCATCGGCCACAGTTTTGTCGAGTATGTTCCAGGTATAATATATGGTTTTGTCGGAGGGGAGGACATCGATGGTAACGCCCGTAGAGGTCATCTGCCGGAGGTTGAATTCGAATGAAACCGCCTCTTCGGCCAGCTGCGTGACCGGTACGGAGAAGCCTGCAGCTCCGTATTTGACGGAGATTGATCCGTTTCGCGTTCCTTCGGTGTCGTTCTTCTCGATGTCAAAGCCGATCTTCCCCTCTTCGTCGTATACGAAGTTGCTGATCCACTTCTGCTCGGAGGTGGCTGCGATCTGAAGACCGTCTGCCGGGTTGGTGATCGTATAGAGAATTTCGTAGTGTCCGCCTTCGGCTGTTGCCGTTATGGATTGGGTTGTCTGTTCCAGAGTCGGATTGATGGGATTTTCTTCCTGGGTCTCGCAAGAGGTGACGGCGGCACAAACCAGCGCGGCCATCAGGTAAAGGATAACTCTTTTCATAGCTGTCAGGATTTATGTGTATACAAATATAGAATCTAATCTTCGCAAAAAAGTTAAGGTAGTTTCATCAGCATAAAATCTTTTGACGTATCTTTACGTACGAGAATAATTGTGTGGTTATGGATAATGAACCTATCAGGGATCTGTTGAGGGTAGAGGGAACCTTCAGACCGTCGGATGAGATCATAGATAAATTTCTCTCCTGTATGGAAGAGGTTACTGTCAGACCGAAAGAACGGTTGATCGACCATGGCAGTATAAATACAAATGTATATTGTATCAAGAGCGGAATTCTGAGACTCTTCCATATTGAGGACTCCCGGGAGATAACATTCGGGTTTGCAACCCCGGGGACTATCATCTTGTCACTCCATTCCTATTATATGAAACAGCCGGCCTTCATTATGGCTGAGAACTGCAAGAAGGAGGCAACGGTGTTGAGAATGGACAAGGTGCAGTTTGACCGGTTGGTGGAGGAGTCGCATGAGTTTTCGCGCTGGATGTTAAACATCGCCATAGGACAGTTGTATTCGTGCGAGCACAAGCTGTTCCTGATCAACGGAAGTGCGAAGGAGAGGTATCTGGCCGTGGTAAGGAACCGTCCGGACATCATCGAGGCGGTCCCGAGCAATGTAATTGCCTCATACCTGGGGGTAACGCCCCAATACCTGTGTCATCTGAAGAGCGAACTTGCCGCGGGCAAGTTGTAGCGCATTGGATAGCAAACGAGAAGGCGGTCATTGCAGATTCATGACCGCCCTCTTTAGATATCTCCTCTACGGGAAGAATCAACCGGCCACCAGGCCTCCGTCGACCAGGTAGTGGGATCCGGTGCAGAAACTCGAGGCGTCCGAAGCCAGGAAGTAGACCACCTCGGCCACCTCTTCGGGCTGGCCGGCACTGCCGCGCATGTAGAGAGCGTTCTCCCGGCGCCAGTAGTCTTCGACGCTACAGTGGTTCTCCTCGGCAAACCTGACGAAAAGATTGTCAACCAGCGGCGTGCGGATTGTGCCGGCACAGACGGCATTGACACGTATATGCTTCGGCCCCAGGTCGATGGCCAGGCTGCGGGTGATCTGACCGAGGGCTCCCTTGGTCAATCCGTAGGCAAAACTGTGCGGTTTTCCTACGAACCACTGGTCCGATGCGTTGATGACGATCGAGCCCCCTCCGGCCTCGATGATCGGCGGAATCGCCTCCCGAAGGGTATTGACCGTGCCGTAGATGTTCGTCTGGATCATCAGGTCGAGCTCCGCGTCGGTGATGTCGAGAATCGTGTTGCAGCGGTGAATCCCCGCATTGGCAAAGACGCTGTTCAGCGAACCGAACCTGGCAACCGTATTCTTGACCGCCTTGTGAATGTCGTCTCTTGTGCGGGTGTTGCCCTCGGTGAAGAGCAGACGGTCGGGGGTGTTGAGGTCCTCCACAAGCGCGTGGGCTGCCTGCGTGTTGATGTCCATGAAGCCGACGTTCCACCCTTCGGCTATAAATTTTCGTACGGAGGCGGCCCCGATTCCCGTGGATCCTCCGGTAATAAAGATTGTCTTCATGCTTTAGACGGATATGGGTTGTACATTTTTGATGGAATCTGTGTGGATGGACGGTGCTCGTGAACCCCAGTCCCAGAGCGATCCTCCTCTTCATAGATGTAAATATACCTATATTTTGCGACTTGTCAAAATCTTTCTCTCCTCCGTCAGGGCGACTCCGTGTACGTTTTGTAGCGGACTTTCGAATGCTTTTGGTAATTTCCACAAAAAAGGAGCCCTCGCGAAGGGCTCCTCGGGTGTGCGGATAAAGACCCTCCAATATAATATAAATAATTTGTATATCAGAATATTATGTGGATTTTTGTGGCCTTGTTGCCCCCTTGCCTGCCAGTTTCTTGCGCTGTGTTGTATTGCGCCTGTATCTTCTTGTCAGACAATGAAAAATTCATAGAAATTAGGGAAGTTCCCCAGTGCGGATAAATTTGCTTTGTATATTGGGTTTATAGGTCGGATAGCGGTTGATTGGATGCGGCGATAGGTTAAGTTTATGAAAAAGGGTTACATATCAAAACGTTGGTCTGAGTTTGCGAATTCAGGTCGGCCAAAACAGCATGACTTGGAACAGGATTACCGGTTGGCAGCCTTGTCTGCTGCCATTCGGGCTGGAGAAGCATGCGGCGAGGTAGACGGATTCGATCTCCTACGGCATTTACTGCTGCTGAAAGAGTAACGATCGAAGTAGCGATACCGGTAGTTTATTAGAGATCTTTTACATATAGGATTGAATATCTATCCAATTCCGGGGTGATATGAGAGAGTGCCCGACCTGTTGGCAGGGGATGATCATCAACTGTGGTGAGTGAGGTAGCGTGTGCTATACAGTGTATTTATTTTTTAATAAGGTAGATATGAGTTCTTGCGGTCGAATCCCCACTCAAAGAGGTATTCGGCACCGCCGATATTGATGACAAAGACCATCCGGTTTCCCTTTACCCATGTGGCGTAGATATACCCGCAGATGGAGTCGCCTGGATAAATGGTGTATCGTTTCAGGTAGCCCATCTGTTTGATGTTTCGTTCATTCTCCTGCGCTTGGGCGAAATCGGCAATTCGTTGCTGGGAGGCCTGATTGGCGAGGTAGGCTGCTGTTGGATTATATGTTGTGGTGCTATACGTGGTGTAGCCGCCATAGCTGCTGTATCCCGTGGTCGTTGAGGTCGAATAACCGGCTCCTGCCGTAGCAAGCCCCTCACTGAATCCCATCAGGGCTGCTTGCCAGGCTTGGTTTCGCTTGACCTTCTTCATGTAGTTGTCATAGGACAGAATCGGCAGATCGGTCGTCTGGTTGAGCTTGTCTGCCGAATAAGCCACAATATCAGTCTCCGGTGTAAACTCGATCGGGATGGTTGAGTTGTTGACGATTAGTATGCCGATCCGATGCCATTTCCCGTAATCCCGGACGATGGAGTTTGTCAGAGAGACGATCAGCCCGTTTTTGAAATAGGTCTCCCAAGGCGTGCCGTCTTGAAAATCCGTGATCCGTTCCGCGATGGCGGGCGTCTCCCAAATGGGCATGTCGTCTGCCATGCGGAATTTGAGAGTGTTTCCTTGCTGGTCAATGCGCAGATAATAATCGTGAAGCGGCTTTCCTTCGCTGTATTCCACGATCCGGAATGAGCCATCATCGTTGCTGGTTTTGTATGGAC
>CAWUYY010000045.1:0-20531 GCA_963926835.1 Rikenellaceae bacterium | reverse complement strand
GTTGTTCACCGCGAAGGAGCTCTGCAGCGGCGTATTCTTGAACAGCGTATTGAGCACTACGTTGGCCACCGCATCGTGTTTGAGGATGATGATGATGCGCGTACCGTTGCGGTCGCTCTCGTCGTTGATGTAGGAGATCCCCTCGATCTTCTTCTCGTTGATCATGTCGGCGATCTTCTTGATCATCTCGGCCTTGTTGATCATGTAGGGGATCTCGGTCACCACGATGCACTCCCGGCCGCTGGCCGTATGCTCGATCTCGGTGCGGGCACGCATGATCACCCGGCCGCGACCGGTCAGCAGCGCCTCCTTCACCCCTTCGTAACCGTAGATAAGTCCGCCGGTCGGGAAGTCGGGTCCCTTCACATATTTCAACAGCTCCTCGCAGGCAATATCCGGATTGTCCACATAGGCGCAGCAGGCATCGATCACCTCGCCCAGGTTGTGGGGCGCCATGTTGGTTGCCATACCGACCGCGATACCGCTCGAACCGTTCACCAGCAAAAGGGGAATTCGCGTAGGCAGCACCGTCGGCTCGGGGATCGTATCGTCAAAGTTGAGTGTCCAGTCGACCGTATCCTTGTCGATGTCGGCCATCACCTCGTCGGTGATCTTCTGCATGCGGGCCTCGGTATAACGCATGGCTGCCGGCGAATCGCCGTCCATCGATCCGAAGTTACCCTGTCCGTCCACCAGCGGATAGCGCATCGACCAATCCTGAGCCATGCGCACCATCGCCTCGTAGACCGAACTGTCGCCGTGCGGGTGGAACTTACCGAGCACGTCACCGACAATACGGGCCGACTTACGGGTCGGTTTGTCCGAGTAGAGGTTCAACTCGGCACTCATATCATAAAGGATGCGTCGGTGCACCGGCTTCAGACCGTCGCGCACGTCGGGCAACGCACGCGACACGATTACCGACATCGAATAGTCGATGTAGGCCGACTTCATCTGCTCTTCGATATTTATCGGAATGATTCTACCGATCAATCCCGCCTTCTTTTCTTCTTCTGTCAACATCTTTCACTCTGTTTCTTCAATCTCGTCTCTCTTACAATCCTTTCGTCACAAGGCAATTCGCAATCGACTTGCCAAAGGGGCGCAGACCCGGCGGGAACACCCCGTCCAGAATCACGCCTATTAACAAGCAAAAATAGCATTAATTTCGCAAACGGCCAATTTTTGGGCTTTACAAAATAGCCTTTCGTCCGACTATTTCCGCACAACCCGCCTTTTTTGCCACTTTTCAGGCGATTTAAGCCTGTCAAAAACACGACCCGACAGGGGGACGGGCAATCTTATCCGGCTGTTTACCCTCCGCTCTTATCCAATCATTCCATTTTCCTGTGCACGCTTTCCAAAGATTTCAAAAACGATCAGCCGTATTAATATATATTTAAGGTACCCTCCTCATACTGTCGCCACGCACACTTTTTTTACCTTATTTCGGAGATCCGCTAACGAAAAATTTTGATAATTCGTATTTTTTTTTCGTATATTTATACTCAGAAAAAAAATCCCCTGAGAATTTAACCCGTTCAGAGCCTCCTCTCTGCAAGGAAATTTTCAGTTCGGCCTTCTTACCGAAGCAACCTGCGATACACCTAACCTTAATATAATTGCAGCTATGAGAAAATTTCTACACGTTTGCGCCATATTGGCGTTAGGCATGATCGATTGGAGTTGTACAAACGACGACACCGAACCGATACTGCCTCCCGAGATCACAGTTGGTACTGTTGACATGATATCGGCAGAAGGTGGAGAGGGCTCCATTTCGTATGAGATCACCAATCCGATCTCCGAGACCACGCTCCCCGAAGCGAAATCCTCTCAAGAGTGGGTGCACTCCTTCCAGGCAACAGCCGAGGCCATCACCTTCATGGTCGACGCCAACGATTCGGAGCCCGGATCCGAACCCCGTACCGCTACGCTGACGATCTCCTATCCCGATGCGGAGCCCGTAATGGCCACCATCACACAGGCCGCCCCCGATCCCGTCAAGGAGCTCACCTTCACGATTGAGATCGTTTCCGAGGCAACTGACGGCATTGTGGCCAACATCACGCCTACGCTCGAAGATGCAACCTATGTAAGCGGTCTGATCTATGTCGACGACTACACGACTGACGAGGAACTGATCGCAAACGACATCCAGAGCTTCCAGGAGGAGGATTGGATGGGCAACAAGGGTCAGATCTCCGACTATCTGGAGACCGGCACCCAGACCGAAAAGACGTTCGGTGCCTACAAAGCAGGCGATGTTTATATCTATGCCTACGGTCTGACCGCTGAAGGCGAGGCTACCTCGGCCGTATTCAAGGAGAGCGCAACCGTTTTCGAGCGTCCTTCGATCACTACGACCCCCGACTACACGGCCAGCTACGCTCCGCTGGAGGTTCCCGTCGAGGGAGGACAGTACGAAGTCTCCTTCACCGTTGAGAATCCGATCGAAGGAGCAGAGGTAAGCTACGAACTGCAATTCGGCGTTGAGTGGGTTCACGACATCGTCCTTGCCGACGGCAAGATCTCCTTCACGGTTGATTCGAACGAAGCGGCCGAGCCCGATAGCGAACCCCGTACGACCTCCATCAGTCTCGACTATCCGAATGTCGCATCCCGTCCGGCCATCAACATCCGCCAGGCTGCGCCCGAGGAAGAGGGTGGAGGCACTGATGAGCTGACCTTCGAAATTGAGGTGGTATCGCTCTCCACGGACGGCTCCTACTTCAACATCATTCCGTCGGACAAAGAGGCCACCTTCATCGTGGACTACATCTATGCCGAGACCTATACGACCGACGAAGATGTGATTGCAGATGAACTCAAATGGCTGACCGAGTATGACCTGGAGACGGGCGATCTGATGGATGAGTATTTCTATACCTACAGATCCGGCGACGTCTACATTTACGCCTTGGGTGTAAATGCAGACAAAACGGTCACCTCGGCACTGTTCAAGAAGCTTGTCAACATCCCGCCTGCCCCGGTTCTCTCCACGGACCCCGACTACTCCTACTCGAACCCGCTGGAGGTACCCGTCGAGGGAGGTACGTTCGAAGTCAGCTATTCGATCGAGAACCCGGTAGAAAATGGTGAAGTTACCTGCATCCCGCCGTTCGGTGTCGAGTGGGTACATGACTGCATCGTTTCCGATGGCAAGCTGACCTTCACGGTTGATTCGAATGCCGCAGCCGCACCGGGCAGCGACCCCAGAGTAGCCTACATCAATCTGGAGTACACGGGAGCAACGGATCGCGCAACGATCGTGATCAGCCAGGCTGCGCCGGCCGCAACAACCTCAACGCTGGAGTTCGAGTTTCAGATTGAATCGGTAGCCAGCGACGGTGCATACGTAACCTTCATTCCGTCAAATGACACGGATACCTACGTGGTAGGACAGATCTCGCTCAGCAACTACACCACGGATCAGGCCGTCATCGACAGCGAGGTGGCCAACGTTCTGCAGTTCGGCGCCGAGGAGTTGAATCAGGGAACCCTCTCGAGCGAATACTTCTGGAACTGGCAGCCCGGTGAGATCTATGTCTATGCAGTGGGTATAACCATTGACGGTACGGTAACTACTCCGCTCTACAAGCAGAGCATCACCATTCCGGCCGCTCCCGTTATCAGTACGACCCCGAACTATCCGTTCTACAATCCGCTGCAGATTCCGGTAGAGGGCGGTACCTTTGAGGTCAGCTACACGGTCGAGAACCCGGTAGAGGGCGGTGAAGTTACCTGCGTTCCTCCCTTCGGAGTAGACTGGATCCACGACTTCAAGGTTTACGAAGACAAAGTGACTTTCGTGGTTGACTCGAACGAGAATGCCGAACCCGGCAGCGAGGTAAGAACCTCTTTCTTCAACTTGGACTACACGGGTGCCAACAACCGGGCAACCGTCAACATCAGCCAGGCGGTTCCATCCCTGTAACCGAACTGGGAAAAATCTGAATTTCCGCCGGCAGTCCCGGCAGGAAAATAAACTTCAACATGCTATGCTTTCCTCAGGTCGGCGGTTTTCGAACCGCCGACCGAGGTGAAGTATGGTATTCATGCGAAGTCCGAAAGTTGCAAACAAATCTGAGGTCGGCAGTGATCGACCCGCGACACAAGACTCCGCAACGGATGGATACATGGACGAAACTCACCAACACCAATTTTTATAAACGAAACCATGAAAAAGTTTTTTGGACAACTGCAATTCTGCTCATCTGCGGAATAATTGCAACGGGTTGCAACAAAGACTCCACGGAGACACCCGAACCGACGCCGGTCATTACGGTCGGCACCGTTCCGACCATTCCTGCTGGCGGAGGAACAATCACCATTCCCATCGAAATCGATCCGATCGTCGAAGGCGTCATGCCGACCGCTACGTCGGATCAGAGCTGGCTGGAGGTTACGAACGTCACGACCACGGCCGTGACCTGCACCGCACAGCGATACACCGAGGAAGAAGCCCGTACGGCCGTCGTAACGATCGCCTACCAGGGTGCCGAATCCAAGCAGGTAACCCTGAAACAGAGCGGCTCCAACATCGAATGGCTGGAGTTTGACATCGAGCTTCTGGAGATCAAATCCCGCATGCTGATCCTCAACTGCATTCCTTCCGACCTGGAGGCTACCTACGTCGGCATGGTTGTCACCCAGGCCGAGGCGGATGCCTCAACCGATGAGCAACTCTTCCAGGACAACCTCGAATACTTCATCGAATGGGGTCCCTCGTTCGGCGCTACGAACGATGAAGAGAGCATCGCGATGTTCCTGCGCCGCGGCGCCATGGAGAACTACGAGATCCAGCTCGACCAGCCCGAGTCCGACTACTGCTTCATCGCATACGGTATGAATGTGGACGGGACGATGACTTCGACGCACATCTACAAAGAGTCCTTCCGTACGCCGGCTCCCGAGCTGCAGGAGCTGACCTTCCAGATCAAGGTACGTCCGGGTGTCGACTATACGCAGGTGAACATCACCCCCAGCGACATTCACATCTCCTATCTGTGGGGCGTAATGCTTAAGAGCGAATTCGACGCGCTGGGAGAGAATCCGGCCCAGGGCATCATCGACAACATTCAGGCCGAGGTCGACGCCGCTGTTGAAGCCGGTGGCGAGGCTTATTTCGGCGAATACACCGTATATCACAACCAGAAGGGCAGCTTCGATGAACTGATCGAAGGCGAGCAGTATGTCGTTTACGCATTCGGTTGCGACGTGAAGGGCTACCAGATCTCTCCGATCCAGACGCAGGAGTTCACCGAGACCCGCCTGGAGAAGGTTGACTGCTCGTTCTCGGTCAGCTTCCCCAGCAGACGCGCCACCATGTTCGCCTGCAACATCACCCCGTCGGACAATTCGGTCCGCTGGCTCGGTTATACCCTGCCCTACGAGATGATGGAGAACTACAATACGATCGAGGAGATGACCGAGGAGGTTATCGAGATCTTCGACAACATGTCCGACTTCGACTGGGCTACGAACACGGAGTACATCCACACGGGTGCTCAGGAGCTCACCAGCTACGATCTGCTCGGCGGTGAACTCACCCCGGAGACTCAGCAGCTCGTCGCCGTATTCGGCGTCAACGAGGAAGGCAGCCGCATCACGGATGTCATCCAGAGCAGCGTAACGACCATCGCTACCGGCACCCCGTCGGATATGACCATCGAGATTACGCCGAAACTGAATGGCAACGATGTAGAGATCACCTTCACCCCGTCGATCAAGGAGCTCTACTTCTACGATATCCAGCCGACCGAGCACTTCGACGCCTACGAATCCGAGCAAACCTACATGGAGGATCTGCTCTATTCGTACAGCAGCCTGCTTCTCCCCTACAAGGAGACTGTCGGCGAGACGAAGATGACCGCAACGGGCCTCAAACCGGGCACGGAGTACATGGGTCTGGCCTTCGGTATCGACGGTGTCATCTCGACCCGCATGTTCTACGAGCGATTCACCACCGCATCGGTTCCGATGGGCGGTTCGGCTGAGGTGACCGATATTGAGATCATCGTCGAGGATGGCGACCTCTACTACCAGTCCGATCCGAGCATGTATGGCGACCTGCAGGGCAAAGCCGTCGTGACCTTCAACGTCACCAAGAGCGCCAATACGTCGCTCTGCTACGTAGCCGCCCTCACCGGCACCGATCCGGGTATGAGCGACCAGGAGATGGTTGACATGCTTGTCGGATACGGAGCGACCGAGGACTATACCTTCGCCATGGAGTGGGATCAGGAGTCGAGCGTACTGGCCGTTGCCCTGGATCAGTCAGGTCTGGCAGGTTCCGTATACAAGGAGGTATTCACCCCCCGCAAGAGCGACATTCAGTCCAGCTCGATCAGCTTCGGCCGCACGGTTCACTCGCAGGCCGGCCAGCAGGCTGCCTTCGAAAGCCGCATTCAGAAGCATCAGGCTCAATCGGTTCAGCCCGAAGTGATCACCCTGCAGTCGCTGATGCCGCTGCAGGCTCCGAAGAGCATGGTGAAGTACGTTACCACGATCAGCAATCAGTCGTCGAAACCCTCGCTGCAGCGCGTTCGCAACGTAGCCCGTTAGCAGGCCGACACGTCTGATCTAAGACAGCGACCCGTCTTGAACAGCTCCCCCTCACGGGAGAAAAGTTCAAGGCGGGTCGATTTTTTTTGCATGATAACTTCGGACGGGGACAACCCAGGAGTCGGCACGATCAATCGTCATTTTCAGTGATGGCAAGATTCAAAGTACCGTGTTCGCGCGCTTCTCTGCAAAACGCCTCGATTTTCGCGTCAGAGCCGCTTCGATTACAGGATGGTGTGCACACCCGGATCGTCCTCGCAGAACGCCTCTGAGGCGGGAAAAACGGCAGATGAGCGGAGGGAAGTCCCGGGTGTGTATCTCCTTGCCGCCGGTCTTCAACGCAGACAAAAAAAGCGGAGGGTGATTTTCTGCACCTTCCGCCCATAACAGCGATCAATCGCACTACCAGGATGTGTCCTCCGCTACCGGAAATCGATCCACTCGTAATCGGGGTATTTGTCCTGATCGAAAGCGCGTGCCGAAGCCTCCCGCTCGGAGATGACCCGGATATCGATCCGCACCCGGTCGCCATCGACCTCGTAGGTCACCGAAACAGGCAGCGAGCGCGTCTTGTCAATCTCGATGTCGATCACCCCGACCGCCGACCGCACACTTCGGGGAGTCAGCCGGATCACGGCCGTCTGCTCCGTCTCGTCGAGCAGTTCGGTTGCATACTCCCCCTCCACGAAGTCGAAGGCCCGCGTCGGATTGTTCAGCAGGTTGTGCGACTCCAGATCGACCAGATCGATCACAATCTCCCGTTTCGACGAGTTCACCTCGTAGCGGAACTGGGCATCGCCGTAGGCCTCCATGTCGTTCACCTGGATGTAGTAGTTCGGCCCGTTCACCTCGTAATAACCCGGGATCGGTCCGTCGGCCGTCTCCACCTCGAAATCGACACTGTATCCGCTCATCTGGCTGAAAGCGGAGGTCACCTGCCGCAACAGAGCCAGCGAGTGATCGTCATCGGCGCGGACTCCCGTCACGAAGAGCAGTGCCGCGAGTCCAATCATCCATCGTTTCATCATCTATTGTTATCGAAAGTTAGATTCATTGATTCAGAATACCCCCAGATCCTGCAGGCGGGCCTCCAGCGAAGGGAGATCGTGGTAGAGGATGTCCCGCGGTTTGGCCCCCTCCTGCCGTCCGACGATACCGGCCCGTTCGAGCTGCATCATGATACGGCCAGCCCGGTTAAAGCCCACCTCGTAGTTGCGCTGAATCGAAGAGGTGGAGATCTGCCCCTGCGATACGGCGGCACGGGCTACCTCGGCGAAGAGTGAGTCATACTTCATCGGAGCGCCGGACTCGCTGCCCAGCGAGGGGGAGTCCCCTCCCGAATCGGGCACATAGTCGGGCAGACGATAGGCCTCCATATAGCCGGGCTGCTTGGCGATGTAGTCGACGATGCGCTCCACCTCCTTCGTCTCGACCAGCGCGCACTGGATACGGATCAACTCGCCATCCTTCGAGAAGAGCATGTCACCCCGGCCGATCAGCTGGTTGGCTCCCGGCTGGTCGATGATCGTACGCGAGTCGATCATCTGCATGACACGGAATGCGATACGGGCCGGGAAGTTGGCCTTGATACCGCCCGTGATGACCTTCACGTCCGGGCGTTGCGTAGCGATGATCAGGTGGATGCCAATGGCTCGCGCCTTCTGGGCCAGTCGCATGACCGGCCCCTCGACCTCGCGCGCAGTCATGATCAGGTCGGCGAACTCGTCGACCACCACCACGATATAGGGGAGATAGCGGTGTCCCTTCTCGGGGTTCAACTGCCGCCGTACAAACTTGTCGTTATACTCGGCAATGTTGCGGGCTCCCGCCTTCTTGCAGAGTTCCAGACGGTTGTCCATCTCCGTACAGAGGGCGTTGAGCGTATAGACCGCCTTGCGCGGATCGGTGATGATCGCCTCCTCCTCCGACTCCATCTTGGCCAGGAAGTGCTTCTCGATCTTGGCATAGAGCGAGAACTCGACCATCTTCGGGTCGATCATCACGAACTTCAACTGTGCCGGATGCTTCTTGTAGAGCAGCGAGGTGATGATCGCATTCAGGCCGACCGACTTACCCTGTCCCGTAGCACCGGCTACGAGCAGGTGGGGCATCTTCGCCAGATCGAAGACGTAGTTCTCGTTCTGGATCGTGCGGCCGATCACCACGGGCAGCTCCGCCCGGGACTCCTGGAACCGGAGCGAACGGATGGCCGAATACATCGAAACGATCTGCTTGTCGCGGTTCGGCACCTCGATACCGATGGTTCCCTTGCCGGGAATCGGCGCGATGATACGGATGCCGAGCGCCTTGAGGCTCTGGGCAATATCGTTTTCGAGGCCCTGGATCTTGGAGATCTTGACCCCCTGTGCCTGTACGATCTCGTAGAGGGTAACGGTCGGACCGACCGTCGCCTTGATGCGCTGGATCGGAATACCGAAATCCTTGAGCGTCTGCTCGATCTTCGACTTGTTCTCATAGATCTCCTCGTCGCTCACCTGCGAATCGGAGACGTAATCCTCCAGCAGCGACACGGGAGGACGCTGGTAGTTGTTCAGATCCTTCAACGGATCGTAGAGGTTGTTCTCGATGCTCTCCTCGTCCACCACCTTGGCCTGATGCTCCTCAACGGTCACCACAATCCCCTCGGGCATCGTTGAAGCCGCTTTCGGCTCCGGGGCAGCTGTCGAAACGGGTGCAACAGCCGGAGCTGTCGATTGAACCGCGGTCTGGGTAGGAGCCGGCTCCGGGCGTTTGACCAGCGTATATTCGATAAAGCCGTCGTCGGTGGTCACCATCTTGACGCCCGAGGGTGATGCCTCATCCGCCGGTTGAGCTGTCGGCTCCGGCTCGGGATGGCCCGACGAGAGGTCAAACTCCGTGAAGACATCGTCCCCGCCGACCACCGGAGGTCCGGCCAGCCGGACGGTTGTCATTGCGGCAGGCTCCTCCTTTTCGGCCTCGGCAGCAGATGCCGTTACCGCCTGTCCCGGCACAATCTCCAGGAAGGGGCTCTCAGACTCCTCTTCGGCAGCCATCTGCGCCTCCGGGCGTTCAATCGATACCGACGCCGTCGGTTCCGGCTCGGCCTCTCTCGCCGGCTTGGCCTCAACGGCCGGCTCCGCCTGCGGTGTGGTGGCAGTCTCGGCTGCCGGCTCTGTCTGAGCGGCTGCATGTTTCACGGCCGGCTCGGGCTGCTCCTCCTCGTTCTGGCTGCGCTCGGCGGCGTGCGCCACCGAATGTTTGACCAGATCGACGATCTTCTCGCCCTTGTCCACCATGACGTTTCCGGCCGTATTGACCGTATTGATGAAGTTGCGGTTGATGAAGACACCCGTCAGAATCCAGGCTCCCAGCAGCAGCAACAGGTTGCCGACCGAACCGATGGCCCCGGTCAGCATGCGTGAAATCTCGATACCGAAGGCACCGCCCCAACCGCTGCCGAAGACCGCCCACTTGTCGTTGAAGAAGAATCCGAAGGTGAGCGAACCCAGGATCAGAATCATCAGGGCGCTCAGCACCGAATGGTTGATCAGCAGCGGACGCTGGCGGATGATCCGAATGCCCAGCATCACCAGAATGATCGGCAGAATGATGCCGAAGAATCCGAACGAACGTCCAACGAACCGCTCGGCCATCCAAGCCCCCCAGTAACCGCAGGGGTTCTCGACGGCGGCCGCCAGATCGACCAGACGGGGATCCTCGGGATCCGTACCCGACACCAGACTCATGTCGGCCCGCCAGGTGAAGTAGTAGAACAGGACGGAAGCGGTCAGGTAGAGACCCGTAAAGAGCAGCAGCAACCCGAAGATCCAACGCATGCTGTCGCGGTTGGTACGGGTCGGCGCACTCTTCGTATTTTTGGGTGAACTGCTCTTCTTGGCTGCTGTCATGTTCGGGACGCTTGATAAATCAAGCGAAGATAAGGCTTTTTTCCGGAAAGATCAAAAACGGATTTCAAGTAAAAGAGAAAAATCGGCTACCGGCTCTCCGCGCTGCTGCCCGCATTCCCCTCGAAGGCCTTGCCTTCGACTCGCTTCCGATACGCCTCATCGGCGAAGGTGATGAACTCGTAGCGGGGCGTGTGTCCCCGCTCGGCATGCAGGTCGTTCTCATCGAGCAGCTGCCCCACCCTTCGGGCCACGGCCGGCGACGGATCGACGATCGTCACCCCGCGCCCCTCGACAATCCGTTCGAAGAGCGGCAGCAGGAAGGGGTAATGGGTGCAGCCGAGCACAATCTGATCGGCTCCGCCCGCAATCATCGGATCGAGGATCCGGCGAACCGTTTCGAACGCCTCCGGGGTCTGCTCGCGGCTCTTCTCGACCAGTTCGACAAAGCCCTCGCCAACAGCCGTAAGCACCTGAATATCGGACCCGTAGCGGGCTGCCGTGCGACGGAACAGATCTCCGTCGAGGCTTCGTGCCGTCGCCAGCACGCCGATCACGCCGCTTCGCGTGTGCAGCGAGGCCGGCTTCACGGCCGGCTCCATTCCGACGATCGGCAGCGTCGCATACTTCGCCCGCAGGAACTCGATGGCAGCCGCCGTGGCCGTATTGCAGGCTACCACCACCATCTTACACCCCATTGCAACCAGCCGGCCGACCGCCTCATCGGCCAGACGGCGAATCTCCGCCGCCGGGCGGGCACCGTAGGGGCAGTTCTTGCCGTCACCCAGGTAGATGAGCGACTCCTCGGGCAGCTGGCGGCGGATCTCACGCCAGACGGTCAGACCACCCAGTCCCGAATCATAGACACCGATGGGGCGATTATCCATTTCGACGCAAATTTTGGACAGCCTCCTCGAGCAACCGCTCGTCATCCTTGCTCTCCCCTTCGAGGATCCATTTCGCCTGCGAGTAGAAGGGCTCCCGCGAGGCCATGTCGCGGGTCATGTACTCCACCAGCGCCTCGCCCTCCAGACCGCGGAGCTTCGGACGTTTCCAGCGTCCGTAGGGGCTCAGCCGGGAGGCGATCTGAGCCGCCGGACGACGGATATAGAGCGTCTCGCCCGTCCGGTTCATGAAGGCCATGTTGTCCTGCCAGGTGGGCAGCCCTCCGCCCGTCGAAACAATGAGGTCGCCCCCCTCTTCGACGAGCTGCTCCAGCACCCGTCGCTCCGTCCTGCGGAAGTAGTCCTCCCCCTCGTAGCGGAAAATATCATTGATTTCAGCTCCTTCGAGCTCCTCGATGCGGGCATCCGTATCGATAAAGCGGTAGCCGAGCCGACGTGCCAGTTTCCGGCCGAGGCTCGTCTTGCCGCATCCCATATACCCAATTAGAAAAACTATCATCTTGCTTGTTTAAAACAGATTGAGTTGTTCCGGATCAACAATCACTTCATCCATATCGCCACGCGGCCGCTCGATCTCCAGTTCGGCATCCTTTCCCTCGACGGTCATCGTCTCGGGCAGTTCGAAATCGCCCTCCGGATCGGACTCGGGCTGCTGCGGCTCCTCTGCGGGTTCCGGCTCCTCGAAGGTCAGCGTCGCCACGTCGTAGGTCGATAGGCGCTTGCCCTTCGCCCGGTGGCTCTTGACTCCGATGAACTGATCCACGTCGATTTCCTCGGCCGGACGCGACGCCTGCGCCCCTTGGAACGTGAGCCGCAGTTTCGCTCCGCGGCAGGAGGTGATGCCGACCAATCGCGCCCCCTCGTCGAGGAACGGGAGCATCTTATCGCTCTGCTCGGCCGTGAAGCGTTTCAGGTAGTAGTAGTTCTGCTCCGGGTCGAAATAGGCCACTGCAAAGACTGTCTCGGGGTTGTATTTGGCCACGTGCACCGTATCGTCGGGGAAGTGCTGCGAAAGCTCGTAGCCGGTCGTATAGTAGAGGTTCTTTGCCGTCCAGACGATCAGTTTGTCGTCCCCCTGGAAGACACCGAGCGAAATGCCGCGGCCATCCGTATTGAGGCGGTGCACATCCTCGTCGTACCAGATCTGCTGTCCACCGAGCGTCGAGGTGCCCTTCTCCTTGAGGACGATCTTGTGGATGCCGTAGCGGGAGAAGAGGTTGCCCTGGCTCTGGCGTCCCTTGATCGAAACGGTCGAGAAATCGAGGTCCACGATCACCTTCTTCAGGCGCGGGCGAGGCTTGAAGTAGACCTTCAGCACCTCGGCCTCACCGTTCGGATTGACAGACATATACAGAATGTCGCTGTTCGGCGTTCCCTTGGTGATATTATACTCCTTGTCACGTGTGATACCCTTGATCGCACAGCGCTTCATCATGATCGGGCCATTCTTGCCGTCGCGGTAGAGGACGTTGTAGATCGTCCGCTCGTCGTTGCGCTTGAAAACCCCGATATAGTAGATATTCTTGTCGAAGAAGGCCTTGTCGCTCACCTTTGTGATGACGTAGCGGCCGTCCCGCGTGAAGACGACCACATCGTCGATATCCGAGCAGTCGCACACAAACTCGGCATCCTTCATCGACTTGCCGATACCGAAGAATCCCTCGGCCCGGTCGACGTAGAGTTTGGCATTGGTCACGGCCACCTTGGTCGCCTCGATGCTGTCGAACTCGCGCAGCTCGGTGCGGCGTTCGCGTCCCTTGCCGTACTTCTCACGGATCCGCTCGTAGTAGGCGATCGCGTAGTCGGTCAGGTGAGCCAGGTTGTATTTCGTCTGGGTGATATCCTCCTCGATCTGTTTGATCTCGTTGTCCGCCCGCTCGCTGTCGTAGCGCGAGATTCGGATAAATTTCAACTCGGTCAGGCGCTGGACATCCTCGGTCGTAATTTCACGGCGGAGTTGTCCGGCGAAGGGCTCCAACCCCTTGCCGACGGCCCGGTAGGCCTCCTCGCGGGTCTTGCACCCCTCGATGAGCTGGTAGAGCTTGTTTTCGATAAAGATACGTTCGAGCGACGCGGCGTGCCAGGCCTCGTTCAGTTCACCCAGTCGGATCTCCAGCTCGCGTCCGAGCAGGGCCCGTGTATGGTCGGCCGAACGGCGCAGGATCTCGCTCACGCCGAGGAAATGCGGTTTCTCGTCCCAGATCACGCAGGCGTTCGGTGCGATCGAGACCTCGCAGTCGGTGAAGGCGTAGAGGGCGTCGATCGTCTTGTCGGACGACTCGTCGGGGGCCACCTGGATAATGATCTCGACCTTCTCGGCCGTATTGTCGTCCACCTTGCGGATCTTGATCTTCCCCTTCTCGTTGGCCTTGATGTTCGACTCCTTGATCGACTCGGTCGTGGTCGAATAGGGAATCTCGGTGATGGCAAGCGTCCGCTTGTCGATCTTCGAGATCCGCGCACGCACCTTGACCGTACCGCCCCGCAGGCCGTCGTTATAGCGGCTCACGTCGATCAGACCTCCGGTCGGGAAGTCGGGATAGAGGACGAAATCCCGCCCCTGCAGGTGGGCAATCGAGGCGTTGATCAGCTCGATGAAGTTGTGCGGCAGGATCTTCGAGGCCAGGCCGACGGCAATGCCCTCGGTTCCCTGCGCCAGCAGCAGCGGGAACTTGATCGGCAGCGTGACCGGCTCGTCGTTGCGGCCGTCGTACGAACGCATCCACTCGGTCGTCTTCTTGTTGAAGACCACCTCAAGGGCGAATTTCGACAGGCGGGCCTCGATATAACGGCCCGCAGCCGCCTCGTCACCGGTCAGGATATTGCCCCAGTTACCCTGGCAGTCGATCAACAGATCCTTCTGTCCGAGCTGCACCAGCGCATCCTTGATCGAGGCGTCGCCGTGGGGATGGTACTGCATGGTCTGTCCCACGATGTTGGCCACCTTGTTGTAGCGGCCGTCGTCCACCGCCTTCATGGCGTGCAGGATACGACGCTGCACCGGTTTCAGACCATCCTCAACGTGCGGCACGGCACGCTCCAGAATAACGTACGAGGCGTAATCAAGGAACCAGTTGCGGTACATGCCCGTCAACTTGCGCACGTCGCCCTCGTCCGAGATCAGTCGGCCGAATTTGCCCTGCGGGGTCTGCTGGAAGGTGTCGTTCTCCTCCGAAAGAAGCTCCTCGCCTGCCTCTTCGATCTTATCGTTTATCTCTTCACTCATAATCTCTCATCACTTTATCCGATCGCCAGATCCTCCTCAACCAGATCCTCCTCGATGCGCAGGTTGTCGATGATGAAACCCTGGCGCTCGTAGGTATTCTTGCCCATGTAGAACTCCAGCACGTCGTGGATCGGATCGTCCTTGGTCAGGCGCACCTTGTCCAGCCGCATGTTCTCGCCGATGAATTCACGGAACTCGTCGGGCGAGATCTCGCCCAGACCTTTGAATCGGGTGATCTCGGCACCGGATCCCAGCGAGGAGATCGCCCGGGCCTTCTCCTCCTCCGAATAGCAGTAGCGCGTCTCCTTCTTGTTACGCACGCGGAACAACGGCGTCTGCAGCACATAGAGGTGTCCCGTGCGGATCACGTCGGGAAAGAACTGCAGGAAGAAGGTGAGCAGCAGCAGGCGGATGTGCATGCCGTCCACATCGGCATCGGTGGCGATGATGACCTTGTTGTAGCGCAGGTTGTCCAGATCCTCCTCGATGTTGAGCGCCGCCTGCAGCAGGTTGAACTCCTCGTTCTCGTAGACGATCTTCTTGGTCAGGCCGTAGCTGTTGAGCGGCTTGCCCCGCAGCGAAAAGACGGCCTGCGTCCGTACGTCGCGGCTCTTGGTGATCGAACCCGACGCCGAATTACCCTCCGTGATGAAGATCATCGACTGCTCGGCCAGTTCGTTCTTGTCGGTCAGGTGGATCTTACAGTCACGCAGCTTCTTGTTGTTGAGCGAGACCTTCTTGGCCGTCTCGCGGGCCTTTTTCTGGATGCCCGAGATCGCCTTGCGCTCCTTCTCGTTCTCGACGATCTTGCGCTGCAGGATCTGCGCCGTCTCGGGGTTCTTGTGCAGGTAGTTGTCCAACTGCTGCGACAGGAACTCGATGATGAAGTTGCGCAGCGGCACCCCCGGCTCGATCTCCTTCGAGCCCAGCTTGATCTTGGTCTGCGATTCGAAAACCGGGTCGGTCACCCGCACCGAAATGGCGGCAATGATCGAGGTGCGTATGTCGGAGGGGTCGTAATCCTTGTGATAGAACTCCTTGATGGTCTTGGCGATCGCCTCGCGGAAAGCCGCCTGGTGCGTACCGCCCTGCGAGGTGTACTGGCCGTTGACGAACGAATAGTAACTCTCGCCGTAGCCCGTGCCGTGGGCAATGGCCACCTCGATGTCCTGCCCGGAGAGGTGGATCGGCGGATAGAGCGGCTCCTCGGTCATGTTCTCGTTGAGCAGGTCGAGCAGACCGTTTTTCGAGACGTACTGACGGCCGTTGAAGTTGAAGGTCAGCCCCAGGTTCAGATAGGTGTAGTTGCGGATCATCTGCTCGACATACTCCAGGTTGTAGGCGTAGTCGCCGAACACCTCGCGATCGACCGTGAAGCGGATCATCGTGCCGTTCTTCTCCTGCACCCCGCTCTCCCACCGGTCGCTCTGCTCGAGCCCCTGCGAGAAGGTCACCGTACGGGCCTCGCCGTCGCGAATCGAACGGGCCGTGAACTCGCTCGAAAGCATGTTGACCGCCTTCACGCCGACGCCGTTCAGTCCGACCGTCTTCTTGAAGGCCGAACCGCCGTATTTGCCGCCCGTATTCATCTCGCTGACGGCCGCCGCCAGCGACTTGAGCGGAATGCCGCGTCCGTAGTCCCGCACCGTCACCACCTGGTCGGCCACCGTCACCTCGATCAGTTTGCCGGCGCCCATGATAAACTCGTCGACCGAGTTGTCGATCACCTCCTTGATCAGAACATAGATGCCGTCGTCGGCCTGGGAGCCGTCCCCCAGTTTGCCGATATACATGCCCGGGCGCAGCCGGATATGCTCGCGCGGCGAAAGGGTGACGATGGCATCGTCGTCGTAACTGTTCGTATTATTTTGATTCGCAGCCATAATTTGCTATTTCTCCTCCTTGATTCGGGCCAGCGCCTCACACATCGCATCATGCACCTCCGTCATCAGATCCTTCGTGTCGGTCGTCTGCACCCGCTCGACGCTCACCGGCGGCAGAATGCAAATTGTCAGCCGGTTACGCCAGTTGAACAGCCCCTTGGGGCCGATTACCCGTGTCGTCCCCTCCATGACTACCGGCAGGATCTCCACACCGGCCTCCCGGGCCAGCGTAAAAGCTCCGGCCTTGAAACGGTGGATCTGACCGTCGTGCGAACGGGTCCCCTCGGGGAAGATCGCTACCGATGCCCCCCGCGAAAGCCACATCTTACCCTCGTGGAGCACCTTCTCCATGGCGGCCGTCGCCCGTCCCCGGTCGATGCAGATGTCGCCGTGCAGCCAGAGAAACTGTCCGAAGAAGGGGATCTTGAAGACCTCCCGTTTGGAGACCCAACGGAAGTTCAGCGGCACGAAATAAAGGGACGGAATATCGATCATCGTCTGGTGGTTCGGCACGATCACATACGATTTGCTGCGGTCGATATGCTCCAGACCAATCACCCGATGGCTCCACAGCGGCGGGATTGCATAGAAGATACGAACCAGCATCCGCGAGAGTTCGTGCACCGTGCGGCGTGCCCGGTCGAACGGGAAGGTCAGCAGCAGGGCGAGGGCCGACAGCACCAGAAACAGGGTGCAGAGCGCCGCCAGAAAGATATAGTATATAACGCTTAACATGTGAGATAAGGGAACAATTCGCCAGAATAATTCATCTTGCAAAAATAGGAAATTTAATCGGGCTTTCCCATCTCATGCGGACAATTTTTTTCGAAACGCGATCGGCCCGGTCTCGCCGCACGAGCCCCGTTCCCGTCCGAAAGGCGGGATAGACAAGGCGGCAACCCATCGCTGGATTGCCGCCCGAATTATCGCAACAAGGTCGATCAGAAGGAGACCTGGGGTGCGCTCTGCGCCCCCTCGTCCGCCGCGAAGTAGGGTTTCTGATCAAATCCGAAGAGGTTGGCGATCAGATTGGCCGGGAAACGGCGGATCCGCACGTTGAACTGCCTGGTGGCGTCGTTGAAACGGGTGCGGGCCACGGCGATCCGGTTCTCGGTCCCCTCCAGCTGCGCCTGCAGCTCCAGGAAGTTCTGGTTCGCCTTCAGATCGGGATACTGTTCGGCGATGGCGATCAGACGACCCAGCGCCGAGCCCACGTTCTGCTGCGCCTGCTGGTATTCGGCCAGCTTCTCGGGGGTCAGATCCTCCACGCTCAGGTTGAAGGAGAGGGCCTGCGTACGGGCCTCAACGACCTGCATGAGCGTTGTCTGCTCGTGCGAAGCGTACCCCTTGACCGTCTCGACCAGGTTGGGAATCAGATTGGCCCGGCGCTGATACTGCGCCTCGACATCCGCCCAGGCAGTGCTGACCGTCTCTTCGCCCGAGACCATCTTATTATAGGCCGAGCAGGAGCCGCTGATGAGCAGCACAACCACCACGACCACCACGATCCAAATAACTCTTTTCATGTTCATATCGAATGGATTTAAATAATATTGACTCGTTTGTTACCACCGTCCGCCGGCTCCGCCGCCACCAAAGCCGCCGCCACCGAATCCACCGCCGAAACTGCCGCCACCCGAGCTGCGGCCGCCGCCGAATCCGCCGATCCACATGCCGCCTCCGCCGCCTCCGCGACCGTGGTTGTCGTCCCGGTAACGGCGCGTCCGTCGGGTCACCACAGCCCCGCAATAGCGGCAGCGGCAGGTACACTGATAAATATTAAAGGAGGGGGTACGGCTTTCCAGCTGGCAGGACTCCTGCACCAGTCCGTGCCGTTTGTGGCAATGCGGGCAATAGCCGCTCCAGTAGGAGCGCCACAAGGCCACTGCAAGCGGCAGGCCGATACAGATCAGAAGAATCGCCCAGATCGTCCAACCGGGGAGTTCTCCTCCCCGGTAATCGTCGTTTCCGCCCAGGTCGAGCTCGCTTCCGTTCAACACGGATGCGACCGCCTGCACCCCGGCCACCATGCCGGCGCTGTAATCGCCCTTGCGGAAATACGGGAGCATGTAACGGTTGATGATGCGGCTGCACAAGGCATCTGGGAGCACACCCTCCAGACCGTAACCCGTCACGAAGCGCACCTCGCGGCGGTCAACCACCAGCAGGATGCCCAGTCCGTTGTCCGAATCCTCCCGGCCCACGCCCCACTGCGAAAAGAGCGTATGGGCGAAAGTGAAGAGGTCGTCGCCCGCGATCTGTTCGACGGCCACCACGGCAACCTGAGCCAGCGCCTTATGGCGCAGGGCGTAGCAGATCGAATCGATCTCGGCCACGGCCGAAGGCGAGAGTACTCCGTCGGGGTTGGAGGTGAAACGGCCTCGGTCGGCCAGCTGTACGTTGGGAATCTGCTCGATGCGATAGGGTTCTCCGCCCTGCACGACCGTCGGCAGGCAGAGGGTCAGCCCCAGCAGCAGGAGAATCCATTTTTTTATTCCGAAATGCATGTGAATGTCTCTCTTCGCAGGCCGGCGGGATGCGTTGCATGGCTCCGCGCCGATCTTTCCCAGCAAAGATACGAAAAGGATGGCGTGGAGGCAAATTCCGCCGTCACAAAAGCGGCCCGAAAAACAATTCATTCGGCTTTATTTTCCAGAGACCGTCCATTCCGGCCCGTTGTTTGCTGATTATTGAAAAATAGACAAATCGTCCGGCTGTCCCTGTTTCCACAAAAGAGGATTCATTCCCCCGGAACGACGATCGAGGAGGCGCTCCCCTTCCGGAGACCGTCGCGTCCTGTAGATCGGAAGTTAACGAAAAGAGAGGAAGGTCGTTTTGTTCATATATTTTTTTTATCTTTGTCCACATTAAACCGCAAACAAAAAACAGTTCATCATAAAATGAAACGCATCAAGGCCGAATCTCTCAAACACCCTCTCCGGCCCCGGGGTTCAGCCCAAAGGACTTTGGCAGCCCTCGCAAAAGGGCTGTTCCTGACGGGTATCCTGCTGCTCGCCTCGTGCGCCTCGCAAAAACGAATCCACTACCTGCAGGACGTTCAGGCCGACGAGCAGATTCAGATCGCACAGAACTACCAGATCCGGATCAAGCCGCTCGACCGGCTCACCATCGTCGTCAACAGTCAGGATCCCGAATTGGCCGCCCCGTTCAATACGGCCAGTTCGTTCAACTCCCTGACGGGAACTCCCCTTACGACAACAACGACCAGCACCACCGCCCTGCAAACACGTACCGTGGATGAAAACGGAAATCTCGAAATGCCGGTAATCGGAACGATCCACTGCGAGGGGCTGACCCGCAGCCAGCTGGCCCAGAAAATCGCCGACCTGATTCGCGAAGGGGGCTACATCAAGGATCCGACCGTCAACATCCAGTTCGCCGACATGAAGGTCTCCGTCCTCGGTGAGGTCACCCGCCCCGGACAGTACGACATCACTACGGACCGCATCTCGCTGCTCGACGCCCTCTCGCTGGCGGGCGATCTGACCATCTTCGGACAGCGTTCCGACGTGATGGTCATCCGCGAGGACCACGGCGTACGCACAACCGCCATTCTGGATCTCACGTCGCAGGATATCTACGAATCCCCGTACTTCTACCTGCAGCAGAACGACGTCGTATATGTAAAGCCCAACAAGTACAAGGCACAGTCGGGTGAGATCAGCCAGAACCGCAGTTTCTACATCTCGCTGGTCAGCACCGCCGTATCGGTGGCAACCCTGATCGTAACTCTCACCAAATAACCTCCAGCACATGATACAAGAAGAGAGTCAAAACAAATCCGCAAATACGGGAACCAAGCCGAACGAACTGATCAACTTCTCGGCTCACGACCTGATCCGGATGGTGATCGTCAACTGGTACTGGTTCGTCATCTCCGTCTTCATCTGCGTCGGATGCGGATGTCTCTACCTGCTCCACACTCCCAAGATCTACAGCCGGACGGCCAACATCCTGGTAAAGGACAGCCGCAAAGGCGGCGACACGGATCTCTCCACGTTGAGCGATCTGGCCGGTCTGTCGCAGCGTCGGAACGTGGACA
>CAWUYY010000044.1:0-35756 GCA_963926835.1 Rikenellaceae bacterium | reverse complement strand
GGTAATGCATCGGATGCCGCCAAACAGGCAAAAATGGAGAGTGTGACCGCAATCTCCGGAATGCAGTCCATGACGATTCTCTTCCGGGTTTATCCGAGTGGAACGACCTATTACGATCCTTCCTATACGATGACCATCGGTGGACAAACGGTTACTCCGGAGCAGACTTATACTGACGAGGGTGACTACAGACTCTACAAGCACGTCTTCAACACCTCTTCGTTGAATGCAACCGGATTTGCGCTGGACAACAATACGACGGGTGCGTTGTATATCGAGTCGGTAACGATCGAATATCAGAAGTAAGGCTTGCCTTAACGAATCAAAACGTTCAGTCACTCCTGGAGGGAGAGATCCCTCCAGGAGCCTGATCGTCTAAAGAAGGTTTTGAATTTCTACTTTTTTTGACCCATGACATTGACGAAGAGATATTGCCGAGTTGTCTGGATCTACCTCTGTCTGGCGCTGCTGACGACGGGTGTCGTTGCGTGCAGCGAGAAGGAGGGTGCGAACGATGCGCAGGGAATTGCAACCTGGAGGGACTCCTCCGAGGTGAGCGCCAGCGAGGGTTCGGCTGCGATCCAGATCACCGGAACGCTCGGAGCCTCGTGGAGTGCCGAGATTACGGACGGGACCTCGTGGTGCTCGTTCAAGATCAACGATCCGGCGGCTTCGACCAAATCCGGCGTCGTGCAGTCGACCGCCAATATGAATCTGCTGGACGTCTATTACACCTCCAATACCGGGAACGCTGTTCGAACCGCGACCATCGAGGTCAGCGTGGCCGGGGGGGCGCCGCAGACTCTGACCCTGACCCAGTTGTTCGCCTCTTCGACGAACGATCCCTATACGGAGGGACATGCCAAGGCGTGGGTGGAGCTGCCGACCAAGGTGGAGGATTCGGATTACATCTATCTGACCCACTTCTCCGGCTTGAACGGCCGCAACGTGCGCAACTATTCGCTCTGCTACGACAAGGAGCTGCACGTGGCGCATTGGGTGGCCTATCCGCTGCATACGGTCTATCGGGGTTCGGTCAGCCGGGATGACAACTTCACCTACGATCCGAAGGTCGATCGCAGCTATCAGCCCAATCTAGCGGCCGGTTCCTATTCGGGAAGTTACGATCGGGGACACCAGATCCCCTCGGCCGACCGAACGGCTACGGCCGAACTGAACGCCCAGACTTTCTACGCTACCAACATGACCCCGCAGCTCGGTTCGCTCAACCGTTACATGTGGGCTCAGCTCGAGGGCAAGGTGCGGGACAACATGTGTGCCGATACGCTCTACGTCGTGACAGGTTGCTATTACGCCAATACCAGCATGACCACGACGGACAAGAGCGGCATGCGGTGCCCGATTCCGACCAACTATTTCAAGGTGCTGCTGCGTACGAAGAACGGGCAGACCGGGAAGAAGGTGACCGAATGTACGGCCGACGAGCTGCGAGCGATCGGATTCTGGGTCGAGCAGCGTAGCTACGGCAGCACCCCCACGACGGAGATCTGCCGGAGTGTCGCCGAGATCGAGCAGATGACCGGCTTTACGTTCTTCCCCAATATCGATGCAGAGGTCGCCAAAGAGGTTAAAGCACAGAATGCGCCCAGCCAGTGGGGCATTCAATAACAGAATAGAGCAATGAAAAAACGACTGATCTTTACAATCGCGCTGTTGGCGGTCTTTGCCGTATGCTTCGCACAGAAGCCCTTCAAGGTGGTTTTCTACAACATGGAGAACTTCTTTGATACGATCAACGACCCGCAGACGCTCGACGAGGAGTTCACTCCCGAAGGCCCTAAGAAATGGAATACGGCCAAGTACACGAAGAAACTGGGAAACATGGAGCGTGTGCTCTTCGACATTGCCGCCATCGACAAGGATTATCCGGCCGTGATCGGAGTCTCCGAGATCGAGAACCGCTCGGTGCTCGAGGATATTGTGGCCTCGAAGAAGATAGCTCCGGCCAACTATCGCATCGTGCATTACGATTCGCCCGATGCGCGCGGTGTCGATGTGGCTTTCCTGTACCGCCCCGACATTTTCAAACTGGAGGGCAGTGCCCCGATTCGTCTGCACGTGCCTTCGCTGCCTGACTTCAGAACCCGTGACATCGTGACCATGTGGGGTACCATCGATGAGGAGCCCTTCTATTTCATGGTGATCCACTGGCCGTCGCGTCTGGGCGGCAAGGATGCCTCGGAGTTCAAGCGTGTGGCTGCGGGCGAGCAGATGCGTCACATCGCCGATTCGGTGCTGACGCTCAACCCCGCCACCAAGATCGTGGTGATGGGTGACTTCAACGACGATCCGACCGATCCGAGTATTGCCGAGGCGCTGGGCGCCAAGGGCAAGATCAAGGAACTTGAGCCCGGTGACTTCTTCGACCCCTACACGGCGATGCTGCGTGCCGGCCTGGGTACGTTGGCCTACGGCGATGCCTGGAACATCTTCGACAACATCATCGTGACTGAGAACCTGGTTTCGGGCACTCCGGGCGAATTGCGTCTGCAGCAGGCTCCCGGATCGAGATTCTACGGCAACATCTTCCGCCGCAACTACATGATTCAGAAAGAGGGGCAGTACAAGGGTTACCCGCTGCGCACGTTCGTGGGAAACAACTTCCAGGGCGGATTCAGCGATCACCTGCCTGTCTACATCTACATTGGCAAATAAACCCTTATAAAAAGATATGAGAATTAAAAGTCTACTAATTGTTGTGTTTACCCTGCTGTCGCTCGGGGCGCTGGCTCAGACGGGCGGTGTGAAGGGTAGAGTAGTTTCCCGCACGGGCCGCACGGCCATCGACGGCGCGAAGGTCGTCGTGAATCCGGGAGATTACAGCGTGATGACGGACGCTCAGGGTAACTTCGTATTCGACGGTCTGGAGAATGGCGAATATACCCTGACGGTCGAGGCTCCCGAGTTCGAGGAACAAACCCTCGTGATTCGGGTGGAGGACATGATGCGCGATCTGAACATGGTGATCCTCGCGCCGGATCTGGCTCAGGCCACGTTCGACGACTCCGTCTTCGCCGAGTATGATTTCGACACCGGCAACGATGCCTATTCGCTGCCCTCCTCTCTTTCGGCTTCGAAGGACGTGTTCAACAACATCGCGTCATACCGCTTCAGTGAGATGCGTTTCAACGTGCGCGGCTACGACTCCCAGTATTCGGATATCTACCTGAACGGCATCCGCTTCAACGATGCCTTGACGGGATACTCGCCCTGGTCGTTGTGGACCGGTCTGAACGAGGCGACCCGCAACCAGGAGATCACCACCGGCCTTGCCCTGTCGGATTACGGCGTGGGCGGTATCGGCGGTACGACCAACATCAACGCCCGTGCCTCGCAGCTTCGTCAGGGTCTGCGCGTGAGCCTGGTGAACGGCAACTCCTCCTATCGTTTCCGCGCAATGGTAACCTACGCTTCGGGTCTGCAGGACAACGGATGGTCGTATGCCTTCTCGCTCTCGACCCGTCAGGGTGGTAACTCCTACGTGGACGGTATCTTCTACAACGCCTTCGGATACTTCGCATCGGCCGAGAAGATCTTCAACTCGCGCCACCGTTTGAGTCTGACCCTCATGGGCGCCCCGACCCAGCGCGGTGCACAGCAGGCAACCACGCAGGAGGTCTATGATCTGGTTGGAAACAACTATTACAACGCCAATGTGGGTTATCAGGCCGGTGAATTGCGCAACAGCCGTATCCGCGATTACCACGAGCCGATCGTGATGGCCAACTACACCTTCGAGATCGATGATCGTTCGCAGTTGAATGTGGCCACCTCGTTCCGTTTCGGTAAGAACGGATACTCGGCCCTCTCGTGGTACGGAGGTCCCGATCCCCGTCCGGACTATTACCGCAACCTGCCGAGCTACCAACTGCTCAACGCCACCAACCTGGAGGCTGCCGGAATGGCCGCCGCACAGCTGGCCGACCGTTGGGAGCGTAACGTGAATGACATCCGCTACTTCAACTTCGACCGTATGTACAACGTGAACCGCGGATTCCAGACCGCTGAGGATCTGGCTATCTACGGCCCCGGTTCGCGTTCGAACTACATCATCGAGGAGCGCCACACGGACCAGCTGGACTGGAACCTGGCCACCAGCTATTCGCATACCTTCAAGGATAACTCGAAGATCACCTTCGGTGCCAACTACCGTGTGAACAAGACATCGTACTACGATCAGATCAAGGATCTGCTGGGCGGTGACTATTGGGTCGATGTGGACAAGTTCGCACAGCGCGACTTCTCGGATCCGATCTCGGCTCAGAACGATCTGGACTATTACGAGCAGTACGGACACGCACGTGCCGTGCGCGAGGGCGACAAGTTCAGCTACAACTACAAGGCACACGTCCGCACGGGCAACGTCTGGGGCTCCTATACGGGCCGCTGGGGCGGATTCGGCCTGGGACTGGGTCTGGAGGTCGGCGGAACGTCGATGTGGCGTGACGGTATGTGGCGCAAGGGTCTGTTCCCCAACAACTCCAAAGGTGAGTCCGAGCGGCTCAAGTTCTTTACCTACAAGGCAAAGGTCAACCTGGAGTACGCCATCAACGCCAACCACAACTTCGAGTTGAACGGTATTGCCATGGAGAATGCTCCGACCTTTCAGTCGGCCTTCGTTTCGCCGCGTACGCGTAACTCCGTAACGCCCGGTCTGACGACCGAGAAGATCTACGGGGTGGATGCATCGTACAACCTGCGCTACGGTGACTACAAGATGCGTCTGTCGGGTTACTACACGAAGATGAACGACCTCTCGAAGGTGATCTCGTTCTACGATGACGTGCAGCGAACCTACACGAACTTTGCGATGAGCGGCATCGACGAGCAGTATTTCGGTCTGGAGTTTGCCATGTCGATTCCGATCTATCAGGGCCTCGCGCTGAACGGTGCGATCAGCTACGGTCAGTATACCTACACGTCGAATCCCTACTACGAGCAGATCGCCGACAACAACGCGCAGCCGATGAACTCGGGTACGGTTTACTGGAAGGACATGCGTATCGAGAGTACCCCTCAGACGGCCATGAATGTCGGCCTGTCGTATCGCAGCCCGAACAACATCTTCGTTTCGGTGGACTTCAACTACTACGACAACATGTATCTGTCGATGAACCCGCTCTACCGTACGGACGAGGTGCTGCTGCCGACGATGACCCCCGATGAGGTTGCGGCGCTGCGCAGCCAGGAGAAGTTCAGCCCGGCCTATACGCTCAGTGCAAGCATCGGCAAGAACTGGTATATCCAGCGTCGCTATACGCTCGGCTTCAGCCTGGAGGTGAAGAATATTCTGAACGATCAGAACATCAAGACGGGCGGTTACGAGCAGATGCGTGTGCAGTGGATCGGTGAGAAGAGCAGCAATCCGACCTCTTACCAGAAATTCCCCTCGAAGTACTTCTACATGTACGGTACGACCTATTACCTGAACGTGTACTTCCGCTTCTAACGACGACCTCTAACATCTTAATACAGCAAGAATATGAACAAAATAGTATCGATATTGCTTCTTGTAACAACGAGTTTGTTTTTCGGAGGCTGTTATAATGATTTCGAGACGCCGGGTCCGAACAAGGTCTGGACGGATGCCGACTTCGAGCCGGGTCAGCTCATTTCGATTGCGGAGTTGAAGCAGATCTTCAACGAGGCATATCCCGGAGGGGGCATCGGCGAGTCGCTGACCATCACGGAGGATCTGGTCATCCGCGGCAAGGTGATCTCGAGCGACGAGGCCGGTAACGTCTACAAATCGATGTATCTCTACGACGAGGAGAGTCAGTCGGCCATCGAGGTGAAACTCTATCAGGACTACTACATGTCCTATCCGGCGGGTAAGATCGTCTACGTGCGACTGAAGGATCTGACGCTCGGCAACTACCGTACGATGATCAGCATCGGTGTTGCATCGCGCAACAGCAGCTATGCGAACGGAAACATCGAGGACCAGTATCTGGTCGATCAGCACATCAAGTCGGGCGAATACGTCGGCATGACGTCGGCCGATACGCTGGTGGTGAATGCCTCGAACTATGCATCGCTGACGGACGCTTCGCTGGGACGCCTGGTGCGTTTCGAGGGGGTTCGCAGCGAGTGGGGTACGGCCGGCTGGGGATATAGAAACACCTTCCCCAACTACTTTGCCAACAGCACCTCCTTTGATGTCAACTCGACGGGCTGGGCCAATGTGGAGCAGACGCAGACCTGGGCTGAATTCATCGAGAATGCAACGTGGGCTCACAAGGCCGGTACGACCTACTATTACGGTTCGGCCTGGTTTACCTACGGTGATGTGAACACGCTGCCGGGCAACTACGTCGTGCGTTCGAGCGGTTATAGTGATTTCCGCGACGAGATGATCCCCAAGAACGGCGAGACGGTCGATATTACGGCCATCTATACGAAATTCGCTCCGGATACGGGCGATTCGCGCGCCGCTTATCAGCTGCTGCTCAACCGGGCAAGCGATGTGGTCAAAAAGTAGCCTGACGATGCACCTTTGAGTGGTGCGCAGAAAAAGCCGGGAATGCTCAATGGAGCGTTCCCGGCTTTTTTATCGGATGTGTGTGGGGGGGATAACAGCAGGGTGAGGACAAGCCCCCGCTGCCGATCGGAAGAGGGTTTCCCGGGTGTGTGCCTTGGAAGGTTCCTTTTGCGATTTTCAGGCGCGTATGACCATGAAATGCAAACAGGCAGGTAAATGCTGTCTCGATAAATTGCACAGGAGAATACGGCGGAAAATGGCCCGTTATCGGATGCTCCGTTTGGTTGGCGTGAAGAGGTGTGTAGTCAAAGACGAGGAAATTTGATTGGTGCGGAATTATAACGGGGAAACATATTGAACTTTCAGCCTTGAGAAATAGATTGCCTCCTGGATGTGGGGCTGCTTCGAGGAGGCAGATGGGCTCCTTCGGGGAGATTCTTTTCCCGGATGCGGGTTTGTTCCCCGAATGTGGATCTTGGTTGCGACTGGGAACCGGAATCCGAGCAGTGTGGTAGTTCGGTTAGCAGAGTGCCCAGGAGCTACACGTGGAAACCCTGCCCGTCGGCGCGGCCCGTCTCTGCGAACAGACTTTGCGCAGAGCACTCCTTGTCTTGAAACGGCTGCAGCCGGAGAGAGAAAAAAAGAGCCCGAATCCCATACAGGATCCGGGCTCTTTTTTCAGTTGACGGGAGGGTGCCTTACTCCTCGCTGGCAGCCTTCTCGGGACGCATGGTAACGTGGATCAGGTTGCCGCTATCGAGCAGCTTCTTGGCCATTGCGCTGATCTCGTCGTAGGTGATGGCCTGCATCGACGATACGTAGTTGGCCGGCAGATTCTGGTTGTAGCGGTAGTAGGAGTCGAGGATGCTGATCCAGCTGTTGTTGCTCTCCAGCGCGCTGTTGAACTCCTTGATCATATACTCACGCGAAGCCTCGATATCCTCCGTCTTGGGACCGTCGTTGGCAATGGTCTCGATCTCTTCGATGATGATCGGAGCCAGCTCGTCGGCCATCGCCTCGTTCGTATCGTAAGCGATCTGCATGACAGCCTGCTGGATCGGACGCTCCGTGAGATCCTTGTAGACGGATACGCCATAGGTGCCGCCCTTCTCCTCGCGGACAGACTCCGTGTAGCGGGTTCTCAGAGCCAGCTGCAGCAGCTGCAGTACCTGCTCGTTGTGCATGTCGAACTCAACGGGAGCCGTCAGCAGGAAGAGCTCCGAAACCTTGGGCTGAATCATCGGCGTGGTGAACGAGTTGACTACCTCGCCCGTTACCGTGCGAACGCCGTCATCCTGGTACGAGAGCGCCTTCTTGTTGGCGGGAATCGAACCGATATACTTCTCTACGAGCGGTTTGAGCGTCTCGAGATCCACGTTGCCGACAATCGTGAAGGTGAATCCGTTGGCACCCGGATAGAGCGTCGAGTAGATGCCCTGCAGGCTTTCGAAGGTCATGTTGTCCAGCGCCTCGGGAGTCAGCGTCTGTACACGGGGGCTGTTGTTGTAGAGGGTCTTGAGCGTCTCGCGCTGCATGATGTAGCTCGGGTTCGAGGTCTGGTTCTCAACATACGAACGATACGTGGTGATCGTGGTATTGAAATCCTCCTCCGAGAAGCGCGGAGCGGTGAAGTTCAGGTAGAGCAGCTGGAGCAGCGTCTCGAGATCTTTTGGGGTGCTGTATCCGCTCATGCCGTGACGATAGGTATCCACGCTCAGACCGATTCCGGCACGTTTGCCGGCCATCTGCTTCTCAAGCTCGGTTGCCGAGAACTGACCGACACCCGACATGCTCGAGATCACGGGCAGGAACTGAGCCGTCATGACCAGTTCGTCGGGCAGCAGCGCTGCACCACCGTCGGCCGATACGCTCAGCAGTACCTCGTCGGCCTTGAGCTGCGTCGGTTTAACGATCACCTTGGCTCCGTTCTTCAGGATCCACTCGGTCGTTCCCATCTCCTCGTTGACGATGCTCTTCTTCACCTTCGAACCCTTCAGCTTGACATTCTCCGGGATCAGCGGCATCTGAACGGTCGTATCCTCGTAGGCCTCCACCTCGGCGTTCATTACCGTGGTGCGTACGTTCAGAATCTCCTCGGCGGTCGGTGTAGTCAGCCCCTCCTTCTCGGGAACCTCAACTGAAATTACCTGGTTGTTCGGCGTAATCAGACTCTCGGCCCAGGTGTTTACATCGGCCAGCGTGATCTGATCGAGCAGCTGTTTGTCCAGGTTGTAGGAGGTTTCGGCATCCGGAATGGCGCAGTTGGTCTTGAAGCTCTCCAGGTAGCGGCTGACGTAGTAGGAGTTGTCGCGGTCGTTGCGGTTGGCGTAGATGGTCTCAACCTGGCTGAGCAGTTCAGCCTTGGCACGGTCGAACTCGCTCTGGGTGAATCCGTAGCGGCGAATCTTCTCCATCTCGGAAACCAGCGCCTCGTATCCGCGCAGAATCTCGCCCTCGCGGGTCTGTACGATGAAGGTTACCTCGTCGTGCAGCGGGTTGATGTGCAGAATGTCACCGATGGCCATGTATCCGCCCAGGAAGGGTGCATCGGGCTGCATCGAGATCTCGGAGATGCGGTTTCCGGCCATCAGGGATACATAGGTATCCAGCAGGTCGATCTGCTCGCGGAGCACCAGGTTGTTGAACTGGTTGGGCAGAGCCGGACGTTTGATGAAGAGGTAGACAACCGAGGAGGTGTTCTCCGGATCGGCGAAGATGTTCAGAATCGGCTCCTCGTTGTCGGGAACGGGATAGGTCTCTTTCTGGGCGGCGTCGGCCGGCGAAGCGGGGATGTCGCTCATCAGGGTCTTGATCTTCATCTCGATGCTGTCCACATTGATATCACCGACAACAACGATGCCCTGATACTCGGGACGGTACCATTTGTTGTAGAAGTCGCGCAGATCCTGATAGTCGAAGCTCTGCAGCTGATCGAGGTATCCGATGATGTTGCGCTGCTCGTATTTGGTACCCTTGTTGACGGCCTGGAAACGCTTGATCATTCCACGCCACGAAGCACCGTCACGCGTACGCAGCTCCTCCTTGATGACGCCGCGCTCGTTGTCGATCTCCTGCGGGTCGAGGGTGATGAAGTGCGACCAGTCGTGAAGGATCAGCAGGGCCGTGTCGATTACGCCCGGATTGGTCGTCGGAACGTTGTCCAGGTTGTAGCAGGTCTCGTCAAAGGAGGTGTAGGCGTTCAGGTCGTTGCCGAATTTCACGCCGTTGCGCTCCAGGTATTCGATCATGGTCTTGCCGGGCATGTTTTTCGTGCCGTTGAAGGCCATGTGCTCCAGGAAGTGGGCCAGACCCTGCTGGGAGTCCTCCTCCTGGATGGCACCCACGTTGTGCAGGATGTAGAAGTTGGCCAGATTCTTGGGCTTCTCGTTGTGACGAATGTAGTAGGTCATGCCGTTCTCGAGTTTCCCGTAGCGAACGTTGGGATCCATCGGAATCGGGTCGCCCGGCTGGAGCTGGGCCATGACATTCGTCATTGTCACCAAGGCGACAAATAATAGAATGAACCGTTTCATAGTGATGTTTGTTTAACGTTGATTGAATAAAAATATGTTTATTGTTCTTGTTCAGGTCTGTATTCGATGATATCGCCGGGCTGGCAGTCCAGTTCCCGGCAGATGGCCTCCAGGGTGGAGAATCGTACCGCCTTGGCCTTCCCGTTTTTCAGGATGGAGAGGTTGGCCGGGGTAATATCGACCCGTTCGGCCAGCTCTCCCAGCGAGATCTTCCGTTTGGCCATCATGACATCGATGTTTATGATAATTGGCATATTGTCCTCCTTTTGCTCCTCGGTTTGTCTTGCCGGCCTGTGCAGCGGCTTGTGTTTATGGGCTTTATGTTTTTCGGGTACATGTCGTGCATTAAATCGTCAGTTTCTGCTCCTCGCTCAACTGGGAGCCGATCGAGAAGACCTCGGCCGAGAAGAGTACCAGAATAGCCATGAAGATGTTCCAGTAGTTGAGCGGGAAGGTGGCGTCAACCTGCAGGGCGGTACCTTCGAGCAGGATCTGGGCGGCGTGGTGGTAGATGTAGGCACCCAGGGCGGTGCAGATCTCGGAGAGGATCAGCAGGGCGGCGATGATGCGCGTGTAGGTGATGATCCGCTTCGGGAGCGGCTGCTCATCGCGTACGGACTTGCACAGGATGTTGATGATCAGGGCCACCAGAATCAGAATCGCCAGCTTGGCCAGCAGGGCCGGAATGAAGAGCAGCAGCGAGTAGTTCGCCTTCTTGAGTTGACTGACCAGCTCCGGATCGCTCTTGTCCGAGGTCTTCACGTAGAGGTTGACGCTCGTATATTCGGCTTCGGCAGTCACCGAGGCGTAGCGGGTTTCGATGGCATGCTGGGTCTCGGACGAGAGCAGATTCTCCGACACGGGCTCCTTCAGACGGACGGTCATGAAGAAGGTCTGCTGGTCGATCCCGTGCTTCTCCTGCATCTGAATATCCTCCGTGGCGGCGTTCCAACCGGCCGACCAGCTGGAGGATACATTGGGCACGAAGCTGTGGATGAAGCCGATGGCCAGTGCCAGAAAGTAGCCGATGTAGATAAACAGCAGGTGTCGGCGTAGGGATTTTTTCTGTGTCCGCTCCATAATGCGTGGTTTTGTTGCTCTCTCTTTCCGCAGGGGATGCTCTCCTTCGGGTTTTATCGGTTTTGTCCGACCGCAACCTCTCGGTCGCGGATCCGGTTTCTTCCTATCGCCAGCAAAGATAACAATCTAATTTCGATTTTCAAATAATTTTTATCGTTTTTCGATAAATTAACAAAAAATTGAGTTGCGTGGTGATGGAAGGAGATCTTGATCGGCTGTTTTGTTGATGCCGGAGAGATGGATCAGTTCCTGAAAAAATTGTCCGAACGTCGCTTTTTTGTTACTTTTGTAACAGCAAGGATCGTTCGCGGCCAAAATGAGTCTTCACGGAGCGAATAGCCGGATCGATCGTTTGTGCAGATCCATTTTTTTAGTATTGAGAGGTATATGGCGGAAAAGAGCTCTTATCGTTTCGAGGTCGATCCTCAGCAGGTCGATTTCACCCTTCGGATGACGGTGCCCGCGCTCGGGAGCGAGGTGTTGAACGTGGCCGGTGTGGATGCCCAGCGCAAGGGGTTCGGCATCGATGTGCTGAATCGGGACAATTATTCGTGGGTGCTCTCCCGCATGGCGCTCGAGATCGACGACCGGCCGGAGCAGTACACCCCTTATCAGATAACGACCTGGGTGAACGAGTACACGCGCCTGATGTCGACGCGAAACTTTACGCTGCACGATGCTCGGGGGCGGGAGTTCGGACGGGCTGTCACGCAGTGGTGCGTCATCGACCTGACAGCCCGCAAGGCGGTCGATCTTTCGGCCTTGGCACGGGACCATGCCGACACGCTCTGCGAGGCGACGTCGCCGACCGACAAGCCGCGCAAGATTCTCGGCATTGTGCCGCAGCAGCTCTCCGAGCATCGGGTTGTCTACAGCGACATCGATTTCAACCGCCACGTCAATACGATGCGCTATATCAACATGATGTTCGACTGCCTGCCCATCGAGTCGCTGGCCGAGGTGCGCCCCGTGCGGCTGGATGTTCACTTCATGCAGGAGTGCCGTTACGGACAGTTGCTTACGATCGGATACGAGCAGCGGAACGGGGTTTCGCTGTTCGAGATCTCAAACGGGGAGGCTGTGGCCGTAAGAGCTGCCCTCGAGTGGCGGCAGAGAGGTGGAAATGGGGTGTGACGGGACACTTGAATGCAGACGGACGACAGGATGCACCTGTCTGAATCACAGATGATTGACTCTTGTCATAATTGGGCGGGGTGAGATAATTCGCCCCGTCTCTTTGTTGTCCGAAAAAAATTCGTATCTTTGTTCGCTTTAATTTACGAACAACAGAGGTATGAAAATCTTTAATCGTATCGTGCTGCTGGCCGCCTTCCTGATGGCTTTGGTTTCGGCACACGCACAAGCTCCGATCCAAACTATTTCGTGGGAGAGCTCCGTCAAGGATCTGGGTAATTCCACTTATGAGATCCAGTTCAAGGGCAAGATCCTGCCCGGATGGCACACCTACGACCTCCATTCCGACGTTTCGTCGACCCTGGTGGAGATCGAATCCCACGAAGGGCTTACGCTCGACGGCCCCGCGTATGAGGTGAACGCCTCCAAACGCGAATACGACGATATTTTCGAGGTTGAGATCGGTACCTATTATAATGAAATCATCCTCGGCCAGAAGGTGACCCTGACGGGAAGCAAGGGCCGTCTGGTGGGTAACATCAACTGGCGTTCCTGCGAGGAGGACAACTGCAACTCGCCCGAGGACTGGTATTTCGACATCGCCGTGAGCGGTGCTGCAAAGGCGGCATCGACTTCCCAGCCGGCGAGTGAGACTCCGAAGACGGAGCCTGCCTCCGAGGCTGCGGCCGTGACCCCGGATGCAGCCGAGCCTGCGGCTGTCGATACGGTAGCCGCGGCAGAGACAGAGACTGCTGTCAAGACGGCACCTGCCGCACAGAGCGTTGAACCGGCTGCGGCGAGCAGCAGCTCCAACGCTTCGCTCTGGAGCCTGATCATAGAGGCGATCCTCTGGGGCTTTGCCGCCCTGGTCACCCCGTGCGTCTTCCCGATGGTGCCGATGACCGTTTCGTTCTTCATGAAGGGGAGCGGTTCGCCTGCGGCCGGTCGTTTCAAGGCCGGTATGTACGGCTTCTTCATCATCGCCCTCTATACGCTCCCGATTGCGGCCATCATCCTGATCACCCGCATCGTGGGTGGCGACGCCGTAACGGCCGACATCTTCAACTGGCTGGCTACGCACTGGCTGCCCAACCTGATCTTCTTCCTGGTATTCATGATCTTCGCCGCTTCGTTCTTCGGTGCGTTCGAGATCACGCTCCCCAGCTGGATGGTCAACAAGAGCGACAAGAATGCCGACAAGGGCGGTCTGATGGGTATCTTCTTCATGGCCCTCACGCTGGTGCTCGTGTCGTTCTCCTGCACCGGCCCGATCGTGGGCAACGTGCTGATCCGCTCGACTTCGGGTGAGTTCTGGACGCCGATCGTGACGATGCTCGCCTTCTCGTGCGCCTTTGCCCTCCCGTTCACCATTTTGGCCTTCTTCCCCTCGCTGTTGAAGAATCTGCCCAAGAGCGGCGGATGGCTCGGTTCGGTGAAGGTGGTGCTCGGTTTTATCGAGGTGGCCCTTGGCTTCAAGTTCCTCAGCATGGCCGATCAGACCTACCACTGGGGATTGCTCGACCGCGAGGTCTATCTGGCTATCTGGATCACGACCTTCTCGTTGCTGGGTGTCTACCTGCTCGGTAAGTTGCGTTTTGCTCACGACGACGAGGTGAAACACGTAACGGTAACCCGTCTGGCTTTGGCTATCGCAACCTTCTCGTTTGTCGTTTATATGATCCCCGGTATGTTCGGTGCGCCGCTGAAGGCTTTGTCCGGTTATCTGCCGCCGCTGCATACGCAGGATTTCGTAATCAATACGGAGGCTGCCGGGGCTGTTTCGGCTGCCCCTGCGACCAAGCAGGCGACCGAGGAGATCAAATATGCCGATATTCTGCATTGGCCCTATGAGCTGAACGGTTACTTCGATATGGCTCAGGCCGAAGAGGCTGCCCGCAAGGCCGGAAAACCCCTCTTCGTCGATATTACGGGTATCAGCTGTGTGAACTGCCGTGAGATGGAGGCTCGTGTTTGGAGCGATCCTCGTGTGCAGCAGATCATGCGCGAGGAGTATGTACTGGTTGCTCTCTATACGGATGACAAGACCAAGGTGCCCGAAAGCGATTGGGTAACCATGGAGAACGGCCGTGTGCTGAAGGATATCGGCCGCATCAACTCCTACATCGCCCAGACGCGCTTCGGAGTGAACGGTCAGCCTAACTACCTGATCCTCGACAACGACGGTACGGAGCTGGTTCCGCGTCGTGCCTACGACCTGGATGTGGAGGCCTACATCGACTTCCTCCAGAAGGGTGTTGAGGCCTATAAGCAGAAACATTAATCCGGGGCGAGGCCCTCTCCGAAGATGAAGATCTGCATCCTGGGACCTGCCCATCCTTACCGTGGGGGGCTGGCTGCGATCATGCAGACCATGGCGCGGATCTTTCAGCGCCGGGGAGACGAGGTGCTGGTCAGAACCTTCACGGTGCAGTATCCCCGCATTCTCTTTCCGGGCGAGAGCCAGACGGTATCGACGCCGGCTCCGGCCGATCTGAAAATTGTCCGCTGCGTCAATACGGTCAACCCGTTTAACTGGCTCTCCGTCGGAGTGCGGATTCGGCGCGAGGCTCCCGATTTTGTCCTGTTGAAATACTGGACGCCCTTCATGGCGCCCTGTTTCGGAACGATCGCACGTTGCGCGAAGCGGAATCGGAAGACCCGGATTCTCTGCCAGATCGACAACGTCGAACCGCACGAACACCATTTGATTGATAAGCCGTTCAACCGCTACTTCCTCAGGGCGGTGGACGGCTTTATCTATATGTCCGAGCAGGTGCACGGTGAATTACGCCGCTATACGTCGGCACCGGCTCTCTTTTCGCCCCATCCTCTCTTCGAGAACTTCGGTACGGCAGTCGACCGTACGGAGGCGTGCCAACGGTTGAAACTGGATCCCTCGAAGCGATATGCTCTCTTTTTCGGTCTGATCCGCGATTACAAGGGGCTGGATCTGTTGCTCGATGCCTGGAAACTTTACCGACAGGAGACGGGTGCTGAGAATCACCGGCTGATTGTGGCGGGAGAGTTCTATGCCTCGAAGGAGAAGTACCTCCAACAGATCGAGCGAAACGGACTGCAGGAGGAGGTGATTCTGCACGATCATTTCATTCCCGACGAGCAGGTGTGCGATTACTTCTCGGCGGCCGACTTTCTGGTGCAGCCCTACCGGACGGCGACGCAGAGCGGTGTAACTCAGATCGCCTACAATTTCGAGCTGCCGATGGTGGTGACCGACGTTGGGGGGCTGCCGGAGATTGTTCCGAACGGAAAGGTGGGTATCGTCTGTCAGCCCGATGCCGAAGAGGTGGCCTGGGCCGTGGCGGAGATCTGGCAGGGAGATACGCTCGCACGGTTCCGTGCAAATATGAAGCAGGAGAAGCAGCGTTTCTCGTGGGAGGAGATGTGCAACCGCATCACGGAACTTTACAGACGGGTGAAATAACTCCTTTCTGCCTGTAAAATTGAAGAGGCCCTGGATTCATCCAGGGCCTCTGTTGGTTTTGGGTCGGGTTGTAATGCCTATTTCTTGATGTTGGGCAGCTCCAGACCATAACCCTTGACACGGTCTTCGTGTTTGAGCCAGATACCGAGCAGGAAGGCGACCACGCCGAACGATGCGAAGATCAGCATCGGCACGGTGTAGTTGTAGGCGGGCAGCTCCGCTCCGGAGAGGCCTTCGGCCATGGCGATGGAGCGGGCCTCGGCTACACCCGGGTTGGTGGCGTTGAGCACGTTGCCGATGATTTTCGGTACGAAGCAGAGTCCGACGTTCTGAACCCAGAAGATCAGCGAGTAGGCACTTCCCAGGATCTTGCCGTCAATCACCTTCGGTACGCTGGGCCACAGGGCGGCCGGAACCAGCGAGAACGAGACACCCAGAACGACCGTGATCAACAGGGCGAAGATCTTGGTGGGGTAGAGGGGCAGCAGGAAGGCATAGGAGAGGTGGCAGACGATCATGATCAGCGCACCGTAGAGCAGCATCGAGGCGCCTTTTCCCTTGTAGTCGATGAACGAGCCCAGCACCGGGGTCAGGATCATGGCCAGGATCGGGAACCAGCGGAAGATGTTGGCAGCCTCAGCCGTGGGCACCTGCAGCGTGGATTCGAGGAAGTTGGTCGCGTAGCGCTGGAAGGGGAAGATGGCCGAGTAGTAGAGCACGCAGAGCAGGGCGATGAGCCAGAACATCTTGCTTTGGAAGATGTACTTGATGTCGCTGGCCTTGAATTTATCCTCATCCGAAGATTGGGGAGCCGCAGCGCCGATCTGCTTGTCAAGCCGGTTGTCCATTACGGAGAATACGATGAAGTTGATCAGACCGATCAGCAGCAGGACGGTGCAGAAGGCAACCGGAGCAACGACCGAACCGTCGAATTTGGCAGCCAGCCACGGTGAGAGCGACAGAACGGCGAAGACACCCAGACGGGCGATAGCCATCTCAAGTCCCATGGCCAGGGCCATCTCCTTGCCGTCGAACCATTTGGCAATGGCGCGTGACACGGTGATACCGGCCATTTCACAACCGCAGCCGAAAACCATGAATCCGAGGCAGGCCAGTTTTGCGCTGCCGGGCATCGAGACCCACCACGAGCTGAGCCACTCGTTCATGGCCGAAGCCTGGAACCAGTCGCTGATCGCCACGTATTTGATGGCGGCGCCGATCACCATAAGTGATGCGGAGAGGGTGCCGGTGAAGCGGATACCCATTTTGTCGAGGATGATACCGGCGACAATCAGGAAACCGCAGACATTCAGAATGTACTCCGAGGCGGCATAGGTGCCGAATACGTCCGGCGTCCAGCTGCGCTGGGATTCCACGAGGGTCTGCAGGGGCGACATGACGTCCACGAACATGTAGGCGAAGAACATCATCAGGGCGATGAGGATCAACGCCACCCACCGCGCGAGGGCGGAGTCGTTCAGTTTCTTTTGGATAGCTTGTGTCATAATGTGTGGTTTTGGTTATTATTGTGTTTGTCTCAGTTGTCTCCCGTGTAGCGCTTGAGCAGCTCGTAGGCCGACGTGATGCCGAGCTCACCCGCCTTCGACAGGTCGAGGCACCCTTTGCGCGTATCTTTCATGTAGATCTGTACCATTCCCCGGTTGAAGTAGGCTTCGGCCAGCTGGGGATTCAGTTCGATCGCCTTGGTGAAGTCGTCGAAGGCCTCGGGCAGTTTGCCCGAGAGGGCCAGCAGCGTTCCCCGGTTGTAGTAGGCCTCGGCGAAGTCGGGGAAGTAGCGGATTGCCTGGTTGAGATCCTCGATCGCCTCGTCGTAGGTGTAGTTGCGGCTCGTGTTGTTGTTGAGCCGGTTGGCCGGATCCGAATCGACCGAGATGCGCTGGTAGGGGTTGTCCAGGCTGGAGATGAAGTCGATCATCTCAACCCGCGTGACGGCCCGGTTCAGATAGAGGAACGGGTTGGTCGGATTGCGCAGAATGGCCGAGGTGTAGTCGCTCACCGAGTTGGTGAACTGGCGGATGGCAGCCTGGGTGATGCCGTGCTGCACCTCCAGCTGCCAGTCGTCCGGGTGCAGCCGCAGCGCTTCGGCATATTGGCGGTCAAGCATGGCCAGCGAGTCGGCGCTCAGGTTGCTCTGCCGGTTGGTCAGCACCAGATAGGGGTTGTTCATCCGCCGCTTGAAATCCTCGACCCGCTGCTTGGCGTAGCGGCTCACGGCGACCAGATCGCCGCTGTCGGGCTGCATCAGCGTGAAGCGGAACAGCGGCAGCAGACGTTCCCGCACCTGACCTACGTTCGACTGCTCGGAGACGTGGTCGAAGAAGTTGTTGGTGAACTGGTTGTCGAACGAGAGCAGACGGCTCATCCGGATCGAGTCGGCATAGATCGAGTAGGTGCTGTCCTGCAGGTGGGCCTTGTATTCGGCGATCTTTTGCTGCCCGATCTCCTCGTCGCGTCGGGCCCCTCTCGGGTTGCGCAGTGCATAGCGCAGGGCGCTGCGGTTCAGGTAGGCGTTTGCAAAGTCTGGATAGAGGTCGATCGCCCGCGTATAGTCCTGCTCGGCCCCCTCCAGATCGCCCAGCTGGGTCTTGAGCAGCGCCCGCAGGTAGTAGACCTGTACGTTGCCGGGTGAGTAGAAGGCAACCCGGTTGAAATCCTCCAGCGCGCGGTTGTAGTCGCCGATCTGGGTGCGGAGGATGGCCCGGTTGAAGTAGGTGAACGAGTTGGTCGAGTCAAGCTCCAGAATGCGGTCAAAATCGGCCAGCGCAAGCATCGGCCGGTTCGTGTAGGAGTAGACGACCGCCCGGTTGAAGTAGGGCGGAATGAAGGTCGAGTCGCAGCGGATCGACATGTCGAAGTCGGCCTCGGCCGGCCCGTACTGGTCCTGCTGCAGGTAGAGCGTGCCCCGCTGATAGTAGCCGTTCGGATTCTCGCGGTTGGTGCGGATGGCCTGGTCGAAGTTCTCCATCGCCTTCACCGTGTCCTGCAGGTTCAGATAGGCTGCCCCGCGTCCGATGTAGGCATCGGCCACCTTGTTGTTCTGGAAGATGAAGCGGTCGAAGTCCTCGATCGCCTCCTTGTACTGTTTGTTCTGCAGGCGGGTGTAGCCCCGGCTGTAGTAGGCGTCGGGAAGATCGGGGCGCAGGTCGATCGCCTCCTTGAAATCCTTCAGCGCGTCGTCGTAGTTGCCCATGCGGGTGCGGGTCAGCGCCCGGTAGATGTAGGCGGTCGTATAGACAGGATTCTCCCGGATGGCGAGCGTAAAGTCCGCATCGGCACCGAGCAGATCGTCGAGGTTGAACTTGGCCACGCCCCGCAGAAAATAGCCCTCGGCCGCCTCATCATCGGCCCGCAGGAGCGTGTTCAGGATCCGGATGGCCTCCAGGTACTGCTTGTCCATCAGACAGCGACGGCTGGCCCAGTAGAAGTAGTCCTTGTTGTACTGGGCCCGGGCGGGTGCGGCGGACGCCAGCAACGCCAGTGTCAGGACAACTCCCCATATGAGTCTGCGCAGTGTCATTCTCTCCGATCGCTTGTCGTCTTGTGTCCGTCTATTCGAGTTCGTATCCGAAACGTTTGAGCTGCCGCTCGTTGTCCCGCCAGTTTTCGTTCACCTTGACGAAGAGTTCGAGGTAGACCTTCTTGCCGAGGAACTCCTCCATGTCTTCGCGGGCCAGTCGTCCGATCTTCTTGAACCGTTCGCCCTTGTGACCGATCAGAATTCCCTTCTGTGAATCCCGAAGCACGTAGATCGTGGCGGCGATGCGGTCGATCGTCGGTTCTTCCTTGTAGGAGTCGATGGCGATCTCACAACTGTATGGAATCTCCTTGTCGTAGTTGCGCAGGATCTTTTCGCGGATGATCTCCGAGGCGAAGAAGCGCAGGTTCTTGTCCGTCAGCGTATCCTTGTCGTAGAAGGGTTCTCCCTCGGGCAGCCGCTCCAGAATCAGCCGGAACAGCCCGTCGAGGTTGAAACGCTCGCGGGCCGATACCGGAACGATCGTGGCGTCGGGCAGAATCTCGTGCCATTTGTCCACCAGCGCATCGAGCTTTTCGGGGGTTGTCAGATCGATCTTGTTGATCACCAGCAGGGTGGGGATGCCGCTTCGGCGGATCTTCTCGAGCGTATCGTTGGCGCGGTCGCTCTGCTCGACCGTGTCGGTGACGTAGAGCACCACGTCGGCATCACTCACGGCCCCCTCGACGAACTTCATCATCGACTCCTGGAGCTTGTAGCTGGGCTTGAGGATTCCCGGCGTATCGGAGAAGACGATTTGGAAGTCGTCTCCGTTCACGATGCCCAGAATACGGTGCCGTGTGGTTTGAGCCTTGGAGGTGATGATCGACAGACGCTCGCCGACGAGCGCATTCATCAATGTCGATTTGCCGACGTTGGGGTTTCCGATGATATTGACGAAACCGGCTTTGTGCATATTCGATCCGTTGCTTTTTGCCGTGCCGGCCATCCCGATTCCAGCCTCGGATCGGATTTGCGCCGGCAGGTGATGTTCTTATTTTGCCAAAGATAGTGAAAAAAACGCCCCCGACCAAGCGGGAGCGTCTTTTTTAGGCTCTTGGGACAACCTCTGGCGGAAACTCTTACAGAACGCCTTTGGAGGCCAGATATTCGAAGGCCCTTTCGTAATCTTTACGTATCGGGTCCTCAAAATCTACTATCTCGGAATAATTCGGTGCTATTTCGGGATACTTCGAGAAGAGGTATGAAAGTGCGGACAATATTTGTTCCCGTTGGAAATGGAGTGCGATTTTAAGTCTTTTGTATTGGGGTTGGGAAATGATCCCGTTCAGCAGCGAATCTACCTGCTGTCCCATAACGATCAGCTTAAGTTCGCCATTAAGGTAGTAATCGAGAGAGCCATTATAGGAATTGTATTCCTCTAAAGGCGTATTATTCCTCAAGTGCTTGAGGATACGAGCCTTGAGAATAGCCTCCTGACCCTCACAGAGAGGAGATGCTGCTTTGATGTAATCGACAAAACCCTGAATATTCGCCAACGTATCCTGTTTGTGCTGATAGTATTGGTAGTAGTAATTTTTTTTCAGGGCTTGGGCCGCCTCTTCGTCCGAATGTATGTAATATATACAGTTGCCGTAATTGTCGTTATATAGAGCTATTTTGAATGCGTCCAGGTAATCTTTAACAAAATACTCCATGATGGCCGATTGGTCTTCAAAAATCTCTCCTAATGAAGCAAACTCATCTCCTTCCGACGAGACGAATCGCATGGTACCATTCTTCAGGATTCCCAGCAGCTTATGCTTTTGAAAGATATGTGGAGCTATTTTCAGGAAGAAACAGCTGTCGTTTTTCTGAATGATCTCTCTGAAGTAGAGTATTTCTTTGGAATAAAAGCTTCCCTTTTTTTCTATGGAAGTCCAAGAATAGTTTGACCATATTCTTGGCCGATATTGATTACTGTTTGGAATGTAGTTTGGGGAGCGGTATGCGTACAGAGTGTCTTTTGTGAAGATGTAACAGTCTTGCTCCGGATTCTTGAAGGCATCTACGACCTGCCCGTAAAAATAGTGCGGCGTATAGGTGACTATGGGTACCTTACGTCCTTCCGGAATCTTTTCGGAGGGGTGATCCTGTGCAAAGAGGTTGCTGCTGCAAATTGCTGCAAGGAAAAGCAGCGAGAGGAATTTTTTCAACATAGGCGGACAGATTTCTTCTCGGAATATAAAGATAAGCAAAAAAACCTGCTTATCCAGCAGGTTTTTCCGTATTTCATGAAGAAAAGATGTACTATCTTCTGCGCATCATGCCGTGGGGCATCTTGGGCATCCGCAGGTTGCCTCCCGCTACGGCTTTCATCATCTTGCGGGTCTCCTCGAACTGCTTCATCAGGCGGTTCACGTCGGCCAGCGTCGTGCCGCTGCCCTTGGCCAGACGCTCGCGGCGTTTGGCGTTGATGATCTCCGGGTTTTCGCGCTCGGCCGGGGTCATCGAGTTGATGATCGCCTCGGTCTGCTTGAACACGTCGTCCGGAATATCGACGTTCTTGAGCATCTTGCCCATGCCGGGGATCATCGAGGCGAGCTCCTTCATGTTGCCCATCTTCTTGATCTGGGCGATCTGCGACATGAAGTCGTTGAAATTGAACTGGTTCTTGACGATCTTCTTCTTCAGACGGCGTGCCTCCTCCTCGTCATACTGCTCCTGGGCACGCTCCACGAGCGAAACGACGTCGCCCATGCCCAGAATGCGGTCGGCCATACGTTCGGGGTGGAAGACCTGGATGGCATCCATCTTCTCGCCGCTCGAGATGAACTTCAGCGGCTTGTTGACCACCGCGCGAATCGAAATGGCGGCACCGCCGCGCGTATCGCCGTCGAGCTTGGTCAGCACCACGCCGTCGAAATCGAGCCGCTCGTTGAATTCGCGGGCCGTGTTGACGGCATCCTGACCGGTCATCGAGTCGACGACGAAGAGCGTCTCGCTCGGTTTGATCGCCTGCTTGATGGCGGTGATCTCCTGCATCATCGCCTCGTCGACAGCCAGACGGCCGGCCGTATCGACGATCACGACGTTGTAGCCCTTCTGACGGGCATACTGGATGGCATTCTCGGCGATCTGTACCGGATTCTTGTTCCCCTCTTCGGTGTAGACCTCCACGCCGATCTGTCCTCCGAGCACCTTCAACTGATCGATGGCGGCCGGACGGTAGACGTCGCCTGCCACAAGCAGCACCTGACGCCCCTTCTTGCTCTTGAGCAGCGAGGCCAGCTTGCCCGAGAAGGTGGTCTTACCGGAACCCTGTAGACCGGCGATCAGAATGACGGCCGGATTCCCTTCGAGCTTGATATCGGTAGCCGTGCCGCCCATGAGCTGGGCCAGCTCGTCGCGGACGATCTTGGTGATCATCTGCCCCGGCTTGACCGATTTCAGGACATCCTGTCCGAGGGCCTTGTTCTTGACCTCGTCGGTGAACGATTTGGCAACTTTATAGTTTACGTCGGCATCGATCAGGGCGCGGCGAATCTCCTTGAGGGTCTCGGCCACGTTGATCTCGGTGATCCGGCCTTCGCCTTTGATCAGCTTGAACGACCGTTCTAATTTGTCGGTAAGATTTTCAAACATAAGTGGAGCGCGTTGTAATTCTGTTTCATCGGCCTGACGGCTCTCGGGCGATGTGTGAGCCCGGAGTCCTCTTCGCGGCCGGATTTTCCCGGCAAATATACGAAACAAATCACAGACTGCCAACCGCTCCGGGGTGATTTCGCTCCCCGTCTGTCCGAAAAACAAGACCCCTCGATTTTTCGAGGGGTCTTGGGGCGTATCGGATCGTGCGATTCCTATTCGGTCTTTACGTACATGTTGCGGAGAAGCTGCTGATAGTCGCTCTCCGTGGGTGAGATCGCCTGATTGATCTGGAACAGATAGATCTGTTCGTACTGGTATTCGGTCTGCTCGGGCTCGACGCTCGTCCGGGTGATGACGGGCTCCTGGAGGGTGAAGCACTCCTTCGTGAGCGGGATCATGGGCATCATGTGCTCTTCGGTGAGTCCGGTTTCCGTATTGAAGATGGTGCACGAGGGGTAGTAGACCTCGGCAACCAGATCCACCGAGAAGCAGTTGTACTGAATCGTATAGACGAAGCGGTGCGGATTGATGACGCCTTCGCCGAGGTCGATCTCCTGAAGCGAAGTGGAAACGATCCCGAAGTTGTCGATATCCTCCTGCGAAACGAAAATGTACTCCAGAACCGGGCTCCCTTCCACCATCGGCCAGATGCTTATGGTGCGGTATTCGGTCTGCTCGCCGGAGGTTCCGTCCGACAGGGTGCTGCGAATGGTCGCATAGGAGGTGTAGGAGTTGACGTTGAAGGAGTGCTGATCCGGGGTCTCCTCGTCGAACGTATAGGGCAGCGTGCCTTCGTCAACGATCTCCTGTTTGGTCAGATAGGGAATGTAGTCGGGCAGGGACGGAACGCTTGTCGAACCGTAGTGGAGCGTATAGGTGTATTCGGAACGGTCTCCACCGTCGGTGGTGGTCATGGCGATCGTGCTGACGCGGCCTTCACCGTCAAAGGTGTATTCGTATGTGGTGACCTCACTCTCTTCCGTCCGGCTGGCCGGCAGATTCCTGGAGGTGATGCCGCACGAGCCGATCAACAGGTTGACCTCCTCGAGCTCCGTGAAGGCAATGGCTCCCACATCGATTCCGGCCCAGGGGTTGGAGTATTCGGTGTAGGTGAACGTGGCGCTGCCCTGGTCTTTATTGCTTCCGGTCGTCTGGATGCTCATCAGGTTGCCATCCTGCCAGGTCATAGTAGTCTGATAGTTCTCTTCGGGATCGTAAGGGTCCGTGAAGGTCGAGCTGGCCAGGGTGCCGTCTGTATTGTAGGTGAATCGCTGAATGCCGCCGTCGGGGTCCGTGGTGCTCGTGATCAGTCCTCCGGCACTCAACTGATAATCCTGCGAATGTTCGCCCCGATAGGGAATCGATATCCCGTAGTTGTTCTTTCCGATCTCCATATATTGGTTGGTCGTGGAGATCTTCTCCGAGCTCCATTCCAGAGTCGTCTCGTCCGAAGAGGAGAGCCTGTCGGTCCGCTCCTCGTCGAAGGTATAGTAGCCCAGCCTGTACAGCTGACCCTGATCGTCGTAGGCGAGCGTTGCCAGATGCTTGCTCGTATACTCCTGATTCTGGTTGTAGTACTCGTGTATGGCGATCTCGATGTAGGCCAGGCGGTTTTCGGGCGTTACTTCGGGAAACTCGGGTCTTTGGGGCTCATTCGGGTTGGGATCGGGATCCGGTTCTCCGACTGCCCGCTGCGTGATGGTGATCGTAATCTGCTCGCCGCCGCATACGATGGTAATCGTCGCCTCACGCGACTGCGTGCCGGTGTTTTCGGTGAGTGTCACTTCGATCCGGTTCTCTCCGGCCTCGCCCGAGGTGGGATAGATCGTGATCCAGCTCTCGGCGCGCGTGGTCTCCTGCACGGAGGCGGTCCAGCTCTGGGTGGCGTTGAAGCTGATCGTGTGGTTGAGTTCGTCCGCAGCGATCGAGGCGTCGAGCTCCTCGGCCGGGATCTGGATGTTCTGGAATCCTTCCGGATCACTCTCGCTGCAACGGATCCCCGCAAGGGCCATTGTCAGCAGAAAAAGGAGGGTAAATAATTTTTTCATATGGTAACGAAAATGGTTTTTTCCAAAGACGATTGCGGCGCAAATTTATGGAAAAAAGCAAGGATTCCAAAGAAAACCCAGAAATCTTTCAACTGACAGATTCTTAGAGTAGTCCGGCTTCGTAGTAGATGACGATCTGTTCGATGATCTGATCCTCCCCGTCGGGGTCGTAGGGGGTCTTCAGGTTCTGTCCGAAGAGGCGGGAGACACCCTGCCAGAAACCGGCCAGAAAGGTTCCCCGGAACTCCCGGAGAATCTCGTAGGCGGTGAAATCTGTCTCGCGGTCGATCAGCTTGAGCAACACCTTGCCTTGCGTGCGGGTCATCTTTTGCAGCACGGGGGTGTACTCCTCTTCGATCTCGGCGGCCAGCCGGCGGATGTATTTGCGCTGTTCCTGCGGGGAGAGACGGGCCAGATCGGCCTCCATGTCGGCCATCTTCGCCTTGGCCGTCTGGGCGATCGGGTAGACCTTCTTGACCGCCTCGACCAGTTTGCGGTAACGGCGCAGGCTGACCTTGCGGCCCCGTACGTCGACCGGCAGAATGTGCACGACCAGGATGGTGTCGCCGTTGGGTTGGATCTCGATCTCCTGAAAGGAGTATCCCCGATCCCTGCGCTGTGCGGAAGCCGGTAAAATCGACGAACAGAGCGAAAGAATCGACAGAAAGAGGATCAGTCTTTTGGCCATACGGGTTGAATTTTATTACCTTTGCAAAGGTAATGAAAGAGACGGGTATTCGGGACGTCTTCTCATGATTTTTCGGGGGAGGGCGTCGCCTCTTGTGACCTCATCCGTTGCCGCGCATCCCCTGAAATCTTCGGGCCCGTTTTCAGGGAAGTCGACCGCTTGGCAGGGAAAGGTCTTTGTCCTGTTTCGATCAAATTGTTTGAGAACCATGAAAAGAGTATTTGTTATAGACTGGATTTTGTTTTTTTCCTTCCTTCTGTCTGCCTGTTCCGGACTCTGTATGCACTTTCTTGGCCACGGAGGAAGTCATGGTGCTGTCCATGCCCTGGAACCCTTGCATATTGTCATGAGCGTGTTGTTCCTGGTGGCGGGTATCTTCCATGTGAGGATGCATTGGGGCTGGTACAGCGGGCTGATGAAGAACGGATTGGGCCAAAGAAGCCGGGTGACGCTGCTTGTTACCGTCGTATTTGTTGCAATGGGATTGACGGGTTTGATCCTGCTGGGAATGGACGGTCCCAAGCATGGTCTCGGTCGGTGGCATTACATGTTGGGGCTCTTCTCCACGGCCCTGTTCCTTTGGCACATTCTCAAACGGTTTCCCGTGTTGCGGAAGTCGTTGACGCGCCAGGTGCGCAGATAGCCTTCAGACCGGGTGTTCAGAGGCGCCCGCTCAAAAGATAGCGTGCATTTTATTAATCAATATCCGATCGGAATACGGTCGGATCAAAATTCTGAAAATAGTTATGTTAGAGAAAGGACTTTCAGCTCAGAGCAAGACAACGGTCGATTGCGGCAATGTGGCTGCGACGATGGGTTCGGGCGATCTTCAGGTTTTTGCCACGCCGGCCATGGTGGCCTTGATGGAGAATGCGGCGATGACGGCCGTTGCCGGGCATCTGCCCGAGGGCTCGACTACGGTCGGGGCGGAGATGAACGTGACGCATATCAAACCCTCCGGCATCGGTGCGGAGATTGTAGCCTCGGCAGTGCTTACCGAGGTCGACGGACGCAAACTGACCTTCAACGTCGGTGCCCGCGACGGGGAGAGCGTGATCGGGGAGGGAATTCACGTGCGCTTTATCGTCGATCGGGAGAAGTTCATGAGCAAGGTGAAGTAATTGTTTGCATGTTGCTTGAAAAAGAGAGGCCGGGTAAATCTACCCGGCCTCTCTTTCTCTTGTGTGTTGTTGAGGTTAGATTCCGAAGATCAGGTGTTGCAGGAAGATAATCACGATACCGCTGAAGTATCCGGTCAGTGCCAGCAGCGAGATGCGTTTCAGATACCATCCGAAGCGGATCTTCTCCAGTCCCATGGCAACCACACCGGCAGCCGAACCGATGATCAGGATGCTGCCGCCCACACCGGCACAGTAGGCCAGCAGGTGCCAGAAGATACCGTCCTGAACGAAGGCCTGCATATAGGTCGGGTCGAGACTTGCGGCCAGCGTAGCCGGATCGACGATCGGATACATACCCATGCAGGCTGCAACCAGCGGTACGTTGTCGATTACGGCCGACAGCAGACCGGTGATGCCGGCGATGGTGTAGACCTCGTGGATGTTCGTGTCGAGGAAGTTGGCGAAGTCGGTCAGCAGGCCGGCGCTTTGCAGGGCGGCGACGGACATCAGAATACCCAGGAAGAAGAGAATCGTCGGCATATCGATGTGCTTGAGCACCTTCGATACACGGTTCTTGATCGACTCCTCCATGTTGCGTTTGCGGTTGTAGACCGCCTCGGTGAATACCCACAGGGCACCCAGCGAGATGAGCATGCCCAGATAGGGGGGCAGTCCCGTGATCGCCTTGAATACGGGGACGAAGAGCAGACCGCCTACACCGAGGATAAGGATGTATTTACGCAGACGGGGTCCGACGTAGGGCGGCAGCGAACTGGTTGCCGGGAGCTGTTTCTGCGCTCCCTTGTTTTTGTTGGGAATGAACCGGGTGGCCAGAGCGGTCGGGACGATAACCGAGATGATCGACGGGAGGAACAGGGCTCCGATCAGCGGCAGCGAGGTGACGTTTCCGCGCATCCAGAGCATGATGGTCGTCACGTCACCGATCGGGGAGAAGGTACCACCGCTGTTGGCTGCGATGATGATGATGCTGGCGAAGATCCAGCGCTCCTTGTAGTTGGCCACCACGCGTCGGAGCAGCATGACCATGATGATGGTGGTGGTCATGTTGTCCAGCACGGCCGACATGAAGAAGGTGATCAGGGCCAGCAGCCAGAGCAGCTTGCGCTTGTTGTGGGTGGTGATGTGGTCGGTGATGATGCTGAAGCCGCCGTGGCGGTCGATCAGATCGACGATGGTCATTGCACCGACCAGAAAGAAGAGGATCTCGCTGGTGTCACCCAGGTGCTCGATCAGCTCGGAGCCGATCTGCGCATCGTGTCCGTACAGGCTGTAAATCGTCCACATGGCACCGCACATGACCAGTGCGATGGCCGCTTTGTCGATTCGCAGTTTGTGTTCGAGGGCGATGCAGAGATAGCCGAGCACAAAAATCAGAATCATTGCTACAATCATAGCGTCTCCTATTTTATTGGTTTATGAATAAATTTTGTTGTTTAGTCTGTCACTCAAGTGCTGTTCTCTGATCAGACAGCTGTAAAAGCATCGGATTTCTCCACGCTCGGGAACGATGTCGCCTGTTCGAAACCTGCTTTGAGGGGAGAGGTCTCCACAGAACGAGTTTGTCGCGCCGATCCGCCTGGTGATGGGGGCTTGATCCCCCTGCATCCCGTTTGTCGTCGTGTCCTGTATAAGATGCTTGTCTCTTGTTGCAATGCAGTTGGACGGCCGAGGTACAGCTGCGTGCGCTCTTTTTGAGAAAGAAGTGACTCCTTTCTTTGAGCAAATTTTGCGGAGGGTTTACCGGAAGAGCGCCGGCGGGTTGGCTAAATGACGATTTTCCTGTAGGCATATATGTATTGGTCAACGGCGCGCAGATGGTTGGATTGTTGCCGGGCCGTATGCCCGCAGGTTTTATCGGAGTGGAGGTAATAGTGCAGAAGCAGGGTGTGGAAATGTCCCTTCAGGTAGCTCCCGTGCTGGGAGTAACCCTCCGGGAGCTGGGATTGATACCCTTCTTTTACGCTCTGAAGGGGAGTGCGGGGTGTTTCGATCGGATTGTAGTCCTGTATCGGACTCGCATCCAGCGAGGCCGTGTCGGAGGCCGTCGGAACGAGGGTGACGTCTGCCTTCACCTCGGTTTGGACGAAGGTTGCCGCCAGCAGGAAAAGTATGAAAAACACCCAGCGCTTCATGACAGTGAATATAACGGTGCAAAGATACGAAAAACGATTGGAAACAAATTTTTTTGGGGCCTAAAATCATCCCGGGGGCGGTAAAACGTGTGAAAATTCGGGCTTGACGGTTGAATTTGCTGCGCCTGGGTAGGGTGTGTGTGAAGGGCTGTTGCCGCTTGGAAAATGGATCGTGCGGGAAAAGGAGAAGCCAATCTCCGATTTAGGGCCGGATGTTTTGAAGTTTGGATTTTTTGCCGTACCTTTGTTGCTGCTTACGAGCATCGGATTGAACTATGGTGTAATGGTAACACAGCAGATTTTGGTTCTGTCGTTCCAGGTTCGAGTCCTGGTAGTTCAACCAAAAATACCATCCTGATCTTCAGGATGGTATTTTATTTTTTTGTGCATGACACCGAACGAACGGTCGGTCGTGCCGTTTTGACGGCCTATCGGCCCAGCATTCAACGCAGAGCCCGTGCCAGCTGGTCGGGACACGAGGTCCCCTTGCCGTGGCAATCAATCCCCTCGAGCCGTTCGATCGCCTCCGTGGCTTTCATCCCCTGTACCAGACGGCTGATCCCCTGGGTGTTTCCGTGGCATCCGCCTTCGAACCGGACACTTCGGATGATACCGTCTTCGAGTGCGATCTCGATCTGTCGGGAGCAGGTTCCCTGCGTAGCGTAGGTGTAATTCTGAGTCATAAGATTCTTTTGTTTATATAAATTATGGAATGGGCGAACTCCGAAAAAAATCCCCTCCGCGCGGGCGGAAGGGGATAGGGGTTGAAATGCGGGGCTGACCCTTATTTCTGCGGGGTCTGCGGAGCCTGCAAGTCGCTGTTGTCGGCTACCACCATGTTCTTGTCGATACGCAGGGTGACGTTGCTGTCCACCTCGATCAGCAGGGTGGTCTCCTTCACCTCTTTTACGACACCGTAGATGCCGCCGGCGGTGATGATCTTGTCGCCTTTTTTCAGACCGGCACGGAATTGTGCCATCTGTTTGCGGCGTTTGGACTCGGGTCGCCACATGAAGAACCAGAGTACCAGAATCATCAGACCGAGCATGATGAAGAGCGAGTATCCTCCGCCCTGCTGGGGTGCTGCACCGGCAGCTGCCTGAAGAAGATTGATCATAATCGTATTCGTTTGTTAGGTAAATAATTTTCGCATATCGAGACAAATATACGAATTTTTAGAGAATTTCTTGTTAACACAACGTTAATATACGTCGGCTTCGACGTATATTTTCAGCGGGAGGCTGGATTCCGAGTTGTAGAGTTTGAGCAGTTTCATCTGCCAGCCGTATTCGCCGCGCGAATCGAAACGCAGGTCGAGGGGAATCTCCTCGCCCGGTTTGATCGGCTTGCGTTCGAATTCGGGCTGGACGCACTGGCAGGAGACTTCGTGCCGGGTGATGACCAGCGTCTTGGACGAGGTGTTGCGCAGGCGCAGGTGTTTGACGGCCAGCTCACCGCTGTTGAGACGGCCGAACTGAACCGTGTCCGTGCCCCCTTCGACCAGGTCGGCCTCTCCGATCTCGAGTGTCTGCCCGGAGAAGACGGTGCTTTTCCGGCTTTGGCAGCCCAGCAGCAGAAGGGCGGCCAGTATGGGAACCATGTAACGCATCAGATGAGACCGCGGCCGCTTTTCTTAAGTTTGCCCTCCTCTTTGAGCGCCTCGACGATCTTGTCCAGCACACCGTTGATGAAGGTGCTGCTGCCGGGGGTCGAGTAGAACTTGGCGATATCGATGTATTCGTCGAGGGTCACCTTGACCGGAATCGAGGGGAAGGTGATCAGCTCGGTGATGGCCGTGGCCATGATCAGGTTGTCCATGAAGACGATACGCTCGACATCCCAGTTGCGGGTGAAGCGCTCGATGTAGCTCAGACGGTCGTTGTAGTTGATGAGCGTCTTCTCGAAGAGCAGTTTGACGAATTCGACATCCTCCTCGCTCTTGAATTCGGGCAGCATCTTGACATCCTGATGGGACTGGCGCATGTTCGACAGGGTGCGGATGACCAGCGTGAGGACAAATCCCAGGTCGTCGCTCCAGAGGATCGACTGCTCTTCGAGCACCTCGTCAAGCAGGGGACACTCCTGCAGCTCCCGTTCGAAGAAGGTGCAGAGCAGCTCCACGTCGGCCTTGAACGAACTTTCGGGGGCGGCCATGTAGGCCTGGTAGTAGTCCGTAGTGACGAGTTGGTTGTAAAGGGTGCGGATCAGTTCGGGCGACTGGCCCCAGCCGAGTTTGCGGGCCGCCAGCCGGTCGTTGATCGTGTCGCTGTCGGCGATTTTGCGGATGGCCGCATTGTCGACAAAACGGGTATTGGGGTTCAGGTCCTCGTGTGTGGGCAGCTTCTTCTGCTTGGCGATCTCCTGACGCTGCTGGGCGTAGCGGGCCAGTTCGACCGGGAGCTCCATCATCTGGAAATAGAGATCGTAGGTCTTGTCGATTGCCGCCATCATGTTCTTCTCGGAGACGATCATGTTGTCGGACTCGGATTTCAGATGGGCGTACAAGGCTTTGATCGCCTTGATTCTAAGCTGTCTTCTACTTAACATATACCTGTTCAGAACGTTTCTTGTGGAGCGTTCGGGCGACCGGGGCTTTTTGCAGATGAGGCGTGTCGGATTCAACATCCGCTCCGCCCTGTCGGCACGATCTGCGGCGGTCGCTTTTGCGCGTTGCAAAGGTAGGAAAAATACCGCACCCTGCAACGGTTTGCCGCAAAATATCGCATCGGAGGACGATTCGGCGTTGCGGACGGAAAAGTCTCGCCGGTCGGATCTCTTCCGGCGGGTGTTGTTTTTTCGCTCGGGAAGCGGCGGATTGCCGGGTAAAATCCCTATCTTTGCTGAACTATGGAACAGAAGAGCGATATGGAACCGAGCGGTTACGAGGTAATCGTGGTGGGAGCCGGAGCGGCCGGCCTGATGGCGGCCGGAACGGCGGCCCGGAACGGGCACAGGGTGCTCCTGCTTGAGAAGATGGAGAAATCGGGCCGCAAGGTCCGCATCACGGGCAAGGGGCGTTGCAACGTAACCAATGCGCGTCCGCCCGAGGAGTTCGCCTCGCAGGTGCGGACCAATGCGGAGTTCTTTGCCCCGGCCTTTGCCGAGTTCAACAACAAGGCGACGATCCGTTTCTTCGAGCGGATGGGAGTCAAACTCGAGATCGAACGTGGTGAGCGGGTCTTCCCCCGCAGCGGCAAGGCGTGGGACATTGCCAACGCGCTGCTGTACTACTGCGTGGAGAACGGCGTGAAGATCCTCTATGACACGCAGGTGCTGGGTGTTCTGGCTGTCGGCGACCGGGTCTACGGCGTGAAGTATCGCAACAAGCGGGGGTTCGTCCGCCAGGAGGAGTGCCCGCGTGTGATCGTGGCAACGGGAGGCCTCTCTTACCCGGCTACCGGCTCTACGGGCGACGGCTACCTCTTCGCCTCCGATCTGGGCCATACGATCGAGCCGGTGCGCCCGTCGCTTACCCCCTTGCGCTCGTCCCATCCGCAGGTGCGCAACATGCGCGGCTTGCTACTGAAGAATGTGAAGGCAACCCTCTATATCGACAACGAGCCGGTGCGCGAGGAGTTCGGCGAACTGGGCTTCTCGGATCGGGGAATCGAGGGGGCGGTGGCCCTGCGCCTGAGCCGCGATGCGGTGGATGCCCTGATCGACGGGAAGAGTGTCAAGATCGTGGTCGACATGAAGCCGGCCCTGACCGAAGAGGTGCTCCGCAGCCGGATCGAGCGAGAAATGGCCGAACTGCAGCCCGAGGATCTCTTCTCCGAGCTGCTGCGCAAGCTGGTTCCCCGCACGATGGTGATTCCGCTGGCCGAGGAGCTCGACATCCACTCGCAGACCTACCTGCGCAAAATCACCCCCGAGCAGATCGAGCGGCTGATCAAGGTGCTGAAAGGGATGGTCTTCCCGATCTCGGACTACGCCCCGTTCGAATATGCGGTCGTGACGGCCGGCGGCGTGCGGTGCGACGAGGTGAACCCCTATACGATGGAGTCGCGCAAGGTGCGGGGCCTCTATTTTGCCGGTGAAGTACTGGATCTGGATGCAAATACCGGTGGCTACAACCTCCAGATCGCTTTTTCGACGGGCCGGCTGGCCGGTATGCTCAAACGGTGAAACGATTTCTCCATAAACGTTCCGGCCGGGTGCCGGTGATCTCGCAGGTGCTGGGACGGTTGTCGCGGGCGCGCTACTTCCGCGGCCACGGAGTCCATTCGCCCTTCGTCTACGACATCGTCCGGGAGGTGTTCATGAAACATGCAATCCAGGGAGACGACCACAGCCTTTATGAGGCGTTGTGTCGGGCGGGGGTCTCGCCGCGACGGGCCGTCCAGCTTCAGAATCTCTTTACGCATTGCGGCTATCGGAGTTTCGGCATCGATGGCACGGAACATGCAGCCTTGTGCGTGTTGACACGTAACTACCCGGAGAGCCGGATCCTGACGGCAGCCGCAGCGGCTGCCGAGTCGGGTACGACCCTCTGTATCATGGAGCCCTATCGGAGTGTCATGCGCCGCGAACTGTGCCGCCGTCTTGTGCGGGAGCACCGTTCGACGACGGTGGACAACCGGGGCTATCTGCTCATTTTTAACAACCATTTACCGAAACAGCACTTTAAACTGTGAAAAGGTTTTTATTATCGCTGCTACTTATTTTATGTTTTAATACAGCTTGTCGAGGTGATTGCATAGAGCAAATTAGAACATTCTATACAACATATTTAGAGAATGTTTTGCATGATAATTCGCGGAATGAAGAATTATGCAAATCCTATTTAACGGAAGAGTTATTAGAGAAAGTCGATAGACTTATAAATGCAACTAACGTTGATCCATTAATTCGAGCCCAAGACGCGAGTTTGGATGCGATTGAAACTCTAAAAATTGAACCATTAACTGAGGATTGGTATATGGTTCGCTATTATTGGGACAAAAAAGACAGCACAACGGTAAAAGAAATTCCCATTAAGGTTCAGAGTATTAATGGGAAATGTTTGATTACTTATATTACTCCCATATGGAGTGGATCTCATTATGGTGATGAACTTATATCATGTAAGTCCAAAAATCCACTTCATATTAATCAAGAAACAGCACAAGCATTCTTGGAGAGTTTCTATAAGCTATATATTGCGGAATATGCTGAGATGTCAAAAGATTTGAGTTCAAAATTGGCATTACTACGAAATCGACATCTGTCAGAAAACGCTCTGGTTCAATATAAGAATGCTGAATTCGAGAATTCGATGGATGGGCATGGAGGCTATGACCTATTAATTGATAATTATGATTTCGATAGGGTATGGTCTGAGAGTTTAAAATTCAAACAATTGAGTGATAATGATTATCTTGTTTCTTATAAGGTAAATGGTAAAACCTACAAAATAGTTATTTCCATAAAAAAGATTGGTAATGAATATATTGTTAATGAAATTAAATTATGAAAGTATATACGAAAACAGGTGACCAGGGAACCACTTCGCTGGTCGGAGGAGAACGGGTATCGAAGACCGACCTGCGGGTCGAGGCATACGGTACCGTCGATGAATTGACCGCCTTTACGGCCTTGCTGACCGATATGATCCGCCCCGAGGCGGGGTTGGCCGAGTATGTGCAGGATCTCCACCAGATCGAGTCGAAACTGATGACCGTTGCGGCGGTACTGGCCGTCGGCAAGGGGGGCGAGGGAAAGGTGAAGGGGATCGAGCCTTCCGCGATCGAGTACCTCGAGCGTCGGATCGATGCGATGCAGGCGATCGTGCCACAGATCACCAAATTCACCATTCCGGGCGGCCACCAGGCCGTTTCGATGTGCCACGTCTGCCGGACGATCTGCCGCCGGGCCGAGCGGGCGGCGCTTCGGGCCAGCGAGTTGCAGCCGACAGCCCCGGAGACACTGGCCTACCTGAACCGCCTGTCGGACTACTTCTACCTGCTGGGACGGGCCTTGACCGAGTACTTCCACGTTGAGGAGGTGCTCTGGATTCCGTAGAGAGTTGCCGGAGATTCCTCTCAAGGGAACAGCAGTTGTCCGATTTCGGAAGGGGATGATTAATTTCTTTGCAATTAATTTGTATTTGTTGCAACTTTCCCTATATTCGCAACCTGCTATCATAGGAAGATAGTAGGGAGATAGAAATTATCCTTTTGTGTATTAAGGACTTAAATAATTACGATTATGTACTGGACACTTGAGTTGGCATCGAAACTGGAGGATGCACCCTGGCCGGCAACCAAAGACGAGCTGATCGATTATGCAGTTCGTTCGGGCCTGCCGTTGGAAGTTCTTGAGAATTTGCAGGAGATCGAAGACGAGGGCGATGTATACGAGTCGATCGAGGATATCTGGCCCGACTATCCGTCGAAAGACGATTTCCTTTTCAACGAGGAGGAATATTGACGCTCTTCGAATAGATTAAACAATTAAATATCAGCGCGATAAACAATGAAAATTTGTTTGTCGCGCTGGTGTTTTATGGCCTCAAATGGTGCGGTTTGTTTGTCTAAAATACGGTTTTTCTTCCCAAAATCGGAGTTTGTTTGTCTAAAATACATTACCTTTGTTTATCCTCGGGAATATTAAAACAGGAGGAAAAACATATGGGAAGACCGAAAAGACTATACCCGCTTGGCAGATACCGGCTCCGTGTCCCCAAAGATGCGGAGGCGGACAAAGCCTACCCTGTCGTATTGGAATATACCTGGAACCGACAGATTATCCGTAAAACGACAAACGTCTTTGCAAAGATTGCCGACTGGAACCAGAACGGGAATCAAGGACGTGGTGAGCTGCGTGTCAGTTACGGAAGCGAGTATAAACGTCTTAACCAGCTTCTGCTGGCCCGTGTTGAACGGATTGACAGTCTGCTTGCGGAGTATAATGAGAGGAATCCGAATCAGATTACAGCCGAAGTTGTGGCGGGC
>CAWUYY010000043.1:0-4469 GCA_963926835.1 Rikenellaceae bacterium | reverse complement strand
ATATGCCGCGCGGGCGGAACCAGCTGGTTCCGCCCTCGCTCTGTCTTTGCCGGATGCGGAGGAAGAGCCTCTCCTCCCGCCCGACAGGTCTGTTAGTCGACCACCTCGGCCACCACGAAGTTGCTGCCTCCGATGAAGATCATGTCCTCCTCCGAAGCCAGCTCCCGGGCGCGGGCCAGCGCCCCCGTGACCGTGTCGATCACCTCGCCCTCGAGTCCGTATTCACGGGCCCGTTCCGCCAGCTTGGCCGCCGGCAGGGCGCGCTCGTTGCCCGGTTGGGTGAAGAGGTAGCGGGCCTCTTTGGGGAAGAGCGGCAGCACGGCCGAGATATCCTTGTCGTTGACGAATCCGAGGATGCAGTAGAGATTCTTGTGGGGCGTCTGTGCCAGCTGTTCGACGACGTATTTGAGCCCGTGGGCGTTGTGCCCCGTGTCGCAGATGGTCAGGGGTCGGTCGCCCAGCTTCTGCCAGCGCCCCTTGAGCGCCGTCGTGGCGGCCGCCGTGCACAGACCTTCGCGCAGGGCCCGTACGCTGATGGTCAGCGGGGTCTCCTGGTGGAGTCGGTCGATGGCCGTCACGGCCGTGATGATGTTGTGCACCTGGTAATTGCCCATCATGTCGAGATCGAGCTGGAAGACCTTGCTGTCGCGGGTGCGCTGCACGGTGAAGTGCTGAACCCCGTCACCGACGGAGTGTTTGATGCAGGAGAATTCGTTCTCGGCATAGATGATCTTGGACATCTTCTCCGAGGCGGCCTGCTCGAATACGAAGTTGTAGCGGTCGTCCATCTCGCCGATGACCACGGGAACGCTCTTCTTGATGATGCCGGCCTTCTCGGCGGCGATCTTCGGGAGCGTGTCGCCCAGCAGGGCCATGTGATCCATGCCGATGTTGGTGATGACGCTCAGGATCGGTACGATGATGTTCGTGGCGTCGAGCCGTCCGCCGAGTCCCGTCTCGATGACGGCCACCTCGACGTCGCTCTGGGCGAAGTAGTCGAAGGCGAGGGCCGTGGTCATCTCGAAGAACGAGAGTCCCAGCTCGGTCATCGTGTCGTGGTGTTTGTCCACGAAGTTGACCACCTTCTGTTTGGGGATCATCTCGCCGTCGACCAGGATGCGTTCGCGGAAGTCGTGCAGGTGGGGCGAGGTGTAGAGTCCGGTGCGGTATCCGGCCTGCTGCAACACGGCCGCGATGATGTGCGAGACGGACCCTTTGCCGTTTGTGCCGGCGATATGGATCGTGTAAAAGTTGCGTTGGGGGTTTCCCAGGTGTTTGCAGAACGACGTGATGCGTTCCAGCCCCGGTTTGTAGGCCTCAGGGCCCTTCTCCTGATACGATGCGAGCGAAGAGAAGAGGAATTCGAGCGTTTGGTTGTAATTCATAATGTCCAGTTTCCGGCCCCGTCCGGATCTTTAAGCGGGTTTTATGAAGTTGTTTGGTTGTTCGGTTACTCGACCAGGTGGCTCTTTTTCCGTACCCGGTAGGCGATGTAGTAGAGGATGCAGAGTCCCATGAGGTACTCCGAGATGCGTCCCAGGTAGTCGCCGTAGCGGGTGTAGAGGGTCATTCGGTTGTTCAGTTCCACGTCGGAGGTGAGTACGCCGCGGCGATCCCATCCCAGTTTTTCGATCACGTCGCCCCGGGGGTTGATGAATCCCGAGGTGCCGGTGTTGGCGCTGCGGGCGATGGCGCGGCGGTGCTCGATGGCTCTCAGCCGCGAGATCGAGAAGAGCAGCTTGTGGCCGGGGGTGTCGCCCCACCAGCCGTCGTTCGACGAGATGACCATGGCCTGCGCCCCCTGTCGCACGATTTCACCGTAGAAGCCGCCGTAGAGCCCTTCGTAGCAGATGGCCGGGCCGACGGCTACCCCGTTGTGGAGGAAGACGGGTCCCGGTTCACCCACACCGAGCTGGCCGACCGTTCCGCCCAGATCGATTACCAGGAATTTAAGCACCTCGAAGATCCAGGTCGGCGTACTCTCGACGCCGATCACCAGCCGTCCCTTGTGGTGAATGTCCACCTGAAGGGTCGTGTCGATGCCCAGTGCCGAGTTGAACTTGTCGTAATAGCCTCCGCGGAGATTCCGGCGGGCCGTCTCGGTCCGTTCGGCTGCCGAGTAGGAGACCGTCGTTTCGGCTCCGGCAACGATCATGGTCTGGGGGTGCCCGTTTTGCAGCCAGCGTCTCAGTTCACGGATGAAGGGGGCTGTCGAGAGGTATTTTTCGTCGTAGCTGTACGGCAGAACCGTTTCGGGAAGGACGACCACTTCGCTCCGGTCGGGCACCTGATCAAGCAGCGAGAGCAGCAGCTCCTCCTGCATCCGTTCGGTTCCCCGCACGAATTTGGTCGAATAGGGGTCGATGTTGGGCTGTACGACGCTCACCTGAATGGACCCTTCATTGGGGGCCTTGTAGCTCCAGAAGATGACGAGCGACCATAGGATCGGGAGCAGGACGACCGCTCCGGCGGTGATCCAGGCTTTTGCCTCGTGACGGTGCTGCCAGGCCTCGAAGATCAGGATGTTGCAGAGCAGCACCCAGAGCGTTCCGCCGAAGATGCCGGTGTATTCGTACCACTGCACGGCCCAGGTCTCGTGCGAGAAGCCGTTGCCGAGCAGCAGCCAGGGCCACGAGAAGTCGCCGACCGTGTACCAGTATTCGGTGGCGATCCATCCCGATACGAGCAGCGTGTAGGTGAGTGCCTTGGTGCCCTTCTTCGAGACGGTGTGGAAGAGCATGAAGGCGATCATGTTCAGCGTGGAGGAGGCGAGGGTGGCGGCGAAGGGGCCGACCGGCGTGGCGAGCCAGATCCACCAGATCGTGAAGGCGTTCCACAGCACGAAGGTGAGCAGGGCCCATCCGAACATGCCCCACCAGGCGCGGCGCGAGCTGTCGTAGGTGCTGCTGATCCAGAGCAGGGGGACCAGACCGACCAGCAGGGTCAGACCCGTTCCTCCGAGCCATCCCGGCGAGAGCAGGAGGGCCGAGCAGAATACGGCTGCGAGTTTACGCCACATGAGTCTCTTCGATGGTTTTTGTTTGCTGTTGACCGGGGCGGGGGGAGGATCGGTCGGATTCCTCGGCTAAACGTCCCGTTTTAACGGGACAAAATTAACCAAACCCCGGCAGATTCACAAGAATTTGGGGAAACAATCTGCCTCTCCGCCTGTGACGAAGCGTCGTTTTGGACGGGAAGAACGGGAGGTGGTGCGTTGGGAGGTGGGTTGCGGCCGCGAAACGGCGGCGCAGCAATCGTAAAACGGGGACGGATCGCAGCAATGCCGATCCGCCCCCGTGTGGGGTTGATGCCGTTTCGTTGCAGGGCTCCCTACCGGAGCGAATCGGGCTGCAACTCCGGCTTTGCGGCCGGGGCCGTGGCGGGCTGTTCGCTTCGGGGCGCGTCGCCCTTTCCCGTGCCGACCATCGAGGTGTAGGAGCCGTGGTGCAGGATGGCGAAGACGATGACGGCCAGCGAGGCGAGTGTGGCCACAATGCCGATGATGCGTTTAATCATGGTTGTCGTTTTTCAGGGTTTCGATCGCCCGCATGATGACCGGGTCGATCGTATAGATGGAACCGTAGAATCCGCTCTCGATCAGCGGGGTGTTGCGGCCGATGTAGGCGCGCAACTGGGCCTCGATGAGCGGGCGCGATACGGCGATCTGTTCCCGGTTCGGAGCGACGCCGTTGCGGGCCGCATAGCGGATGAAGTCTTCAAACAGGCCGGGATCCTTCGCAAAGAAGTTGTCGAGCTGTTGGAGCGAGTGGATGGCGTTGAGCGCCTCGCGGTGACGGTCGGCATAGTCGAGCGTGTAGCGGTAGAGGATGTTGCGTCCCGTCACCTCGAGGAAGTAGCGGGTCACGAGGGTCGTGTCGGCCGGGACGAACAGGTCGGGCATGATGCCGCCACCGCCGTAGACCACCTTCCCCTTCGGGGTGATCTTCTTCAGCGAGTCGGCGAAGTGGATGCTGTCGGCCGAGAAGAACTCGTTGTGCGTGTAGCGGTTCCAGAGCTCCTCCTCATACCCTGCGGCGTCGCCGTTGACGTAGGGCTTCTGGATCGAACGCCCGGTGGGGGTGTAGTAGCGGGCCGTGGTCAGACGCAGGGCCGATCCGTCCGGATAGGGGATCTGACGCTGCACGAGCCCCTTGCCGAACGAGCGCCGGCCGATGATCGTGCCCCGGTCATTGTCCTGCAGGGCGCCGGCCAGAATCTCGCTGGACGAGGCGCTGAATTCATCGATCAGCACGGCCAGCGGAAGGGTCTGGAAACGCCCGTTGCCGTCGCTGTATTCGTTGACCCGGTCGCGGTTGCGGTCTTCGGTGTAGACGATCAGCGAATTCTGGGGCAGGAATTCGTTGGCGATCAGGATGGCCTGGTCGAGGAATCCGCCCGAGTTGCCCCGCAGGTCGAAGATGAGGCTCTTCATCCCCTCCTTTTCGAGGGAGTCGATCGCCTCGACCACC
>CAWUYY010000042.1:0-11507 GCA_963926835.1 Rikenellaceae bacterium | reverse complement strand
ATGATTATTTTGTCTGTTTCTGCAAATATAAGCATTTTATCCGCTTATACAACTTATAATCAGGGATTTAATTTATAGAAGTCCCCTGATTTTCGTCGGACTCATGGGTTACCTCCCGATTCAGGCCCAGGAACAGGCCGACTCCATATGTATTTACTATCGGGCCGGCTATCGCTATATTGACCCCGACTACCGCAACAACCGCGAGGAGCTCGACCGATTCACGCGGGCGGTTCGTCTGGCAACCGACAACGGCACGCTCAAGCGCGTCGTCATCCAGGCCGGCGCCTCGCCCGACGGCACCCAGCGTGCCAATGAGCGGCTGGCCAAATACCGAGTCGATTCGCTGACCGCCTATCTGATGCGGACGACCGGCCTTTCGAGCAACTGGTTCGAGAAACGTCCTCTCGGCATCATGTGGGACAAATTACGGGATCTGGTTGCCGCCTCCGACATGCCCGACCGCGATGAAGTGCTGCGGGTGCTGGACAACGAGCCGCTCTGGACCTTCGACGAGCAGGACCGCGTGATCGGAAGCCGCAAGAAGACCCTGATGGATCTGCGGGGCGGACGTCCTTATAAATATATGTTGCGCGAATTCTTCCCCGACATGCGCAGCAGCGCGCTTGCCCTGCTCTACATTCAGCAACCGGCACCGGCAATTGAGGAACAGCCCGAGATCCCCGAAGAGACAGAGCCCGAGCAGCCCCAGCAGAGGGAACCGGCGCTGGAGATAGCCCCGGAATATGCCGTCGAAGCGACAACGGAGGTGGTCTCGCAACTGGCCGAACAGACTCCCGTCCGTCAGGAGCCCGTACAGGTTCCCGTCCAGGATGAGTGGCGCCCCGGCATTCGTGTCAAGACCAACGCCATCGGCTGGGCCATGTTGATGGTCAACGCCGCTGTCGAGATCGACATCTCGCGCTACTTCTCCTTCAACCTGCCGATCTACTACTCGGCCTGCGACTACTTCACCTCAACGGCCAAGTTCCGCATGCTGGCCACCCAGCCCGAACTGCGCGTATGGCCTCTGCGCACACGCCGCTTCTTCGCCGGCATCCACTTCGGAGTCGCCTCCTACAACCTGGCGCTGGGCGGAGACTGGCGCATCCAGGACCACAACGGAAACTCTCCCGCGCTGGGCGGTGGCATCAACGTCGGCTACCGGATTCCGCTCGGACGCAACGAACGGTGGAACGTCGAGTTCTCGCTCGGAGCGGGCATCTACAAGGCCCACTACGACAAATTCCACATTGGCAGCAACGGAGCCTACTCCTCGACCGTCCGCAAGACGTTCATCGGACTGGACAATGCCGCCATCTCGTTCTCCTATAAGTTTGACTTGAAAAAGACTCGGAAATAATGAAACGGAACCTATTGAAAAACTTGTTTCCAGGCAGTCTGCTGTTGAGCCTGCTCATCTCCTGCGATGTGCACGAGTTCCCTGCACCGGCTGCACCCGAGAAGATTCCCGTCGTTCTGGATCTTTCGTTCGATACCGACATGCCGCAGCATCAGGTCATCGAGATCAAGACCCGTGCCTCGGAGAATCCTGAGGATTACGACCTGCGTTATACGGTCTGCATCTACCGGGCCGACGACGAAGGCAAGTTCGATCGTACGGAGATGGCCCGGCTCGTGGTGACCAAGGACGATGTCTCCGATCCCGACAACCGCATCGAGACCCAACTCGATGAAGGGCAGTACCGCTTCCTCATCTGGGCGGACTATGTCGGCACCGGCTCCGCAGCACCTCAATTCTTCAACGCGGACAACTTCGCAGAAATCACCCTGAACACGGCAGACTATCAGGGCAACACCCTCTTCCGGGATGCCTTCGACGGAACGGCCGACGCTACGATCACGGCCGGCCAGGGTCCCTGCGAGATCCCCGTGCAGATGAAGCGTCCGCAGGCCCGCTACACCTTCGTATCGACCGACCTGGCTGAATTCGTCACCCGCATGCTGGCCCTCCGGGCCGAGCAGGAGGCGGCTGCCGCCAAGGCCGAAGGACGTAATCCGGAGACCATGGAAGAGCCGACACGAAGCATCGACCTGAACGAGTTCCGCGTCATTGTCCGCTATCCGGGCTACATGCCCTCGGCGTTCAACCTCTTCACGGACCAGACGGCCGATGCCGCCACCGGGGTGCAGTTCGAAAGCCGCATCACCAAGCTGAGCGAATCGGAGGCCGAACTGGGATTCGATTTCGTGCTGGTCAACGGCGAGGAGTCCTCGATTCAGGTGGCCCTCGATATCTACGACCGCGACGGAACGCGCCTGTCAAGTACGAATCCGATCGAGATCCCGATCGTACGGGGCAAACAGACGATCGTACGGGGCATGTTCCTCACCTCGGAGGCATCGGGCGGTATCGGCATTTCGCCGGGATTCGACGGAGACTGGAACTACATTGTACAATAAGACTACAACCCAACGGGAAAAATTCATTTTTAATCCTAAATAAAAAGCAGTATGAAGAAACTGATGATGCTGTTGGCAGCTGCCGGTCTGGTAGCGACAACTGCCTGTACACGGGACCTCTCGGAGATGGAGAACACCGGGAACGAAGGTCTGGTGACGTTGAGCGCACGTCTGCCTCAACAACTTCAAACGCGTAGCATCGGTGACGGCCAGACGGCCACGAAACTGACCTATGCCGTTTACGAGGCGGGAGAGACCACCCCGCTGCTGACCAGCGAGAGCGAAGGAGCTCCCGCCGTAGAGTTCAACAACCTCGAAGCCACGCTCTCACTGCAACTTGCCACGGGCAAGAGCTACGACTTCCTCTTCTGGGCCGATGCCTACGGTCAGAACGACGAGCAGAACCCCTACACGGTTAACTACAACGACAAGACGGTGACCGTAAATTACGCCAACGCCCTGTCGAACGACGAGGCTCGCGATGCCTTCTACGGCATGATCGAAGGGCTGGAGGTTACCACCACCGTTTCGGAGGAGGTAACGCTTACCCGTCCCTTTGCACAGGTGAACGTAGGAACGAGTGACCTTGCGGCTGCGACCGAGGGCGGTCTTCAGACCACGGCCCTTCAGACCGAGATGTCCGTAACGACGAACGTTCCGACGACGCTGAACCTGGTGGACGGCACGACCTCGGGCAGCACGCAAGTAACCTTCGCATCGAGCGCCGTTCCGACCGAATCGCTGGTCGTTTCGGGTCAGAGCTACACCTATCTGTCGATGAACTACCTGCTCATCGGTGCCGACAAGACGACCGCGAACTTCTCGTTCGAGTTCAGCGACGGTGCCACGACCGGTGAGCGCACCTTCAGCAACGTGCCCGTTCAGCGCAACTACCGTACGAACATCATCGGCTCGATCCTGACCCAGCAGGCCGACTTCGACATTACGATCGATCCCGGCTACGAGAATCCGGACAACGAAGTATCGGCCCTGCTGATTGCTGCCGAGAACGGCGGTACGGTCACCCTGACCGAGGATGCCGATCTGCCGCAGGTACTGACCGTACGCACAGACAAGAAGATGGTGATCAACCTGAACGGCAACAACATCACCTACACGGGAACCACGGATGGCGGTGCAATCGACGTCTACGGTGAGCTGGAGATCAACGGCGACGGTGTAGTCGACGGTGGTTCGGGCGCTACGGTGACGGCCATTGCCGCCATGGGTGCCAACGCCAAGGTGACGATCAACGGCGGATCCTACAAGGTCGGAGCCGACCAGAACGGACAGTGGAACGACTGCATCTACGCCTATAACGGTGGTCAGATTATCATCAACGACGGCCACTTCGAGAGTGCGGTTGCCTCTCCGGCCGGTATCTACACGGTGCTGAACGTCAACAACTCGAAGCCGGGTACGATCACCGTTTACGGCGGTGAGTTCGTCAACTACGACCCCGCTACGGGTGACGATGCCGGCACGGTATCGACCTTCGTGGCCGATGGCTATTCGTCGATCAAGGTGAACGACGACCCGGCAACCTGGCGCGTAGTCAAAACCATGACGGTTACGAGCGTCGAGGATCTGACGACAGCCATCACGGAGGTTGCACAGAACGGCGGCGAGATCTCGATTCCCGCCGGTACGACACTCGCTCTGGACGGAATGCCGGCCTTCTCGATCCAGCACCCGACGGTAATCACGCTCGACGGTACGGTATCCACCACCACCGAATGGATGATCACCAACGACAGCGATCTGACTCTTCGCGGCGAAGGAACCTATACCTGCCCCAAAGGCGTTGTGCGCAACAACGGCAATCTGACCGTCGAGGGAGGAACCTGGGAGACGACCATCAACCAATCCGGTACGGCCTTCTACAACAACAGTGCTGATGCCGTGCTCAACCTGAAGAATGTGGATGTGGATGCAGCGTTCTTTGCTGTTGCCGGTATCGGAACCATCAATATTGAGGACAGCACCATCTCCTCCACCTCATCGAACAAATACGGTGCATGGGCCTATACGATCCGTGCCGAAAACAATTGCCAGATGACACTGAAGGATGTAACGGTAGAGGGTGTTCAGGGCTGTATTACTGCCATCGAAGGATCCCACATCATCTGCGACAACGTCACCTCCATTGCCAAAAACTCGGAATCGGGACGCGGGGATGCCTTCTATGCTCTCTATGCAGCCTCCGAGGGAGTAATCGAGGTATTGAGCGGCAACTACTATTCGGATCGCACCCCGTGTGCCCTCGCCTCGAACGACGACGTTCCGGGCAACCCGCTGGGCGGCTTCATCCTCAAGGGCGGTCGGTACAGTTCGCAACCGCGCTCAGCCACCAACACGGCCTGGACTCCCGAAGCGGGATACAAATATCAGGAGACCGGCGACGCGACCTATCCTTATGAGATCGTAGCCGAATAACTCAGGAACAAGAAACATTAACCCTTAAAGATTTATATAACAAATTATGAAGAAACTGATGATTTTACTGGCGGCTGCCGGTCTGGTAGCGGCAACTGCCTGCACGCGGGACTACTCGGAGATGGACGCAGCCGGCACCGAGGGTCTGGTGACGCTGAGTGCCCGTCTGCCCCAACAGTTCCAGACCCGCAGCATCGGTGACGGCCAGACGGCTACCAAACTCTCCTATGCCGTTTACGAGGCCGGTGCGACCACCCCGCTGCTGACCAGCGAGAGCGCCGGAGCTCCCGTTGTCGAGTTCAACAACCTCGAGGCTCAGCTTTCGCTCCGTCTGACCACGGGCAAGAGCTATGATATCCTCTTCTGGGCCGACAGCTACGGCACCGATGAGACGAGCCCCTACACGGTTGACTTCGCAGCCCAGACGGTTACCGTAGACTACACCGAGGCCCTGTCGAACGACGAGGCCCGCGACGCCTTCTTCGGTACGATCGAGGGTCTGGAGGTAACGGGTCCCGTATCGGAGCAGATAACGCTTACCCGTCCCTTTGCCCAGATCAACGTGGGTGCGGACGACCTGACGACGGCCGGTAACGCCGGTCTTCAGACGGATGCACTGAAAACCACCATGTCCGTAACGACGAACGTTCCGACGACGCTGAACCTGATGGACGGCACGACCTCGGGCAGTACGCAGGTAACCTTCGCTTCGAACGATGTTCCGACCGAGTCGCTGATCGTTTCGGGTCAGACCTACACCTATCTGTCGATGAACTACCTGCTCATCGGTGCCGACAAGACGACCGCGAACTTCTCGTTCGAGTTCACCGATGGCGCCGTAACGAACAACCGCACCTTCAGCAACGTACCCGTACAGCGCAACTACCGTACGAACATCATCGGCTCGATCCTGACCCATGACGTAAACTTCGACATCACGATCGATCCCGGCTTCGAGACTCCGGACAACGAAGTATCGGCCCTGCTGATTGCTGCCGAGAACGGCGGTACAGTCACCCTGACCGAAGACATGACTCTCACCCAGGATTTCACCGTAGCCGAGGGCAAGACCCTCACCGTGAATCTGAACGGTAACGACATCACCTTCGACAGCGAGGATATCTACTCGGCTATCGTTGTTGACGGAGACATGGTTATCAACGGGACCGGTTCGGTCAACTACAAAAACGGCGGCATTCTGCAGGTTAACGAGACCGGCTCGCTGATCATCAACGACGGTCAGTTCATCTCCGATGTGAACTGCATCCAGAACTACGGCGGCGAGGTGGTTATCAACGGCGGTTACTTTGCGGTATCGCAGATGGTTGACGGCTACTGGTATCTGCTCAACCAGCTCGACTCGAACCCCGGCACCATTACGGTCAAGGGCGGTACGTTCGTTAACTACGACCCGGCAACGGGCGATCCCGGACGCGGCGGCAACTTCGTAGCCGACGGCTATTCGTCTGTTCTGGTCAGCGAGGACCCCAACACCTATCAGATTGTCGAGGGTGTCGGTGCCACTACGACCGAGGATCTCAAAGAGGCCATCAAGAGCGGTGAGCCTGTTATCACGCTGGTAAAGGACCTCGCCCTGACCGAGGTGCTGTCGTTCCCGAACGATGTAACCCTGATCGCTGACGGCGATGTAACCCTGACGGGCGCGCCGGTTTACTTCAGCGGTGCAAATACGGTAGTCAAAGGCATCTGCTTCGCCAACGGCACGAACAGCTCGAACAACGGATCGGCTGTTTATGTAACGAACCAGAGCTGCAAGAACCTCGTATTCGAGAACTGCGAGTTCACCAACGCCCAGTGGGATGCCATCCAGCTGACCGACAAGGACATCGAGTCGATTACGATCACGGGCTGCACCTTCCACAACACGGTCGAGGGCGGCTACCGCTACATTCACCTCGAACTGCGTGATGGAAGTGGTGCGTACTATGCCAACCCGAACGCCAAGGTAACGGTTTCGGGCTGCACCTTCGAGAATGTCTCGACCGCCTATTGCAAGGACAGCGCCGTAACGATTCTTGGCTTCTCGTTCGACAACATGACCATCGAGAACAACATCGTAAAGGGTGCCGGTGCCGACAACATCACCAACCTGATGTTCTGGATCTGCGACGGTACGAACTTCAGCAACCTGATCTCTGCCGAAGTACTGAAGACCATGTTCCGCTACGAGGCGTAACAAACCTTTTACACCGGGCGAGTGATCGCCCGGTGTAAACAAAACCAACCAAACTTACGTATGATGAACCGGATCTTTTTAATCGTATCCATGGTGGGCACCCTGCTGTTGAGCGGCTCCTGCACCAAGAGCGAACCGACTCAGGCAACGCCCGAAAAGAGCGAAACCGTCACCTTCGAGGCACAGCTGCCCGAAGGGCTGCTCACGCGGAGCTATGGTGACGGGCTCACGGCCACGCAATTGACCTATGCCGTTTATGAGGAGGGAAGTCAACTGCCGTTGATGACCAGCCGGACGGCTGGAGCCGCCACGGTAACCTTCGAAAATCGGACGGCCACGGTATCGCTCCGACTGACTACGGGCAAGAGTTACGACATTCTCTTCTGGGCCGACAGCTACGGCACCGATGAGACAAGCCCCTATCAAATCGACTTCGAGGCCCAGACGCTGACGGTCGACTACACGGGTGCATTGTCGAATGACGAGCGCCGTGATGCCTTCTATGCCGTAGTGAAGGGACTCTCCGTTGAGGCCGACCGACCGGTCAGCCAGCCGGTGATGTTGATCCGTCCCTTCGCCCAGCTCAACGTCGGCACCGAAGAGGCCGATATGACGGCTGCCATAGCAGACGGATTGCAGGAAGATCAGCTTCAGACACAGATCGAGGTGGCTCAAGTGGATCAGGTGCTCCACCTGATGGATGGCACCACCTCTGCCCCCACGACGGTCACCTTCGGAGCGCAGGCCATTCCTGCGGAGCAGCTGGTGGTCGGCACGCAGTGCTATCGCTACCTGTCGATGAACTACCTGCTGGTCGGGAGTGAAGCCGCGACGGTGAACTGCTCGTTCACGTTCTCGGATGGAACCCACACCGGTCAACGCACGTTCAGTTCGGTACCCGTCCAGCGGAACTACCGGACCAACATCATCGGTGAGATTCTGACCCAGGGGACCGGTGCCGTCACGACATCGGTTACGGTCGACACGCAGATGAACAACGGCCGATAAGCAACTTTCGATACGATTCCATCCGGCATCCGATTTCAAAAAGGAGCCTGCGCATAAGTAAATGCACAGGCTCCTTTCATTATACGGGGTAACAAAAACCTTTATCCCCGTCCCGGACGGAGCACACTTCATCCACCACAACGAAAGAAGAGGCGAACGTTTGGCAAAGGAAAATAAATCCACTATTTTTGCAAGGAAACGGCATTGCAACATGAAAAACAGCCTCAAGATCCTATTCGCCACGCTGTGGATGGCCGCTCTGACCCTGCTTGCAGGGTGTCAGGAGGAAGATTACAGCCTGCTCGGCCCGACGGTCGACGTAAATTTCGACTCGGTTACGGCCAACGGCTCCGATCAGGAGCGAACCACCACCCTGACCCTTACCCTCGACCAGCAGATCGAAGGGTTGAGCCACACGGACGTTCTGCTCACCTCCGGCCAGACGGGGGCTCTGACCAGTGCAATCACGCCGAAGGGCAATGGGGTCTACGATCTGACCGTACGAAGAATCTACGCCAACGGTGAGATCGGCGTGACGATCGCCAAGGAGGGCTACTTCTTCACCCCGGGCCTCCGGTGGGTGACCGTATACGGGTCGACCATTCCGGTCGAGTGGCAGGAGCTGACGGCCAACGGATCGACCGAGGAGCCGACCACGAAGCTGACCTTCACGCTGATCGGCGACGTGGGCGAAGAATTCACGGCCGACGATGTCACCTTCACGCGGGAGGCGGAGAACCCCGACTCGGGCGAGAATCAGGGATCGGACACAACTGTCGATATCGAGAAGGGGGAGATGACCTTCCTGGGTGACGGCATGTTCGACCTGACCCTGCTCAGCGTTCCCGAAGAGACCGATCTGGCGGTTCACATCGAGAAATACGGATATGAGTTCTCCCCCGCGTCGAAAAGCATCCACGTATATCCCTGGACGCGGGTCAACTGGATCTCGCTCGAGGCAGATGGAGCGGCGGCCACGGAGACCGAAGAGGCAGTGCTTACAACCACCCTCACCTTTGTATTCGAAACGGATGTCGAAGGGCTGACTGCCGAAGATATCACCATCGAAGCCGGAAATACGGGGGCCGTCAAGGGTGAGTTGAAACGTCTGATCACCGGAGTGTACGAACTGCCGCTGACCGGCATCGTGGAGTCGGGATCGCTCACCGTCTCCATCTTCAAGAGCGGATTCCTCTTCAACCCCTCGGAACAAAGGGTCGATATTCACTACGCCGAGACCGACACGGAGGAGGGGGGAGAAGCGACCGAATAAGAGGGACCACTCCCGATCTGGGGCAAGGGGAAAAGAAGAGAGCCCGCGCTCCAGGGAAAGGGGGACTTCCCCGTTCGCAATCGAATCCGCCGATCCTTCCCGACACAAGCCAGAGGAATCCATCCGCCGGCCAACCTACATTCTGCAACAAACACCATGAAACCGCACCTTCTCCTGACGGTCGCACTTCTCGTACTTGGCGGCAGTCTTTCACAGGCGCAGGAGCGCATCGGCTTCGCCTACTACGACCTCGACCGCCTCTACGACACCGCTCCATTCCTCTTTTACGACGACTCGGACTATACGCCCGAGGGTCGTCTGCGCTGGTCGCAGGAACGCTATGAGAAGAAAGTTGCACTCGTTGCCGAGACAATCGCCCGCATGCAGATGCCCGTAGTCGGGCTCTACAGCGTCGAGAACGAGGCGGTCGTACAGGACATCATCCGCGCCAGCGAACTCCCTTACAGCTACGTTCACCGCACGCTCAACACCCTCGACGGCATGGACTTCGCCCTGCTCTACTACGGCGACCGCTTTCTGCCCGGGCGAATCGAAGAGGACTACGGCTATCTCTGCGTGGAGGGGACGATGGACGAAAGGCCGGTGGCCATTCTCCTGACCCGCGGCGACCGCTTTGCGGCCGAAATCCTCGAAGAGATTCGCGAGCGCACCCCCGAAGCCCGCATCCTCTGTGCCGGCAAACTGCCCGCCAGCGCCGCCTCGGATCTGCAGCTGCAGGATGTGCTGGCCCCGGCCGAACGCCAGGGACGGGGCAACGCCTGCTCCCGGGGCGGATGGTGGCTGCACGACCGCATACTGGCCGATGCGGCCTTCACCGTTCTGCGTGCCGACATCTACGCCCGACGCGACCGGCTCGATCCGCGCACCGGCACACCCCGGCCGACCTATCGGCGGAAGAGCTACGTCGGGGGCGCCGGACGCTATTTCCCAATATTTTTATATATTAAATAAGATTTTTGACAATTCGATTTTTTTATTATATTTGTATTCGTATAATCAAGATAGGACGATATAACCCTTAAGATCGAAAATTATGGCAGACGTTAAACGAGTCTATACCTTCGGCAACAAGCAGGCCGAGGGTAACGGCAAAATGAGGGAACTGCTCGGTGGCAAAGGTGCGAACCTGGCAGAGATGAACCTCATCGGCATTCCGGTTCCCCCCGGATTCACCATCACCACCGAAGTATGCACCGAATACTACGCCAAAGGGCGTGAACAGGTCATCGAGATGCTTCGCACCGATGTACAGGAGGCAATGAAAAACATCGAACGCCTTACGGGCATGAAATTCGGCGATGCCCAGTCGCCCCTGCTCGTGTCGGTACGTTCGGGAGCCCGCGCATCGATGCCGGGCATGATGGATACGATCCTCAACCTGGGTCTGAACGATCAGGCCGTTGCCGCCATTGCCGCCCGCACGGGCAATCCCCGTTTCGCATGGGACTCGTACCGCCGTTTCGTACAGATGTACGGAGACGTGGTGCTGAGACTGAAACCCGCCTCAAAGGAGGAGCACGATCCGTTCGAGGAGCTGATCGACGCAATGAAGGAGAAACGCGGCGTACAGCACGACACCGAGTTGACGACCGACGACCTGAAGGAGCTGGTCGGCCAATTCAAGGCAGCCATCAAGGAGCGTACCGGAGAAGAGTTCCCGACCAATCCGTGGGATCAGCTCTGGGGTGCCGTATGCGCCGTATTCGGTTCGTGGATGAACGATCGCGCCATTCTCTACCGTAAACTCAACAACATCCCCGCAGAGTGGGGTACCGCCGTTACCGTGCAGGCCATGGTATTCGGCAACATGGGTAACAACTCGGCTACGGGTGTAGCCTTCTCGCGCGATGCCGCCACCGGCGAGAACATCTTCAACGGCGAGTACCTGATCAACGCCCAGGGCGAAGACGTGGTAGCCGGTATCCGCACCCCGCAGCAGATCACCATCGAGGGATCGCGCCGCTGGGCTGCCGCCCAGAATATCTCCGAAGAGGAGCGCCGCAGCAAATACCCCTCGCTCGAAGAGGTGATGCCCGACGTATACAAGGAGCTGTTTGACATCCAGCACCACCTGGAGCAGTACTTCCGCGACATGCAGGACATCGAGTTCACGATCCAGGACGGCAAGCTCTGGATGCTGCAGTGCCG
>CAWUYY010000041.1:0-5596 GCA_963926835.1 Rikenellaceae bacterium | reverse complement strand
TCCGTGATCGAACCGCGCTGGATGAAGAGGCTATCCATCTTCTCCAGGTCGTTCTGCAGACCGTCGTAGTTGCGCGACAGCAGACCGGGCGCCAACGTCGCCTCCAGCATGTGTCCCTCGAACTCCACCCGATCGCCGATCTTCAAGCCACGGGTCGAGTCGAAAACCTGTACGTAGGCGTTGTCGCCTATCACCTTGATGACCTCGGCCATCATTCTGGTATCCCCGCAATAAACATGGCAGATCTCATTCTGGCCCACGGGTCCGTCGGCCTTGACGATCACGATGTTCGAGATAATACCGTTTACACGTCCTGTTGTTTTCATTATCTTTTCTATTGTTTATTGATCATCTGCTTGCCGTCCAGATCCTTCAGCAGGCGACGGAACATCTCGCGTCCCTGCTTCTCGTCCAGACGGGTCCAGCGCGCCACGATATTCACCTTCACGAGGTAGGCCAGCAGCGCATTAATATTGAAGTAGTCGAATGTGGAGAGCTCCTCGGCCTGCTGCCAGCGGATCTGGTCGATCTTGTGCTCCTTCTCGACCAGGTTGCCCTCGTCGTTCACGGCGGCGATCACCGTCTCCAGGTAGGGCACCTCGCCGCGCAATCCGAAATCGGCGGCCGACGAACGTTTGAGCTGTTGCGACATCTCGTCCGAGCCCACCACGGAGCTCTCGGCCGAGCGGTTGATCATACGGGCGACCACAGCCGCCGAAATGTTGCGCAGGTTGCGGTCGAAATCGGCCCACTGACGCAGGAAGCGGCTCTTCGAACGGGCACACTCCTGATAATAGGCCTCGAAGAGGGCGTTCTCGAACGAGCGGTCCGTATCCGGCACCTCGTCGGCATCGGCATCCTCGTCCACGATCGACGAATAGGAGCGTACGACGGCGGCCATCCGCGCCGGAAGCCGGTCGGGGTTCTTCGTCTGCTGCTCGATCTCCTCCCGGGAGAGGTTGCCCAACGGATTGTGCATCGTGCGTCCCTTGCGGAAGTTCACCAGATTCTCACAATCGTAATAGGCATAAAGCATCCGCACGCAACGGGCGTCGCGCGCGGAGACCTCCTCCAGAATTTCGTCGATGATGGCCCGGGCGTTGAAGCCCTTGGTATCCGCATCGAGCGAATACTCCTTCAGGCCGGCCACCAAACAGTAATAGTTCCTGTCAAACATCTGCGTCCGACCGATTAAGCGTTATACAACATCTTGTACACCTTCTCGCGCAGATACTCCTTCAACAGGGCGTCGAAATCCTGATCCGAGAACGAGATGTAGTAGCCGCCGTCCTTGGCGCCCACCTTGAAACCGCTCTTCACATCCTTCGAATAGCCAACCTCGATGCCGGCTGCCAGCAGCTCCTGAGCCGATGCCTCGAACTCCTTCTCGAAGGTCTGACGCTCGGCCTCGGGCAGCAGGGCCTTCAGGTCGTTGCGGGTCGAATCGGCACCGTTCCAGTTCTTTGCCACGGTCAAAAGCATCTGTTTGACGAAAGCGGGATCGAGCGTTGCCTGCTTGACGGCAGCCGAGGTGCTCTTGGCAATCACCATCGAGCTGAGTTCGGCCTTGATCTTGGCCACGGCCTGCTTGCCGGCCAGCGAGATCTCGGTCATCGCATTTTTGTGCACGTCTTCGGCCTTCACCTTGGCATCCGACACGATCTTCGCGGCCTGCTCCTCGGCCTCCTTCACGATCTGAGCCGCTTTGGTCTTTGCTTCGGCCACCAGACGCTCGGCATCGGCACGGCCCTTCTCCAAGCCCTCGTCATAGAGCTTTTTGGTCAACTGTTGAAGTTTGTTTTCCATAGGGTTTTATCTGTTTATTTCGAATTATTGTCAGACAGACCGGACAAAATCCGATCCAACGAAAGTAATGGGCGGAGAGCCCGGAAAAACACCTCTTTTTCGCAAAAAAAGGCCGCTCCGCATCTTGCTTTGCAAATATAAAAAAACAATTGCACCAATCTGCACCGCAGTTCCTTTTTTTTACACGATCAGACCCCAAAAAACGACTTTTCGCACAAGCGACTCCCCGTACACGCAGGAGCGCCCCGAAACCGTAATGGTTTCGGGGCGCTCCTTTTTAAAGCGGGGGAACACGATCTACAACCCCAGGCTGCGCGCCAGGGCACAATGGTAGTCGGATTCGTTGAACGTATAAGTCCAATCCACATAACAGACTGTCTCCGTCTTCCAATTCTCCGCACGGGTGTATTTATAAAGGTCGGATGGATCGTACGACAGGAATCCGGGCGGAGAGACGAACGGCGAATCATCGCCAAAAGAGGTGTACGTCCCATCATCGTACGTAACCTCAACCAGTTTAATATAATCCGACACCCACGGCGCATATTCCGTTTCGATACGTTCTCCCGGCGCCATCGTTTCATTCTGAACATGGAATTCGCCCCCCTCCGGAAGCATCACCGAAAGAGTGATCGAATGTTCACTCTTGTTGATCCAGATAAAACGGCTGTACTCGACAACGTTGGATTCCGGCGGATCCGACTTTTCACATCCAACCAGCAGGGCGCCGGCCAGCAGCACTCCGCAGACCATCCACAAAAACTTTTTCATAGGCTTATTTTTTTTAGAGATTTCACTTTTCAACGCACACCTCTCACTCGCCCTGATGCTCCGGCCGCAGCAGGTCCGTCACCACCTTCACGGGCGAGAAGGTCGAAACCGGCACCTCGACAAAAACCGTATTCCAACGGGCCATCGAGCCGTTCCAGAGGCCGGGCAGCTCTTGCGCCAGCAGCTCGCGGCCGGCACTCGACTTGCGGGAGATGAACCCGGTAGAGGGGGCGACAAACTGCTGCAGATCAAAGCGTCCCCCTTTCGAGGTGGTGAAGCTGCAAACCAGATCGACCGGGTTGAAGTGGGTCGAACTGCGCATCAAATCCTTTTTATCGGGAGCGATCTGACTCGACTCGGCAATCTGCAACGTCTCCAGCCCTCGGGGTGTTGCCACCCAGAAGGGGCCACCGCCCGGTTCCCCCTCGTTGCGCACCATGCCGCAGACCCGGATCGGGCGATCCAGCACCTCGCGCAACAAAGCCGTATTGTAATCCTTCGGGAGTTTCACGCAAAGTTCCTTTTCGATAAACTCGGCAATCGCCTCGAGCTGTGCTCCGGGCACCTCGAGCGCCATCAGGCACTGGAAGATCTTCGCCTGCAGGTCGAGCAGCACGCCGGCCAGCGCCTTTTTGTAACGCACCGTATCCCCCTTGCGGGCATCGGTCGTCACGTTGTCGATATTCTTCACGAAGACCAGATCGGCCTCGATCGCACCGAGATTTGCAAGCAGCGCCCCGTGTCCTGCCGGACGGAAGAGCAGCCGCCCCTTCTCGTCCCGGAAGGGGGTGAAATCGGGATTGACGGCCAGCGTATCGGTCGACGGTGACTGTTCGGAATAGGAGATCCGATAACGGACACCGTATCGGGCCTCGTAGACGGGGACCCGCCGGGCCAGCAGCTCCTCGAAGCGGGTGCGATGTTCGGGTGAGACGGTGAAGTGGAGCCGCACCTCTCCGCCCGAAGCGGCATAGAGTGCCCCCTCGACCAGATGCTCCTCGACCGCCTTGCGCACCTCCTCCCCGTAGCGATGGAACGAGATCAGCCCCTTGGGGGTTTCGCCGTAACGGAGCCCCCGCTCGACGATATACTTCACAATCGTCCGATCGTCCGCGCCGGAGGGAATCAACGACTGCAGTTCCGGATAGAAGGCGAACTGTTCGAGATGGGCCAGCAGCCGGCCGACCGTCTCGTTGCGCCGACCCTCCCGCAGGAACTCGAAGAGATCCTTGAACATGCGGGTCGCCGCCCCCGAAGCGGGAACGAACTTGACGATGCGCAGCCGGTCGGCCTCGCGCTCGTAGCGCTCCACGGCCCGGTCGATCTGCTCGGGCGCAAGCACCCGGATGCCGTCACCCACCGAGGCGGCACGCACCACCGGCAAGGGAGGAAATCCATTCTGGAAATTCTGCAGCTGGGCCCAAACGGATGCCAGGCTTACGCCATGCTCCTCCATCTGGGCGAAATCTTCACGGGTGAACATATCGTTGATTTTATACCTCCTGATTTTTAGTTCGATAAAAATAATGAAATATTTTTTAACTTTGCAATTATGATTCGAGAATTTATCCACCCCGACCTCACCCACCGCAACAGTTTCCACGTGGCCCAACAGGCGGACCGCCTGCTGGAGTTCGAAACCGCCGAAGACCTTAAAACAATCTTTGAGAGAGGAGTTTCCGGCCCCTGGTACGTGCTGAGCGGAGGCAACAACATCCTCTTCACGCAGGACTACCACGGAACGCTGCTGACCCCCGTCTCCCGTGAAATCCGCCTCCTCTCCGAGACGGACGGCCGGGTGCTGGTCAGCGCCGACGCCGGGGTCGAATGGGACGATCTGGTCGAATGGGCCGTCGAGCATGAGTTGTGGGGCATCGAAAACCTCTCGCTCATCCCCGGCAAGGCGGGAGCCGCTCCGGTGCAGAACATCGGGGCCTACGGCTGCGAGGCGAAGGATGCGATCGAATCGGTGGTGATGTTCTGCCCGGAAACTCGAAACATACTGATCCTCAGCAAGGAGCACTGCGAATTCGGCTACCGGAACAGCATCTTCAAACGCATGCTCAAGGGGCGGGCGATCATCACTTCGATCCGGCTGCGGCTGAGCCGCCGGGCCGCGCCCCGTCTTGACTACGGCGACGTGGCGCGGAAGGTGGAGGAGCGGGGCGGCGTCTCGCTGCGCAACATCCGCGAGGCAATCTGCGAGATCCGGCGTGCCAAGCTGCCCGATCCGGCCGTCGTGGGCAACGCCGGCAGTTTCTTCAAGAACCCGGTCGTCTCCCGTCAGGAGGCCGAACGGCTGCTGGCCCTCTATCCCGACATGCCGCACTACCCGGCAGCCGACCCCCAGCGGGTGAAACTGGCGGCCGGATGGCTGATCGACCGGGCCGGACTGAAGGGCTGCACGGAGGGCCATGTGGGGGTACACCCGCGTCAAGCGCTCGTGCTGGTGAATCTCGGCGGAGCGACGGGCAACGAAGTGATCGCCTTCGCCCACAAAGTACAAGAGAAGGTAAGAAGAACATTCGGCGTGGAGATCGAGCCGGAGGTCAACATATTATAAGCTACCAACCATGAACCTACTGGAGAAATTTCAGCAATACATCCGCACCAACCACCTGGCCACCCTCGAGGACCGCATCCTGCTGACCGTTTCGGGGGGTGTCGACTCGATGGTCATGCTCTCGCTCTTCGTGCGCAGCGGCTACCACGTCGGCGTGGCACACTGCAACTTCCAGCTCCGGGGCGAAGAGGGGGACGAGGACGAAGAGCTCGTTCGCCGCGAATGCGAAAAATACGGACTCCCGTGGTACAACAAACGCTTCGAGACCAAGCAGGAGATGGAGCGCACGGGCGAATCGATGGAGATGGCCGCCCGCCGGTTGCGCTACGCCTGGTTCGACGAGCTGAGCAGCCAGCACGGCTACACGGTGATCGCCATCGCCCACCACATCGACGACTCGATCGAGACCTTCTTCATCAACCTGCTGCGGGGAACCGGACTGCGGGGACTGACCGG
>CAWUYY010000040.1:0-18276 GCA_963926835.1 Rikenellaceae bacterium | reverse complement strand
AGACTTTGGCTTCCATCTGCCAGCTTCTTTGTCCGAAGGCGGACAGGCTCTTTTACTTTTGTAGGCTTCTTTATTCGTGGCATATCGATCCCTTCATAATTTTGCTTCTGTCGCAAAGATATGAATAAAGGTCGATATTGAGAAACAAGCAAGAAACAAAATTGTACCGAAAAAGAACCAATCAACTGAAAAGAATGAAAACAACTGAAAATATCAAGCACCACGTAAAGTGCTTGATATAAGCGGTTTTATTTGCACTTGTTTAGCTTTTGTTTTCATTTTATGGCTTTATTTTATAAATCTGGAAAATTTCAACTATACGGGGTGGAACGGAAACGTCTATGTCGGCTATTTATCAAACACGATAATAGTTCGGCGTAGGATGATTGTTTTACCGTATAGTTGGGTATTCCAGAACCTCTGATTAGGTAGATTAGTCCCCTACGCCTTTTTTGTGTTCATACCTTTCAGGGGACTGAGGTATACCAAAAAACATCGACATATGGCGACATAGACACCTGACCCGCTCCCGCCAAGGTCGCATGTGGGCTTCTTCCCTTGCCGCGGCGCAAACGTTTCCATACTGGGAACAATCTCAAAAGCCCACGCAATCACTCACTTAAATTAATCACATCATGTTGGATATTATTTTAATCTGTTTAGGATTTCTTTTGATGATAATTGGATTGATCGGCTGCTTTGTTTACAAGATTCCCGGTCCGATTCTCGCATTTCTCGGTATACTGATACTGCAAATCGGCACAGATATCAAACCTTTTACGACAACGGCTCTGATAGTATGCGCAATCTTGGTCATTCTTTGTAAAGTACTGGAAAAACTGGCCCCAAAACTCATTTCCAAGTTACAGACATTCGGGAAAGGAGGGAAACGGGGAGCCATGTACGGATCGCTCCTGGGCATCATTCTGGCAATCCTTACCGGAGCCAACAGCGACAGCACCGGATTGATTATCACCATGATGATTGTCGGATTGCTCGTCCTTCCTTTTCTGCTGTCCCTACTTGGAGAGTTCATTGCAAACAAGAATTTCTCATTAGCCCTCAAATCCGGAAGTGCCGCCTTTGCCAACTATCTGGTCAACTCGCTGCTGCAACTGGCCGTATGCGTATACTGTATATACACCGCATTCTCGAATATTCAATAACTATAACCATGAAGTTACGATCTATACTCGCAATCGGCATCATCGCATGCAGTATGTTGTTTGCCTGCGGATGCTCCTCCGACAATACGCCGACATCCAAAGAACTGAACGATGCCGAAGTCTATGGAGATGGCGCGGATTTTATCACCATCGTTTCCGATACATACACACTGGAAAAGAAGGAGGGCCAACTGAGATTAAAAGTAAAACTGGAGTTGGACTCACCCACCAGCCAGAAGATTTCTGCATATCCTGAGGTGATATTGAAGGATGAGGACGGCGTCGAGGTTATTGGCGGACTGTATCAAATGGAGATGAGTTCTTCCACACAAAACAAGTTCGACAAATTTCTTCAGGGCACTCCGGGTGATGTGCAGGAGTTCGTATTCATCAGCAGATTCAATACGGACTATTTTAACGACGCTCTGGCCAAATCCGAGTCATTTTCATTGGAAGGGCTCTCTTTCCGGACCAGCCAAAACAGAGAAGGTTCGAACTCGGATCTGGACGAAATCAATGATGTAATCGATCAGACTCAGGATATCATTGATGTAACCGAAGATATCATTGAAACCAATCAAGCGCTCTTGGATATGGCAAAGGAGTTGTCTGAATAGATATTCTCTGCAAGCACAGAAGGGGGAAGCGTATCTATATAGCTTTCCCCTTTTTATTCTTCCGGAACACGCCCTACAATCTTTCAAAATGATTATATTTGCGAAATAATAAAGGAACCCAGGTTCTGCAACGGTGAATTTTGGCCGCACAGGCTTGCCGAGCTGCAACTCGGAGTGTACAAAGCGGTCCATTCGAAACACAAAAACCGACATGAAAGGAATTGTACTGGCCGGAGGCTCCGGCACCCGTCTGTACCCCATCACCAAGGGGGTCAGCAAGCAGTTGCTGCCCATCTATGACAAGCCGATGGTCTACTACCCCATCTCGGTGCTGATGCTGGCCGGCATCCGGGAGATTCTGATCATCTCCACACCGGCCGACCTGCCCGCCTTCAAGCGGCTGCTCGGCAACGGATCGGATTTCGGCGTACGGTTCGAATACGCCGAGCAACCCTCACCCGACGGGCTGGCCCAATCGTTCCTGATCGGCGAAAAGTTCATCGGAAATGATGCCGTATGCCTTGTGCTGGGCGACAACATCTTCCACGGTTCGGGCTTCTCGGGCATGCTCCGCGAAGCGGTACGGGCCGCCGAGGAGGATCGGAAAGCCACGGTCTTCGGCTATTGGGTCGATGATCCCGAGCGCTACGGCGTAGCCGAGATGGATGAGCACGGAAACTGCCTCTCGATCGAGGAGAAACCCCAGCATCCGAAATCGAACTATGCGGTCGTCGGCCTCTACTTCTACCCGAACAAGGTGGTCGAGATCGCCAAGCAAATCAAGCCTTCGGCACGCGGCGAACTGGAGATCACCTCGGTCAACCAAGCCTTTCTCGAGGCCCGGGAGCTGAAGGTGCTGACCCTCGGTCGCGGTTTTGCATGGCTCGATACGGGTACGCATGACTCGCTGTCGGATGCCTCGATCTTCGTCGAGGTGATCGAGAAACGGCAGGGGCTCAAGATCGCCTGCCTGGAGGGAATCGCCTACCGCAAGGGATGGATCAGCGAGGAGAAGATGCGGGAACTCGCCCAGCCGATGATCAAGAACCAATACGGCCAGTATCTTCTGAAGGTGGTCGATGAATTAAAGCGAGAAAAAAGATAATGAAGGTTATTCCTACTGAAATAGAGGGGGTTGTTATTATCGAACCCCGCATCTTCGGCGACGAGCGGGGTTACTTCTTCGAGAGCTACTCCCAACAGCAGTTCGACCAGTTGGTGCGCCCCATCCGGTTCGTTCAGGACAACGAATCCAAATCGTGCCGGGGGGTTGTCCGCGGGCTTCACTTCCAGAAAGGGGCTGCCGCCCAGTCGAAACTGGTGTGCGTCGTCCGGGGGCGTGTGCTGGACGTGGCCGTCGATATCCGGCGCGGTTCGCCGACTTTCGGCCGCCACGTGGCCGTGGAGTTGACCGAAGAGAATCACCGCCAACTCTTCGTTCCGAGAGGGTTCGCCCACGGATTCTCGGTACTGAGCGACGAGGCGGTTTTCCAATACAAGTGCGACAACTTCTATGCACCCGAGACCGAAGGGGCAATCGCCTGGGACGACCCCGATCTGAGTATCGACTGGAGAGTTGGGAAGGATGAGATAATTCTCTCTGCAAAAGACAACAATCATCCCCGTCTTAAAGATGCAGTTGAACTGTTTGACTATCAAACCGACTACTATGCTTAACATACTGGTAACGGGAGCCGACGGACAGCTCGGCCGTGAAATGCGGACCCTGGGGGCCCGTTCGCAGCATCGCTACCTCTTTACGGATGTGGCCGAGCTGGACATCACGGATGCCGACGCGGTGATGCAGCTTGTCGAGCGCGAAAAGATCCATGCGATCGTCAACTGTGCCGCCTATACCAACGTCGACCGGGCCGAAGAGGATCCCGCGACGGCCGACCGGATCAACCACCTGGCCGTGGCGAATCTGGCCCGGGCAGCCAAGGCTCAATGCGCCACCCTCTTCCACATCTCGACCGACTATGTATTCGGAGGCACGGGGAACACCCCCTTCCGGGAGGAGGATCCGACCGCCCCGCTGGGTGTATACGGAGTGACCAAGCTGAAGGGTGAACGTACCATCGTGGAGTCCGGGTGCAAATACCTCATTCTGCGCACCGCCTGGCTCTACTCGCCCTACGGCAGGAACTTCATGAAAACCATGCTGCAACTGACCGAACAGAAACCGGAGCTGCAGGTGGTATTCGACCAGGTAGGAACCCCCACCTGTGCGGCCGATCTGGCACGTGTCATCTACGAACGTATCGAATCCGGCGACTATGCAGGAGAGGAGGGAATCTACCACTTCACGAACGAGGGGGTCTGCTCGTGGTACGACTTCGCCCACGCAATCGCCACCCTTTCGGGCCATACGGCCTGCCGGCTGTCGCCCTGCCACTCGTCGGAGTTTCCGTCGAAGGTGCGCCGTCCGAGCTTCTCCGTACTGGACAAAAGCAAGATCAAAAAAAGATTCGGAATCACGATTCCTCACTGGCACGACTCTCTCAAACGTTGCCTGGAGGCCTATAACGAACTGAACCAATGAAACGCAACATCCTGATCACCGGCGGTGCCGGATTCATCGGGTCGCACGTTGTGCGGCTTTTCGTCAACAAATACCCGGAATACCGGATCGTCAACCTCGACAAACTGACCTACGCGGGCAACCTGGCCAACCTGCGCGACATCGAGCATGCGCCGAACTACACCTTCGTGCGGGCCGACATCTGCGATCTGGAGACCATCCGCGAGGTGTTCCGCCGCTACGAAATCGACGGAGTGATCCATCTGGCCGCCGAGAGCCATGTGGACCGTTCGATCCGGGATCCCTTCATCTTCGCCCGCACCAACGTCATGGGAACCCTCACGCTGCTGCAGGCGGCACGAGAGCAGTGGAACTGCGCATGGGAGGGGAAACGCTTCTACCACATCTCGACCGACGAGGTATATGGCGCCCTGGAGTTCGACGGAACGCTCTTTACCGAAGAGACCCGCTACAACCCCCACTCGCCCTATTCGGCCTCCAAAGCCTCGTCCGACCACTTCGTACGCGCCTACCATGACACGTACGGGCTGCCGACGATCGTCACCAACTGTTCGAACAACTACGGACCCTATCAGTTTCCCGAGAAGCTGATCCCTCTGTTCATCAACAACATCCGCCACGGCCGTCCGCTGCCCGTCTACGGCACCGGCGAGAACGTGCGCGACTGGCTCTACGTCGAGGACCATGCCCGGGCCATCGACCTGATCTTCCACCGGGGCAAGATCGCCGAGACCTACAACATCGGCGGATTCAACGAGTGGAAGAACATCGACCTGATCCGTGTGATCGTCAAGACGGTGGACCGACTGCTGGGCAAGCCGGAGGGGACGAGCGACAAGCTGATCACCTTCGTAACCGACCGGGCCGGCCACGACCTGCGCTATGCGATCGACGCCAGCAAGCTGAAACGGGAGTTGGGCTGGGAGCCCTCGCTGCAGTTCGAGGAGGGGATCGAGAAGACCGTCCGCTGGTACCTGGAGAACCAGGAGTGGATGGATCAGATCACCTCGGGCGAATACGAGAAGTACTACGAATCGATGTACGGGAATCGATAGAGAACCTCAAGCAAAACAACAAATAAAACATCCAGCGCATTGATGCACTGGATGTTTTATTTTAGTATACAGATAAATACTACTCCTCCGCCCCCTTGTCGGCCGGATCGCTCAGATCGGCCACCTCGGCCCGCAGGAAACGGATCAACTCTTCGGGTGAGACCTTGATCTGCAGGCCGCGCACACCGGCACTCACATAGATGAACGGACAAGAGGTGACCGATTCGTGGAAATAGGTCGGGAAACTCTTCTTCATGCCGATCGGCGAACAGCCGCCCCGGATGTAGCCCGTCACCGTCAGCAGGTCGCGCATCGGGATCAGGTCGACCTTCTTGTTTCCCGACACGCGGGCCGTACGCTTCAGATCGACCTCGTGGTTGCCGGGGACCACACAGACGAAATATCCCGTCCGATCGCCTTTCAGCACCAGCGTCTTGAAGACACGGTCGATCTCCTCGCCCAGCTGTTCGGCCACGTGGGTTGCACCGAGATGGGTCCCATCCACCTCGTAGGGAATCAGTTCGTAGGCGATCTTCGCCCGGTCGAGCAGGCGGGCCGCATTCGTTTTCTCGATTTTGTTCGGATGATGTTGCATTGTTTCTCGCTTCATTAGAACAGATGCCGCACGGCAGGCAGACACCAGGATCCAGGCTGCATCGCAGAACATTCTGTCAGGGGGCAAAGATAGAAAAAGACGAGCGCAGAGACAAACAAAAACAACGTTTCCAAATTTACCCATGCCGACGCAACCCACTTCTAAAAAGAGAGGAAAAGGCGGGCGGCAAATGCAAACCTGGTTGCAAATTTGTCCGAACCGCCTCCTGAAAAATGGGGATTTTTCAGGGGCGCGAGATAATTTTATTGTATGTTTAGACGTTTTTTCATATACTTGAAGCCGACAGTAACAAAAAACGAGAGATGAAACTGCCTCTTGCCATACTGCCCCTTCTACTCGGCCTTCTGTTGTGCGGCACGGCATCCGCCCAATCGACCCGCGTGCGAGGTACGGTCACCGATGCCTCGACAGGAGAGCCGCTTCCCTTTGTGAGCGTGCTGTTCCCGGGCACGACCACCGGCATCACCACCGACGACGAAGGTTTCTACACGCTCGAAATACGCGACACGTCACGCTTCCTGCAAGCCACCATGATCGGCTACGAAACCGAACTGAGACCGGTGCGCCCGGGAGCCTTCAACCAGGTGGACTTCCGCCTCTCACCCGTCCACTTCGGCATTGACGAGATCGTCGTCACCCCCGGCGAGAATCCGGCCCATCCGATTCTGGACGGGATCATCCGGGCCAAGCGGCGCAACAACCCGGCCGAATATGCCCGATACATCACCCGCACCTACACGAAGATGGAGCTCGACCTGGCCAACATGACCGAGTTCAAGAGCAAACGGCTGCAAAAGAGCTTCGGGTTCATCTTCGAACACCTCGACACCTCGTCGATGACCGGCCAGCCCTACCTCCCGGTCATGATCTCCGAGGCCTCGGCCGACTACTACCACAGCCGGGAGCCCAAAGTGGCCCGCGAAGTGATCCGCGCCAGCCAGATATCGGGTGTCGAGGACAACACGGTACTGGCTCAGTTTACCGGTCAACTGCATACGAATCTCAACCTTTACGAGAACTACATCGACCTGTTCGGAGTCAAGTTCGCCAGTCCGCTCTCCAACTCGGGGCGCACCTTCTACAACTATTTCCTGGTGGACAGTCTCACCATCGACGGCCGCAAGACCTACAAGATCCGATTCCATCCCCGCAACGTATCCACGCCGGTACTCGACGGCGAGGTTAACATCGATTCGGCTTCGTATGCCCTGCGGTCGGCCCGGGTCCGCATGGCCAAGGGGGTGAACGTAAACTGGATCCGCCACCTCGACATCGAAACGGACAGCCGGCTGGTCACCGATTCGATCTGGTTTCCCGAGCGGGAGCGGCTGAGCGCCGATTTCACCCTGACCAAGTCGGACTCCTCGAAAATGGTCTCGTTCCTGGGCAGCCGCGAAGTCTTCTACACGCAGGTGCGATTCGATGAGCCGATCCCCCGCGAGGTGCTGCGCATGGATGCCAATGTGGTCGTCTCCGACGAGGCGATCGCGGCCCGGCGTGTCCGCTGGGACACACTGCGCCCCTATGCCCTCTCGGCCAAGGAGCAGGCCATCTACAACATGGTCAATTCGATCCAGGAGGTTCCCCTCTACAAGAATATCTACACGGTACTCAACACGATCATCGGAGGCTACTACAACACCGAATACGTCGGCATCGGCCCCTATTCCAAACTGGTCAGCTTCAACCGGCTGGAGGGGCTCCGCCTTCAGCTCGGCGCCCGGACAACCAAGGACTTCAGCCGTCTGGTCCGCCTCTCGGGCTATGCGGCCTACGGTTTCCGCGATGAGCGATTCAAGGGGGGAGCCGAGCTCGAATTCATGTTCCGCCGCCTGCTCACCCGCAAGCTGACGCTCACCTATCGCTACGATGCCATCCAGCTCGGTTCGGCCTTCAGCGCCCTCTCGGAGAACAACATCCTCAGTTCGGTCTTCGCCCGCGGCAGCACCTCGCGTCTGTCGATGATTCAGGAGGGGACCGTCGACTACCAGCACGAATGGAGGAACGGCATCCGCAACACGCTCCACTTCCGGGCCCGGCACATCTCGGCCAACCGGTACGTACCGATGATCCGACCCGACGGCAGCCGCATCGAGGGAATCAACGACGCCTCGCTCCGGCTGGGCTTCCGTCTCTCGAAAAACGAGACGATCCTGCGCATGCCCTTCGACGTGCAGTACATGGGATCGAAGTACCCGATCTTTTCATTCGATCTGACGGGCGGCCTCAAAGGGTTCCTCCCCGACTCCTACGAATACCTGCGGCTCGAAGGGCGGATGCAATACCGGCTCAACCTGCCGCCGATCGGCTACTCGCAGCTCATGGTCGAGGGGGGCAAGATCTTCGGCAAGGTTCCCTATCCGCTGCTGAAACTGCACGAGGGCAACGGCACCTACTTCTACGACCACTATGCCTTCTCGTGCATGAACTTCTACGAGTTCGCCTCCGATGCGTGGGTTTCATTCTTCTACGAGCACCACTTCAACGGATTTCTCTTCGGCAAGATTCCGCTGCTCAAGAAGCTGAACTGGCGTGAGGTACTGGTGTTCAAGGGGGTATACGGCACTCTCACGGAGCGCAACGACGGCAGCCTGCCCGACACACGGGCCATGCTGCTCTTCCCCTGGGGCATGTCGTCGGTCCGCAAACCCTACCTCGAAACCGGATTCGGCGTGGAGAACATCTTCCGTCTGCTGCGGGTCGACTTTATCTGGCGGCTTACCCACCGTGACGCGAAACCGGGCCTCTCGATCCCGCTCTTCACGATCAACTGCAGCCTGAATCTCAAATTCTGACCGGGTTGGCCTTTCCGCCTCCGTTTTAGCCTTCGGAAAGTCCCCGCAGGGGGAATTTCCGGCGGTTTTCATCCCTTTTCGGCTCTTTGATGAGACAACTCCCGAAATTATGGTTAATTTTGCGTCCAAAATCCGAGATAATGATCCGAGGTGTCATATTCGATATGGACGGCGTTCTGGTCGACAACAGCGCTGCGCACGTCAAAGCATTTGAAATCTTCTGCCAGCGATACGGCGTAAAGGACTGGCAGGAGAAACTGCATTCGGCTTTCGGCATGGGAAACGACGACATCATGCGTCTGATCCTGCCCGAAGAGTTCATCCGCGAGAAGGGATTGCAGGAGCTCGGTGCCGAAAAGGAGCGCATCTATCGCGAGATCTACGCCCCGGAGATCCGGCCCGTCGCCGGGCTCGTTCCCCTGCTCGAAGAGTTGCATCGCCGCCACATTCCCTGTGCGGTCGGCTCGTCGGGCGGACGCGAGAACGTGGATTTCGTACTGGAGCGGTGCCACATCGCCCCCTACTTCGACTGCATCATCAGCGGTGACCGGGTCAGCCGTTGCAAACCCGATCCGGAGATCTACCTCCTCTCGGCCGAGGGCTTGAATCTGCCGCCGCAAGAGTGTCTCGTATTCGAGGACTCGAAGGCCGGCATCACCACCGCCCGTCGCGCCGGCATCGGCCGCATCGTCGCCCTTACGACAACGTTACCTCGTACCGTACTCGAAACAGAAACCGAGGCGGATCTCATTATCGACGATTTCACCTGCATCACCAACCTGAACGATCTACTCTCATGAGCCGTGCACTTACCACCATTCTCCTGCTGATCTGCTCCAACGCCTTCATGACGCTGGCATGGTATGGACAAATCGCATTCAAATCCAAACTCGAACGCCTCGGCATCGTCTCGATCATTCTGCTCAGCTGGGGCATCGCCCTGTTCGAATACTGCTTCCAGATTCCGGCCAACCGCCTCGGCAGCAGCCAGTACGACGGACCCTTCTCGATCTGGGAGCTCAAGGTGATTCAGGAGGTGATCTCCCTCATGGTATTCACCGTCTTCGCCGTCGTATTCATGAAGTCGGATACGCTGCGGTGGAATCACCTGATCGGATTCGGCTGCCTGATCCTGGCCGTATACTTCATCTTCAAGAAATAGTCAACCACACCTAACACACCTCCCGATATGGCCTCCAAGAACAGTTCAAAAACCGGTCAGCCAGCGCTGTGGAACAGCAACTACCTGAAGGTTTGGATCGCCAACTTCATGCTCTTCTTCGCCTTCTACCTGCTGGCGCCGCTGCTTCCGCTCTATCTGCGCGACACCTTCTCGGCCGACAAGGCCATGATCGGAATCGTCCTGAGCGGCTACACCCTCACGGCCCTCTGCGTCCGCCCTTTCAGCGGATTCGTGGTCGACTCCTTCCCCCGCAAGAAGGTGCTGCTGATCTGCTACGCCTGTTTTGCCCTCTTCTTTGCAGGCTACTACATCACCGGATCGCTCCTGCTGTTCGCCGCCATCCGTACCCTGCACGGCGCTCCATTCGGAGCCGCAACGGTTGCCAACAGTACGATGGCCGTCGACGTGCTCTACCCCGAGCGGCGCTCGGAAGGCATCGGCTACTACGGTCTGAGCAACAACATAGCCATGGCAATCGGTCCCTCGATGGGTCTTTACATCTACCACACGATCCACAACTTCAACCTGCTGTTCACCATGTCGCTCGTGATCGCCCTGGCTGGTCTGATCATCGATTCGACGATCAAGTGCCGCGAGCGGCAGCCCATCGAGCACAGCAGCAAGCTGTCGCTCGACCGATTCATATTGGTGAAAGGCTGGAGCGAGGGAATCTGCATCGCCGCCTTCGCCTTCTCGTTCGGAATCATCTCGACCTACATCGCCATATACAGCCAGGAGGTGCTGCACATCACCTCCGGGTCGGGAACCTTCTTCATGCTGCTGGCCATCGGACTGATCCTTTCGCGACTGATCGGCAACAAGTCCCTGCGCGAAGGGAAGATCGTACACAACGCCTCGATCGGCATGCTGATGTCACTGGGCGGCTACTTCGTCTTCACGGCCATACCCAACCTGTTCGGATACTATGCCGCCGCCCTGATGATCGGCCTCGGAAACGGCCACATGTACCCCGCCATCCAGACCATGTTCATCAACCTGGCCCCCCACGAGCGGCGCGGCACGGCCAACTCGACCATCCTCACCTCGTGGGATCTGGGCATCGGCCTCGGCATCGTCGGAGGCGGCAGCGTCGCCGAGCACCTGGGCAGCTACTCGGCCGCCTTCTGGCTCGCCTTCGCCATCAACGCCGCCGGCGTACTCTTCTACTTCCTCTACGCCCGCCAGAGCTTCATCCGCAACAAACTGCGTTGATTGAACATTTTTCAAAGACAAAAATTGCGCTGCATCGGTTCGGATGCAGCGCACTTTCATTTTCGGGAATACGACCGCTACTCGATCTGCAGGGTGAAGGTCACCCGCCGGTCGGTGTTGCCGGTCAAGCGCAGCGAACCGCCGTGCAGCTGCATGATTCGCCGCGAAAGGCTCAGTCCGATTCCCGATCCATCGGGTTTGGTCGTGTAGAAGGGGGTAAAGATATTCTCGGCAACCTCGGCCGGGATTGCTCCGCCGTTGTTGCTGAACTCGATGATGACGTGCTCGGCCGCATCGATGCGCGAACGGATCTCGATCTCCCCGTCCGGCCGTCCGGCAATCGCCTCCCGCGCATTCTTGAGCAGATTCACCGCCACCTGTCCCAGTTGTACCTTGTCGGCATAGATCATCGTGTCGGCCGGTTCGATATCGACGTGTATGCGCAGACCGTCATCCTCGGCAGCCGTCAGCGCCACGGCCTGACGGATCAGTTCGCGCACCTCGAACGGTTCGCGCTGCGGAGCCGGGATCCGGGTGAAGCGACGGTATCCCTCGACGAAGGAGACCAGTCGGCGGCTCGTCGCCGAGATGGTCTGGAGCCCCCGTTCGATGTCGGGATCCTGCGGTCGGCCGATATGGAGCAGCGTATCGCTGAGCGAGGTGATCGGGGCCAGCGAGTTCATGATCTCGTGGGTCAAAATGCGCGAGAGTTTGCTCCAGGACTCGACCTGAATTTCGCTCACCTCGCTGTTGATGTCGCTCACCGAGATGACCCGCCGGTGGCGATCCTCGAGCGTAATCTCGGCACATCCGAGCGTCAGGGCCATCTCCCCCGCCTCGGTCGTGCACGAGACGCGGAGCTTCTCGCCGGGACGGATGGCGGTCAATGCCCGCGCAAGCTCCGGGAACGAACTCTCCAGCTGCCGGACATGGCTCAGCCGCGGAACCCCGAAGATTCGCAACGCCTCGCCGTTGGCCTGGTAGACGCTGCCCGTATCGTTGACGGTGATCAACCCCGTCTGGGCGCTCTCCATGATGAGCTGATAGTAGCGCTCGCGCTCCTCGGCCCGCAACTTGGTGCGCGTAAGGATCTCCTTGATGCGGTTCAGCGCCGTATTGAGCATCGTATTGTCGACCTTCGACGGATCCTCGTTAAAACGGAAGGTCAGATCGTCGCTGTCGATGGCATTGAACATGAAGGTGACGCGGCGGACCGACTCGCCGTAACAGTGCAGGATCCGCACGAGCGAGAGTGCCATGAGCGGAACGCAAACGAGCATCAGCGGGTAGAGCCCCCGGGCAATCCCCCACCCGCAGGCCAGAGAGGCAGTGCCGAGTACCGCAGACCAGGTGACGACGGGCCTGTATGTGATCCCTTTCGAAAGTTTCATAATCCGTAGCGTTTAATCTTGTTGTAGAGCGTCTGCCGCGTAATGCCCAGCTGCCGGGCCACCTCGGTCATGTTGCCCCCGCAACGCTCCATGGCCCGGGCGATCATCGACCGCTCCATCTCGCCGAGGGTCGTGAATTCGGCTTCGGCGGCAGGTGCCGGTGCAGGGCGCAGCAGCAGCGTCGACGAGGTGATCTGCCCGCCGTCGCAGAGGATCACCGCCTTCTCGACCGTATGCTGCAACTCGCGGATGTTGCCCGCCCAGGGGTACTCCTGCATCTCGCGGACGGCCTTTGCATCGAACCCCTCGATCGGCTTGGCATACTTGACCGCATAACGGTGCAGGAACTCCTCGGCCAACGGAAGAATATCCTCGCGACACTGACGCAGCGGCGGCAGGTCGATATGAATCGTATTGATGCGATAGAGAAGATCCTCGCGGAACTGTCCGTCGGCCACCATGCGGTAAAGATCCCGGTTCGTGGCCGAGATGAGGCGAATATCGACAGTCACGGGGGTGTTGCTACCCACGCGGACGATCCGTCCGCTCTGAAGTACCGTCAGCAGTTTCGACTGCAGGTGCGGCGGCAGGTTGCCGATCTCGTCGAGGAAGAGCGTACCGTGGTCGGCCACCTCGAACTTGCCGGCCCGGTCGCTGCGGGCATCGGTGAAGGCCCCCTTGACGTGGCCGAAAAGTTCGCTCTCGAAGAGCGTCTCGGGTACAGCCCCCATATCGACGGAGACCATCAACTCCCGACGCCGGGCCGAGCGGTTGTGTATCTCGCGGGCCAGCATCTCCTTGCCCGTGCCGTTCTCGCCCGTGATGAGGATGTTGGCATCGGTCGCGGCCACCTTGCCGACCAACTCGCGGATACGCATCATCGCCGGGCTCGATCCCCAGAACATCGGCTCCTCCTGTGTCAGCTCCCGTTTGATCTCCTTGAGCTGCTTCACCTCCCGCTGCGAACGGGCCAGGTTGTAGGCGTTTCGCAGAGCCGCCACCAGGCGGTCGTTGTCCCACGGTTTGACAACGAAATCGACCGCCCCGTCGCGCATGGCCCGCACCGCCAGATCGATGTCGGCATAGGCGGTAAAGAGCACCACCTTGACGTCGGGGCGGGTGCGGCGAATCTCCTGCAGCCAGTAGAACCCCTCGTTGCCGGTGTTGATTCCGGCCGAGAAGTTCATGTCGAGCAGCACGACGTCGACCATCTCACGGCGGAGCGTCGTAACGAGTTGATTGGGTGAAGGCAGCGTCAGAACCCGGGCAAAATAGTTGCCCAGCAGCAGCTGAAGCGCATCCAGGATGCTGCGGTTGTCGTCGACAATAAGTAGTGTTCCCTCCTTGACCATATTTTTTTACGTGAAAGGGGCCGGCACACGACTCCGACCCGGGGTTACGGTGCGATAAAATTAGCGCATTCCGGGGAAAAAGGCACCGTTGCGTCCAGATTTTTTACGGGAGTGTAAAAATATTTTACAAATACGCATCTTGACAATCCACAATACAAGTTATAAATCAATATGTTATACATTTTGGCACGCGGGTGGCACTGTAGCCGCACTGAAAACATAAGTTGAAGAAACACCATGAAACGAACTGTTTTAGTCCCGATAGTGTCTATTTTCTGGACACTCACATTGATCTCCGGCCACGCCGCCGAGCCTTCACCGGCCAGTCTACCGGCCGACACGATTCCGGCCCCCGGACCTGCGGTGCCGGTTGCCGCGGACACCCTCGCTGCCGCACCCGTCGGCTCGTATGAGACGCTCCCCGCCGCAGAAGAGCCGAAGCCGATGTCGCTCGAAGCGTGCATGCGCTATGCGGTCGAACACAGCCCGGCGGTCCGTCGTCAGGACTACACCAACCGCAACTACCGGCAGGACTACATCGAATCGGTCGCCGCACTCGTTCCGGCCGTAAGCGGTGCGGTCGGCGCCTCGACCAGCTTCGGCCGTTCGGTCGACCCGGAGACCAACACCTATACCGATGTCTCGAATTTCGACAACTCCTACTCGATCTCCGGACAGATGCCCGTTTTTGCGGGTCTCACCGGCATCAACACGGTACGCGCCGCCCGCGTCATGCGCCTGCAAGGAGTCGAGGAGCTGCAGCTGGCCCGCGACCAGATCGCCCTGAAGACCATGGAGGCCTACTTCGACGTGGTTTACTACACCGAAAGCCTCCGGCTGGCCCGCGAACAGCTCGAAACGAGCACGGCCGAGCTGGAGAAGAGCCGCAAACTCTTCGAGCTGGGTCTGAAGAGCGCAGCCGACGTGGCAGAGGTCGAATCGCAATGCGCCTCGGACGACTACCTGGTCACCCAGCAGGAGAACAACCTCGCGCTGGCCGAGATCGCCTTATCCGAAGCAATGAACTTCCCGGCCGACCGGCCGCTGCGGATCGACACCGAAGTGGAGATCGAAACCCCGGCCGGCACGGCCCCCCTCGACGAGGTGCTCGGCTACGCGCTGGAGAATAATCCCAAGGCGGTGGCTGCCCGCCACAACGTGCGCCATTCGCGGCTGCAGTTCTCCGTGGCAAAGGGGAATCTCTACCCCGCGATCTACATCGGAGGCGGCTACTCGACCAACTTCTTCATGAGCCTCGACAACCGCTCGCTCTACCCCACCTTCCCGAACCAGTTCCGCGACAACCGGGGATTCTACCTCTCGGCTCAACTCAACATCCCGATCTTCGGAGGGCTCAGCCGCCGCACCTCGGTAAACCGGGCCCGCAACAACTGGCGCATCGCCGAGCAGACCCGTACGGAGACCCTCCGGGCCCTCGAGAGCGAGGTGGCACAGGCCTACCAGCAGATGCTGGGCTACGGCAAGGAGTTTGTTCAGGCCTCGAAGAAGAGCGATGCCGCCCAGTTGGCCTATGAGGCCGTCGCGGGCAAGTATGACCGCGGCATGGTCTCGGCCCTCGATCTGCAGACGGCCGCCGACAAACTGCTCCAGGCCCGTTCGGAGCGTCTGCGGGCCCGGCTCCAATACATTCTCAAGGTACGGCTGGTCTCCTACTACAACGGCGAGCCGCTGATCCGCTGAGTGCAACAACGTTCGATTCCACATTGCCAAAAACAATACAACCATGGATATTCGCATTGAAAAGAAACGCGGCCTGAAGGCCCTTTTTACCAAACGGGGAATTCCCTATCTCGTCGGAGCCGTGCTCCTCATACTGGTCGTATGGCTGCTCGTACGCGGCAACTCCTCGACCCTGCGCATCGATGCCCGCACGATCTCGGTCGGACAGGTCGCACGCGGCGAGTTCAACGACTACATCCGCATCACGGGTCAGGTGCAGCCGATAACCTCCGTGCAACTAAGTCCGCTCGAAGCGGGTGTTGTCGAGCGGCTCGTCGTCGAGGAGGGTGCCTCGGTCCACAAGGGCGACGTGCTGGTGGAGCTGAGCAACACCGCCCTCACGCTTGAGATCCTGAACAGCGAGGCCGAACTGGCCGAGAAGCAGAACATCCTGCGCAACACCCTGATCTCGATGGAACAGCAGAAGCTCGACCTGCGACTCGACAAGGTGCAGCTGGACCTTGACGTGGAGCGCAAACACCGCACCTGGCAGCAGAACGAGGAGCTCTACCAGAGCAACCTGATCGCCCGCGAGGAGTGGCTCCAGTCGAAGGAGGATTACGAACTGGCCGCCAAGAAACGCGAGCTGAACATCGAGCGGCAGGTGCAGGACTCGCTCTACCGCACGGTGCAGATCGAGCAGATGGAGGACAACCTCGAGAACATGAAGCGCAACATGCAGCTCATCCGCCAGCGGATCGACAACCTGCAGGTCAAATCGCCGATCGACGGCGAGGTGGGCTTGCTCGACGTCGTGCTCGGGCAGTCGGTTTCGGCCGGACAGAAGATCGGGCAGGTGAACGACCTGTCGGACTTCAAGGTCGAGGCGCAGATCGACGAGAGCTACATCGACCGCGTACGGGCGGGGCTTGACGCCACCTTCGAACGGCAGGACACGGCCTTCACGATGCGCCTACGCAAGGTCTATCCCGAGGTGCGCAACGGTCAGTTCCGGGCCGACTTCACCTTCGCCGGAGCCCGTCCGCGCAACATACGCAGCGGACAGACCTACTACCTGCACCTCGAACTGGGACAGCCGACCGAAGCGGTGATCATCCCGCGCGGTTCGTTCTACCAGTCGACGGGCGGGGCGTGGATCTACGTCCTCTCGCCCGAAGGCGACCGGGCCTACAAGCGGCAGATCCGCATCGGCCGTCAGAATCCGCAGTACTATGAGGTGCTCGAAGGGCTGGAGCCGGGCGAACGTGTCATCGTCTCCGGGTACGAAAACTACGGCGCCAACGATGTGCTGATCCTCAACAAATAGAATTTACGACAAACAGCGTTATGAAAATAGCCTTATACAACTTTCTGACCACCCTGCGGCGCTACAAGGTCTCGTCGCTGCTCAACATCATCGGCCTGACGCTCGCCTTCACGGCCTTCTACATTATCCTGGTACAGGTGCGCTGGGAGCTGACCTTCAACCGCGCCATCCCCGAAGCCGAACGCATCTACCTGGTAGCGCCCCGCTCGCCGTTTGATGAGACGGGCTATTCGATCTGCTCGACGCGTCCCGACGGCGAACAGCTCATCGCCCGATCGCCCGAAATCGAGGCCGGCGGCTGCATCCGCCCCTGGCGCTGGGAACAGCCCGTATGGGTGAAACGCCACGGCGAGTTCCTCCGTTTCCGAGTGTCGCTCAACACCGTCTCGATGGGTTTTCTCGAGACCGTGGGGCTACGCACCGTCGAGGGGGATCTCGCAGCGCTCGGGCAGCCCAACAGCATCGCCCTCTCACGCTCGCAGGCCGCACAGTTCGGCGTGCATGCCGGCGACATCCTCTGGCTTGGCGACCAAGAGGGGAAACGCGTCGACACACAACAAGAAGTGGTGGCCCTCTTTGAGGATTTTCCAGCGAACAGCTCCTTTGCACATATCGTCGCCATGACCGATGTCGGCGACCGGGACATGACCCCCTCCTATTGGAACGACTGCTATTTCGTCCGTCTGCGCGCAGGGGCCGATCCCGAGATGCTGGCCCGCCGCTGGGAGCAGATTCACCGGAAGAACTACCGTGACTACATGGAGCGCATGGCCCCCATCTGGGGCGAAGAGCTGACCGAGGAGGAGATGGAGGACCCGTGTGACTGTCTGCTTGTGCCGCTCGACGGGATATATTTCGATCGTCGGGTCGCCGACAGCATGGGCGCCTTCTCCAGCGGCTCCACGACGTTGACCTATTCGCTGCTGAGCGTTGCGGTGCTCATCATCGTCATCGCGCTGATCAACTTCGTCAACTTCTTCTTCGCCCTGCTGCCCGTGCGGCTGCGGGCCGTCAACATTCTCAAGGTCTTCGGAACCCCGACCCGCTCGCTGCGCTTCAGCTTCCTGTTCGAGGCCTTCGGATTTGTTCTGCTATCGCAGCTCTGCGCCTGGTATGTGGCTATCGGATTCCAGCGTACCGAGTTCGCCTCGTATGTCAGCAGCTCGCTGGCTCTCGGCGACAACCTCCCCGTACTGGCCATCTCACTCGCCATTTCGCTCGTCGCAGCATTCATTGCCGGCAGTTTCCCAGCCTGGTACATCACCTCGTTCAATCCGGCGATGGCCGCCAAGGGATCGTTCGTCGGTTCGGCGGCCGGACGCCGCTTCCGCGTGGCGCTG
>CAWUYY010000039.1:0-5987 GCA_963926835.1 Rikenellaceae bacterium | reverse complement strand
CTTCTCCATATCTTTGATCAGAATAACTTCCATTGTCGTCTCCTCCTTAAATTATTTCATGCAATCGGTTACGAAGGGCAGGATGGCCAGGTGACGGGCACGTTTCACGGCCTGAGCCACCTTCTTCTGGAACTTCTGCGAAGTACCGGTCAGACGACGGGGCAGAATCTTGCCCTGCTCGTTGAGGAACTTCTTGAGGAACTCGCCGTCCTTGTAGTCCACGTATTTGATGCCGAGCTTCTTGAAGCGGCAATATTTTTTCTTCTTGACGTCAACCGAAACGGGGTTGAGGTATCTGATTTCAGACTGGTTTTTGTTCTCCTGTGCCATGATTATTCCTCCGATTTGTTAGAAAGTTTTGCACGACGTTTCTCCGAGTACTCTACGGCGTATTTGTCCTGCTTGAAAGTTAAGAAACGGATCACGCGCTCGTCGCGGCGGAATTGGGTCTCGAGCGTGTTGACGATCGAACCCTCCCCGGTGAATTCGAGCAGGAAGTAGAATCCGGTGGTCTTTTTCTGAATCGGATAGGCAAGCTTTCTCAAGCCCCATGCCTCAGAGTTCACAATCTGACCCCCGTTCTCGGTGATGACACCCTGGAATTTGTCAGCAACCTCTTTCACCTGCGTATCGGAAAGTACCGGTGTGACAATGAAAACGGCTTCGTAATTGTTCATAATTGTTTGTTAATTAGATTAATATGCTTTATAGCGGATGCAAAGATAGTAAAAAAATCGCAAAACGCACATTTTCGCCCGTTTTTTTATCGGCGTTTGGGACGGACGAAGTGATTGTGTGCGGCCCGTGGCGGATAATAAGAAGAAGATGAGGAGCACCTCGTGTGGACGGGGTGCTCCTTCGTATGGGGTGGTTGGTCGCCTAAATCGAATCGATGATGCGGCAGATGCGGTCGAAGACCTCCTCGACCTTGCCCACGCCGTTGACCTCGGCATACTTGCCCTGTGCCGAGTAGAACTTGGCAACGACGGCCGTCTGCTCGCGGTAAACCTCGATGCGCTTGCGGATCACCTCCTCCGAGGCGTCGTCGGCGCGTCCCGACTCCTTGCTGCGCAGCAGGATACGTTTTACCAGCTCCTCTTCGGGAACATCCAGGTAGATCATCTTGTCAACCTTCAGGCCGCGGGCCGAGAGCAGACGGTCGAACTCCTCGGCCTGGTGGATCGTACGCGGGAATCCGTCGAAGATGTTGCCTTTGACGTGCTGATGCTCCGCTACGTAGTGGTCTATCATGTCGATGACAATCTGGTCGGGAGCCAGTTTGCCCTGCGAGGTGTAGGACTCCATCTCTTTTCCCAATTGGGTTCCCCGTGCAATCTGATCGCGGATCACTTCGCCGGTCGATACGTGATCGATTCCGTACTTCTCTTTGAGCAGCGAGGCCTGCGTTCCTTTGCCGCATCCCGGAGCTCCGAACAAAACGATATTCAACATGGTCGTATGTGTGGTTTGAATTTTTTACGCCAACAAATATAGTCGATTTTTCGGTCGCAACGATAAAGTTTTCCCATATTTATTGTACGCAGGCCGGTTTTGGCGGTCTGTCGCATCCGTACGATCTGCCCGGGAGTGGGGCTACCGGCTCTTCAGCGCGGCCTCCAGTGTGCTGTCGCGACCGCTCAGGAGGTCATGGGCCTGGAGCGGAATGATGCGGTCGGGAAGAATCCCCCGGGCGTGGTGCTGTTCGCGATCCATGCCCTGCATGCGCATGCCGGTCATGGTGAAGGGGAACAGCGGAAGGTCGAACTGAGTCATGTCTCCGGTGGTGCCGGCCGTCGTCTGGCCGACGATCAGCCCCAGCTTGTAGTGGCGGACCATCATGAGGATGGTTTCGCCCCAGCTGACGGTGCTGCCATCGCATAAAAAGATGGCCGGCAGGGCGATGTGGGGTGATTTCGCCGATAAGGTCTCCGCCTCGATTCGCCACGAGACACCCTGTTGAAAGGGGAAGGAGTTGATTGGAACCTCGGTGGCCGGAGCCTTCGCATCGGCGGGGATCAGGTGGGCCAGAATCGCTTCGAACTGGAGCGAGGGGAGCCCGCGCAGATCGAAACAGAGAGCTTTGACGTCGGGGGTCAGAGCTGCCAGGAAGCGTTTCTCGCTCAATTCGGGCGAGGTGGCGTCGAGGTAGAGAATCCCGTTTTCGTATTGGTACAGAGGCGGGTTGTTCCGTTGTGAGAGCGGTCCGTCGGCGCGTTGGGCGTAAAGCGTATCCCGGCGCACGTCGCCCGAAAGGTCGCAGCTTTCGATGATGAACGGGGTGCCGTATTCCGGGGCGGCGAAGAGTTTGTCGACCGCCAGTCGGTCGCGGTGTGCCGGCGTGGCGGCGTTTGTGGCGGCGCGGCAGGCTTGCAGCTTTTCGAGGGGTGGCCGGCCGTCGAGGGAGAGAAGCATGCGCCAGGATTCGGCCTTATCGGCTTGCGTGCGGACGAGCAGCGTGTCGTTTACAACGCGCGTCTCGACCGGGGCATGATATTCGGGCAGATAGGTCGTCTGGAGGGCCGAGAGCCGCATGTCTCTGCGCACGAAAAGGTGACCGTCCTTCACCGGATTGAAAAAGTGGCAGAGACAGTCGTACCAGGCGAGGAGCTCCTCGAAAGAGTCCACGCGGTCCATCTGAACGGCCTGTTGCAGGAAGAGCTCCAGTTGGCGATCCCAGTCGAGATCCTCCTCCTCGTAGTAGGGGTAAAAGTGGCGTACCGCATTCCAGCGGACGGTCAGGTCGGCTACCCGAACCGCCTTGTCCGACAACAGGCCGAAAATGAACTGGCGTCTCGGGGCGAGGTTTTTGTCGTCAAGTCTATGTGAGTCCCAGTATTTTTTCGCTTCGGCAAGCAGTCGATGCGTTGCTCCTCTGTCGAACTGCCCTTTGGGCAGTGCGTGTTGAATCTGCAGTCAGCGGCCGTCGCCCGCCGGATAGCTGTAATATCGATTGGCCGCCGGAGCCGTGATCGAGTCCGGGCATTCGGAGACGGCGACGAGTTGTTTGTAGTAGGGGATGTAGTCCGCGAGTCCGGGTATGAATATTCGGGCGAGAAGCGGAACATGCAGCGTGCCCGATCCACTGTAACGGTAAAATTCGGCCGCAGAGCTCGATGCGGGGATCTCTCCCTGCGGCAGGGGTTCCCTTGTCGAGAGTCGCAGCGTGGGGGCGAGCGGTTTGAATACCTCCTCCAGGGGCTGGGTCTCGGCCCGGTTGGCCAGCAGGGCGCACACCTTCATCCAGTCGCTTTCCGACCAGTTCCGGGTGTAAGGGTTGGGGGAGAAGTAGCGGACGATGCCGTATGTGCGGGCAAATGCGACATAGGGGGTGCGGCTCTCTGCGAATGTGCTGCTTATGCAGGCAGTCAGGCAAAAAAACGTCAGTGCGATTCCTCTTTTCATGCTGCACGGGTGGTGGATTCCGCCTTCTCAGCGGCTCGAATCCAGGTTATTGATCCATTGACAGCCTCCTCCAGAAGGTGCTGGCGAGGACGCCTCGTACAAAAATAGCAAGAAATTTTGAATTCTTTGCCGCATGGCCCCGAATCCTTGGAGTGCAGAGGGACGGTGTGGCGGCTGCCGCCCTGGTTGCCTCTATTATTTCGCTTCAAGTCGTCCGTATTCGGCCGAGTTTTCCTATTTTTGTAAAATCGAACGGGTGGTGTCGCTTTTTCCCAAAGGCGTTGCGCCCCTTGTTCGGGTGTTGCGGGGTCGGGGAGAGGCGCGCGGCCATACGGCGCGCGGGGCCGACCGTTGGATCCCGTTGAAGAGAAAAAAAAGAGATATTGCTATGGCTGAAAAGAAACGGACGGAGATCGTCACTTTGGGTGAATTCGGATTGATCGATCGCCTCACGCGCGATCTGAAAAAACATAATACCTCGACCCTGCGCGGGGTAGGGGACGATGCGGCGGTGGTAGCTGCCGGTGAGGGTGAGGTTTCGCTCTGCACGACCGACCTGCTGTTGGAGGGTGTCGACTTCGATTTGACCTACTTTCCGCCCAAGCATCTGGGGTACAAGGCCGTGGTGGTTGCCGTGAGCGACCTGCTGGCGATGAACGTCTGCCCGGCCCAGCTGCTCGTCTCGCTCGGAGTGTCGGCCAAGATCTCGGTCGAGGTGCTGGATGACCTCTACGAGGGGATCCGCTTCGCCTGCGACGAGTTGGGTGTCGATCTGGTGGGCGGCGATGTCAAGGCTTCGGTGACGGGGCTGGTGATCAACGTGACGGCTCTCGGACACGCTCCGCGCGAGCGGGTGGTCTATCGCGACGGGGCGAAACTGCACGATCTGATCTGCATCACGGGCGATCTGGGGGCCGCCTACATGGGGCTGCACCTGCTCGAGCGTGAGAAGCGGGTGTTGTCCGGAATGAAGGAGATCGCTCCGAAATTCGATGGATATGAATACCTGCTGCAGCGCTATCTGAAACCCTCGGCCCGGAAGGATATGGTCGAGGCGCTGGCCGAGGATGGGATCGTCCCCACCTCGATGATCGACCTCTCGGACGGTTTGGCCAGCGATCTGCTGCAGATCTGCAAGGCTTCGCATTGCGGTGCGCGCATCTATCTGGATAAGATTCCGATTGCCCGCCAGACATCAGCCTTTGCCGAGGAGATCCATGCCGACCCGGTGGTGGCGGCTCTGAACGGCGGCGAAGATCACGAACTGCTCTTTACGGTGCCGCTTGCGATGCAGGAGCAGATCATGCGCCTGGGCGGGGTCGATGTGATCGGCCACATCACGGCCGAAGAGAGAGGTGCCTACCTGGTTACCCCCGACGGCGGCGAGATCCGCCTGAAGGCGCAGGGATTCCCCGAGACCGAGAAACCGGCTGCTCCGGCATCGGAGGCTGCCTCCAAATAAAAAAATCCCCGGCTTTTTGCCGTCCCCCTGCTCTTTGCCGGGGGGGGGTAAAAAGAAAAAGACTTTCCGATCGTCGGAAAGTCTTTTTCTTATGGAAACTCCTGTTAATTACAGGGAGTTGACGTGCGACTGCAGGGCGCTCTTCAGGTTACCGGCCTTGTTCTTGTGAACGATGTGGTGCTTGGCCAGCTTGTCCAGCATGGAGGTAACTTTCGGGAGCAGAGCCTCTGCCGCGCTCTTCTCGGTCGTGTTGCGAAGAGCTTTCACGGCGTTGCGTGCCGTCTTGTGATACAGACGGTTGTGTGCACGCTTCGTCACGGTCTGACGAATTCTTTTTTCGGATGACTTATGGTTTGCCATAATTCTGTGTTTTTATTTTTTAATTTTTTGTCCGTTTTCTGGGATGGCTTCCGAGATTGCTCGGGCCATCACTGACCGGCCGTAGCCGTTTCGGAATAGGCTTGCGCCCGCTTCCTTCGAATGTTGTTCCCCGTCAGCACGCTCCAGAAACAAGACGTACGGCCTCTCAGCCGTTCGTCCGCCCCCGAAGGGTGCTCTCGTGTAGCCCATAGGAGAGTCGAACTCCTCTTTCAAGAATGAAAATCTTGCGTCCTAACCGATAGACGAATGGGCCTCCTTCGCCAGGGTTACTCCCCGTGAGGGGAATCCTTTAGCGGTGCAAAGGTAAACAAAAAAGTTTGCTATCCAAAAAAAAGTGTAAAAAAATAGGGCGTAACGAAGTGTGCGGTGAACAGTTATAATAAAATAGGTATCTCTGGCGGCAGATGGCGTGCGTTGCAGCGAGGGGGTGATTAGGGAGGGGTGGAAGAGTTGGCAGAAACTGGTTTTTACCTCAATTTGGACTGAGGAGAAGAAAAATGGTGAAAAAACCTGACTAATTTAATGTGTTGATTCTTAGTTTGTTTTGTGAGGTGTTGTTACGTTAGGCATAAATTTTCCTCGGAATTCATTGCTTGATTGCGCAAAAATACCTATATTTGCGTTCCGAAATGAGTTCGGGGTGTAGCTCAGCCCGGTTAGAGTACGCGTCTGGGGGGCGTGTGGTCGCAAGTTCGAATCTTGTCACCCCGACTAACTAAAAAGCCTTGACAATCCAACGATT
>CAWUYY010000038.1:0-12416 GCA_963926835.1 Rikenellaceae bacterium | reverse complement strand
CGTTCGCGCAACGCGGCCGTAGTAGATACGGATGACTGGGTGGAGCTGCTCCACATCGATCGGAGCGAGTTCGTGGGATACGATACGCTCAGCGCCGATGTGAAGATTGCCCGCTATCGTCGGGTTTCGTCCAAGGGCAAGACCTCGTACCAGCTGGTATTCGACCGCACGCCTTTCTATGGCAACTCGGGTGGTCAGATCGGTGATGTCGGCTATATCGAGAGTGCCAACGAGCGGATTGCGATCGTGGCAACCGAGAAGGAGAATGGTCTGACCGTCCACGTGGCTACGCAGCTGCCCGAGAATCCGGCGGCCAACTTCATCGCTGTGGTCGATGAGGAGAAACGCCAGGCGGCAGCCAACAACCATACGGCAACCCACCTGATGCACGCCGCGCTGCGGAAGGTGCTGGGTACGCACGTCGAGCAGAAGGGTTCGCTCGTGACACCCGAACACCTGCGTTTCGACTTCTCGCACTTCCAGAAGGTGACTCCCGAGGAGCTGCGCGCTGTGGAGCGGTTGGTCAACCGGGCCATTCGGGCCAACTATCCGCTCGAGGAGAAGCGCGACGCCACTATCGAGGAGGCCAAGAAAGCCGGTGCGATGATGCTCTTCGGCGAGAAGTATGGCGACCGGGTGCGTATGGTGCGCTTCGGTGATTCGGTCGAGCTGTGTGGCGGTACGCACGTGCGGGCGACCGGAAACATCGGTTTCTTCAAGATCGTGAACGAGAGTGCCATCTCGGCCGGCGTACGGCGTATCGAGGCCGTAACGGGCGAGGGGGCCGAAAATATTCTTTATGCGGCCGAGGATACGATGCGTGATGTAGCCGATTATTTGAAGAATTCGCAGATCGTGCAGGCCATCAAGAAGGTGGTCGAGAGCAACGAGGCCCTCAGCCGCGAAATGGAGGTGATCCGCCGTGAGCAGGTGGCCGAGTGGGCCGAGAAGATCGTCACCTCGACTCCGGAACGTAACGGAGTGCGTCTGATGGCGGTGCAGACCGACCGTCGCCCCGATTTCGTGAAGGAGCTCGTCTTTGCGGTGCGCAGCCGGGCAAAGAATATCGTATTGGTATTGGGAACCGTGCAGGACGGCAAACCGTCGCTCACCGTGGCGCTCGGCGACGATATCGTTGCCATGGGTGCCAATGCCGGAGCCGTTGTCCGTGAGGCGGCCAAGGCGATCAACGGCGGCGGCGGCGGACAGCCCTTCCTGGCAACGGCCGGCGGAAAGAATCCCGACGGTCTGCAGGCAGCTATCGACAAGGCTGTCGAACTGATCATGGAAAAAGTAAAATAGGAGAGTAGATTATGGAACATAAGAAAGTATTGTTGATGATCCTCGATGGATGGGGGATCGGAAACGGACAGAAGGGGGATGTGATCGCCCAGATGCGCCCCCCCTATATTACGGAGATGACGCGTCGTTATCCCCATGCGCAGTTGCGCACCGACGGTGAGAACGTCGGTCTGCCCGATGGACAGATGGGCAACTCGGAGGTGGGACACCTCAACATCGGCGCCGGACGGGTCGTTTATCAGGATCTGGTGAAGATCAACCGCGCCTGCCGTGACGAGTCGATCCGCCAGAATCCGGAGATCGTCAAGGCGTTCGAATATGCAAAGAAAAATGGGGTGAACGTTCACCTGATGGGGCTTGTCTCGGACGGTGGCGTGCACTCGTCGCTCGAGCATCTGCTCAAACTGACGGATATTGCCGCCAGCTACGGCATCGAGCACACCTACGTACACTGCTTCATGGATGGTCGTGATACCGACCCGCACAGCGGCAAGGGCTTTATCGAGCAGCTCGAACGTCACATGCGCGAGAAGTCGACTGGGGTGGTAACCTCGCTCATCGGCCGCTACTACGCCATGGATCGTGACAAGCGTTGGGAGCGTGTGAAGGAGGCCTACGACCTGCTGGTCGAGGGCAAGGGCGAACATTCGTCCGATATGGCGCTGGCCATGCAGAAGTCCTATGACGAAGGGGTGACCGACGAGTTCGTGAAGCCGGTGGTGCGGATCGACGAGAACGGCAATCCGATCGGCATGATCCGTCCGAACGACATGGTGATCTTCTTCAACTTCCGCAACGACCGCACCAAGGAGCTCACCATTGTTCTGACGCAGGAGGACATGCCCGAGCAGGGGATGCATACGCTGCCGCTCTATTACTGCACGATGACCCCCTACGATGCCAAGTTCAAGGGACTGCACATCCTTTTCGACAAGGAGAACGTGAACGATACGATCGGCGAGTACGTCTCGAAACAGGGACTCAAGCAACTGCGTATCGCCGAGACGGAGAAGTATGCCCACGTGACCTTCTTCCTGAACGGAGGCCGTGAGGATAAGTTCCCCGGTGAGGAGCGGATCCTGGTCCCCTCGCCCAAGGTGGCAACCTACGACCTGAAGCCGGAGATGAGTGCCTATGAGGTAGCCGACAAACTGGTCGAGGCGCTCGATACGCAGAAATTTGATTTTATCTGCCTCAACTTTGCCAACGGCGACATGGTCGGCCATACCGGTGTCTACGAGGCGATCGAGAAGGCGGTCATGGCGGTCGACCGCTCGGTGGCGAAGGTGGTCGAGGCGGCCAAACGCAACGGTTACGAAGTGGTGCAGATTGCCGACCACGGCAATGCCGACAATGCGATCAATCCGGACGGTACGCCCAATACGGCTCACTCGCTCAACCCCGTGCCCATCGTGGTGGTGTCGGATCGCGTGAAGGAGGTGCACAACGGTATTCTGGCCGACGTGGCTCCGACGGTACTCGACCTGATGGGGCTTCGTAAGCCGGAGGCGATGACCGGCCATTCGCTCGTAGAGTTCAAATAGCGGAGGTTTGCCCTTGTCAAGGGGCGGATTATTCCGCATTCCGCATAAAAGGAGACCCGGGAAATCTTTGGATTTCCCGGGTCTCCTTTTTCCTTGCGCTTGCTGGAGAAGTCGCAAGAGTTGTTGCTGTCAGCTATGAGATCGTCTTTTGTGTGCTACCAACCGATCTTCATGTTGCCGGTCCAGCTGCCCGAGAAGTGCTTGGGCTCCTGCTGGCCGTCGAGGAAGTCGAAGTTGAGCGTATAGGTGCCGTCCGAGTTCTTGATGATCTCGACCTGTCCGCCGGTTGCACCTCCGGCCCACTTGACAAGACCGTCCTGATAGTATTGGAAGTAGGTGCCTGTACCGTAGAAACTCAATTCGGACTGGGTGTAGGTTCCGATCATGGTCGTTCTCTCCTCGTTGCCCGCACTTACCGGATAGATGCCGGGGGTAGGCTCCGTGTCTTCGTCCAGAGGACATACGATGTTGATGTAAAGCTGATCCTGATAGTAGCTCCAGTTGGCATCGTATTGGTTGAGTTTCAAGTTCCAAACCATGCGCCCCTCGACCGTGTAGGTGTCCGTGAATGCCTGAGCCTGGAAGTTCTCGCCCGAGAAATTCATGACGTGGTTCTCCGGCAGATCCCACTCGTGTTTCTCGATCACTTTCGGTGCATCCTGTACCGCCAGCGGTCCCGTGTAGCTGCCAGTCAGCGTTTTGCCGTTGCTGGTCTTCAATTCGTACGAGATCGTGTAGTCGCTGCCGTTTTTCTGGATATCGACCGTGCCCGATTCGGCCAGTCCCACCTGAATGGCCGAACTGTCGTCAGCATCGTAGTAGTAGGAGAAGTTCGTGCCGGAGGGGAAGGGGGCGTTCATGAAGTTGACGCATTCGCCCTGGGTGAAGGAGTTGTCCGTAGCATCACCGCTGACAATCGAGAAGGTGCCGGGAAGGAGCTCTCCGTCGTTGTTGAATTCGCCGCGTCCGACGAGGATCAAAACGCTCGAGGGGGCTGTAACCCATCCGGCATCGTCGATGTTCTCGTACAGCGTGATGTTGAGGTTCGAGTTTTTGTACTCCTCATCCTCCAGATACCACGAGTATACGCTGGTCATCTGTGTGTTCATGTCCTGTTCCACCCACTCGATGCTCTTGTCGATGGGGTGAAACTCCCCGTTGTAGGTGGTGTGGAAGGTGTCGCCCTCCTCGGTAGTCAGCTCTATATCGATCGAGTATTGTCCATCCGTTTTCGAAACGGTCATGGATCCCTCCTTGATATATTTCGTGACTCTGAAGTGGGTTATCGTACTCTGATCTTCGGTAAGTATGTACTGGCTGCTGCCGGAGGTCGTGTAGGTTCCCTCGGCCAGGTTGCTCTCCAGCGGCGTATTCAGACGAAGGATGTAATAGGTGCCCTCCGGATCCGGATTGCCTTCGGGGGTCAGCGGTTTGTCACCAAGTCGGAGGTAGTAGGTGTAGGCCGCTTCGTCGGAGAGGAATACATCCCCGAAATATATGCCTTCGCATTCGGTGGAGACGGTATCGACATCGTATTGCTCCTGCGGAGCACTCTCTTCGTCGTCATTGCATGAGTGCAGGGCGGCGACTGCGAACATCGCGATGGAAAGGAATAGAAGCTTTTTCATGATACAGGATGTTTAGGTTGATTTGGTATTTCAAAAGTACACTGCGTCCGGAATAAAAACATTGACATAGTGCAAGGATTGGATGATCTCACGCTATTTTCTGTATTTTTGTGCGAAAAATAAGAGTTAGCCGATATGGATGAGTTGATAGAAGCAATCATGCAGGAGGGAAATTTCCGCCCCTCCGAGAGGATCGTACGCCAACTGCTCTCTTTGGGACGGGAGGTCCATTTCGCCGCCAAAAAACCGGTGATTGAGTATGGTCACATCGACTCCAACATCTATGTTATCAAAGAGGGCGTTCTTCGGGCGGTCTACTATGAGGAGGATCGGGAGGTGACGTACGGATTTGCCTCTTCGGGAACCATCTTCCTCTCGCCGCACTCCTATATGAATCAACCGGCCGTCATGCAGTTCGAAACCTGTAAGAAGGGGTGCGACTGCATCGTGATCCCCAAGAGCAAATATGACGATCTGCTTGCCGAATCGCACGAATTTGCCCAGTGGATGTTTCAGCTTGCCATGTGGCAGTTTTATACCTCCGAGATGAAGTTGAAATATATCAAGGGAAATGCCCGTGAGCGAATTGTGGCCGTTCTGAAGTATCGCCCGGATATTCTGGAGGTCGTGTCGGCCCGGGTGCTCGCCTCGTACATTGGGGTGACGGAGGCCTATTTCAGCCGGATCAAGAAGGAGATTCTATAAATATTGGTTTGTCGAAGCGAAACGAACCCCGGTCAGAATTACTGACCGGGGTTCGTTTCATCTCGTTCGGGATCTATTTCTCCTGCGCCTTCAGGAAGTCCTGAATGTTGCGTACGACGCAGCCGACCAGTGCTTCGAGCGCCTCGCCCGAGGTCCAGGCCGTGTGGGGCGAGAGCAGCAGACGGTCGGGATCGGTGACCTTCAGCAGCGGGTTGTCGACCGTCATGGGCTCCTGTGCGAAGACGTCCAGCGCAGCTCCGGCGAGTCGCTCCCCGTTGAGGGCGTCGGCCAGCGCCTGCTCGTCGATGATGCCGCCGCGGGCAACGTTGATAACGATGGCCGAGGGTTTCATCAGGCGAAGTTCCCGATCGCCGATCAATCCGCGGGTGCGGTCGTTGAGCGGAGCGTGGATCGAGAGGATATCCGCCCAGCCGAGCAGCTCGTCAAGCGGCATGGCCGTGTAGGGTTCTTCGCGCGTTACGCCCGAGGTGGAGGTGTAGCGCACCTGGCAGCCGAGAGCCGTGGCAACGCTCGCCACGCTGTGGCCGATGGCTCCCAGTCCGACGATGCCCCAGTGGCGGCCGTAGAGTTGGTGGATCGGTCGGCCGAAGTGGAACGGCGAGTCGGAGGCTGCGTAGGCGCCGCTCTTGACGTAGCGGTCGAAGTAGAGGCTCTGGCGGTAGAGGGCGATCGCGGCACCGATCGTGGTGTCCGTTACGGCGTGGGTCGAGTAGCCGACGGCGTTCTTCACCTCGACACCCCGTGCGGCGGCGGCCTCCAGATCGACGTTGTTCATGCCCGTGGCCGCGATGCAGATCAACTTGAGGCGGGGCAGTGCCTGGATCGTTTCGGCCCGCATGGGAATCTTGTTGATAATCAGAATGTCCGCTTCGAAACTGCGCTCCACGATCTGCTCCGGGGTCGTCTTCTCATAGGCGGTATAGTTGCCGAGTCGCTTGATCGGCTCCAGATCGACGCTTCCCAGGCTGTGCTGGTCCAGGAAGACGATGTTCATCTTTTGCATGGCTTTTTATTTTTTTAGGTTGTTCGTTATTGCTTCTTTTCGACGGGCGGCAGCTCCCCGAGCAGGTCGCGGATCACCACCGAGGCACATCCGATGCCGAACAGGGCCGGCATGTAGGAGATTGTCCCGACGTTCGATTTCTTGTTCTGCTCCTCGCAGAGGATCATCGCCCCCTCGCGGATCGGTTCGGCCGAGAAGACGGCCCGGAATCCCGACCGGATCCCCGCCTTGTGCAGCCGCTTGCGCAACATGTGGGCCAGCGGGCAGTGGTGGGTGCGCGAGATGTCTTCGATCTCGAGGCGGGTGGGGTCGGTCTTCGCACCGGCGCCCATCGAGCTGACCAGCGGAAATCCCCGGTCGAGCGCCCCCTGGATCAGGGCCAGCTTCGGCGAGAGGGTGTCGATGGCGTCGACCACGTAGTCGAATCGGGCGCTGTCGAGCAGACGGTCGGTCTCCTCGTCCTTGACGTAGCGCTCGACCACGTGCAAGCGTACGTCGGGCGCAATGTCACGCAGCCGTTCGGCCAGCACCTCGGCTTTCGGCCGCCCGACGGTCGAGTGCAGGGCGATCAGCTGGCGGTTGATGTTGGTCGCGTTGACCCGGTCGGCATCGGCAAGGGTCAGTTCGCCCACTCCGGCGCGGGTGATCATCTCGGCCGCATAGGCTCCCACGCCGCCCAGTCCCACGACCAGGACGTGTGCCGAGCGCAGTTTTGCCAGTTTTTCGCTGCCGAGCAGCAGTTCCGTTCTCTCAAGCCAGTCGCTTGTCATCGTTTGAAGATAGTTTCGTAGTTATGGTACAATTGTTCGCGCAGCCTCTCCGGCGTCACTCCCCGTACCTCGGCGATGCGTTGGTAGATCTGCTCGATTGTCAGCGGACTTTCGTCCGTTTCGGCCAGCAGCCTCTCCGGCGGAATTGTCCGCAGGGCCTCCACCGTGCGGGGAGAAGAGAAGGTTCGCTCGCCGAAGGAGAGGTAGTACCCCTTCCCGACGGCGCGGGCCGCCTGCTGCGGCGAGCCGATGAAGCCGTGGAAGATGACGGCCGGCAGCCGGTGGCGTCCGAGCTCCTCCATGACCGGTTCGAAGGCCCGGACACAGTGCAGCACGACCGGTTTCGAAAGTTGCTCGGCCAGCGTCAGCTGCTCGCAGAAGAGTCGCTGCTGGGCCTCGCGGTCGGTCGTGCAGGCATAATCGAGCCCGATCTCTCCGATCATCTCCGCTCGGGCGATTGCCGGAAGGATCGCATCGAGTGGCTGCGCAGAGGCATCCCACGGATGGATCCCGGCAAACGTAGGCTCGATGGCCGTGCCGGTCGGGCGGTGGGTGTGGATGTTGACCAGAGGGGCGTTCATCATCTCAACGGGATTGAATATACAAAAGTATAAAATCCCCGTCAAATTCGAACGCCCGATCGGATATTCGCATCCATTGCGACGCTTCGTCGCAAGGCGGCCGGTCGGCGGGAAGTGTCGTCCGAATGGTGGGGTAGTGCGGTTTCCTGAGGAGTCCTCCCGGGAGGAGGCATGTGCCGGCGGGGCAATCCCGGATCGGAAAAAAGAGGTCGGCCGCTGTTAAAAATTATGCGACGAAGTGCGTTTCGTGTTGAAAAATATCGTATATTCGCACGCGCTTTATAATAAATCGTAAGTTGAGGATCGAAGAACCGGCTCTTACCCTCGGGGAAGAGGCGTGTTCGTTTCATTCCGGCGCAGGTCGGATCGCAAGAGTGGAAACTGGATCATACAGACAAAACATACAATCATCAACATTAATTAATAACCATGTCGAAAATCATTACATTACGCAAAGGTCTCGACATCAATCTTCAGGGAAAGGCTGCGCAGAAATTGGTCGATGCACCGATGGCTGCCATGTATGCCGTCTCGCCCCTCGATTTCGAGGGCTTGACCCCCAAGTTGCTGGTGAAAGCCGGTGATCAGGTCAAGGCGGGAACCCCGCTCTTCTTCGACAAGAAGAACGAACGGGTGGTTTTCACCTCGCCTGTGAGCGGCGTCGTGTCGGCGGTCAATCGCGGTGAGAAGCGTCGTATTCTCAACGTGACCGTCCAGCCGGATGCTACCCAGACTTACGAGGAGTTCGGCAAGCTGGACGTGCAGCGTGCCTCCCGGGAGGAGATCATCGATCTTTTGCTCAAGGCGGGTCTCTGGCCCATGATTATTCAGCGTCCCTACGGCATCATCGCCGATCCGACCAAGACGCCGAAGGCAATCTTCATCTCGACGTTCGACTCCGCGCCGCTGGCTCCGGACTACAACTTCGTGCTGGAGAACCAGAAGGAGAATCTGCAGCGGGGTGTGGAGGTGATGCGTCGTCTCACCACGGGAAAGGTTCACCTGGGCGTTCGCGCAACGGCCGAGGGCTTCATGGCCTCGCTGAAGGATGCCGAAATCGACCGCTTCGCCGGCAAGCACCCGGTGGGCAACGTCGGTGTGCAGATTCACCATGTCGATCCGATCAACAAGGACGAGATCGTCTGGACGGTCAACGTGCAGGATCTGGCCATCATCGGCCGCTTCTTCCAGGAGGGCCGTGTGGACATGACCAAGATCATCGCCGTGGCCGGTGCCGAGGTCAAGACCCCGCAGTACTACCGCATCATCGGCGGCGCTTCGGTCGCTTCGATTCTGGACGACAACATCAAGCCGCAGGCCGAGGACCATTCGGTCCGCATCATCTCGGGCAACGTCCTGACGGGCCGCAAGACCGAGGCGGACGGATTCATCGGCTTCTATGCCAACATGCTGACGGTGATCCCCGAGGGTAGCCACTATGAGCTGCTGGGTTGGGCGATGCCCCGTTTCAGCAAGTTCTCGGTCTCGAGAGCCTACTTCTCGTGGCTCTGCCCCAAGAAGAGCTACAACCTGGATACCAACCTCAACGGCGGTGAGCGTCCGTTCGTGGTGACCGGCCTGTACGACAAGTACCTGCCGATGGATATCTATCCCATGTATCTGCTGAAGGCCATTTTGGCCCGGGACATCGACAAGATGGAGAATCTGGGTATCTATGAGGTGATCGAGGAGGACTTCGCCCTGTGCGAGTTCGTCGATCCTTCGAAGATCGAGATGCAGCAGATCATTCGTGACGGTATTAACTATATGATTAAGGAGGCATAACGATGGGCGGATTAAGAAAGATTGTAGACAAGATGAAACCGACCTTCTCGAAGGGCGGTAAACTTTCGTTCCTCGAATCGACGTTCGATGCGTTCGAAACGTTCCTGTTCGTGCCGAATACGACGACCAGCAAGGGTGCGCACATTCGCGACTGCAACGATATGAAACGTACGATGATCGTGGTGGTGGTGGCTCTTCTGCCGGCCCTCTTCTTCGGTATGTACAACACCGGATTCCAGGTCGGGCTGACCGGATGGGCCGCCTTCTGGCTGGGATTCTGTGAAGTGTTCCCGATGATCGTCGTATCGTACGTGGTCGGTCTGGGCATTGAGTTCATTGCCGCACAGATCCGCGGACACGAGGTCAACGAGGGATTCCTCGTAACGGGTCTTCTGATCCCGATGATCATGCCGGTCGGCACGCCGCTCTGGATGATCGCGCTCGGTACCGCTTTCGCCGTAATCTTCGGCAAGGAGGTATTCGGCGGTACGGGTATGAATATCTTCAACCCGGCACTGGTGGCCCGTGCATTCGTATTTTTCGCCTATACGCCCTACATCTCCGGTGAGACCGTATGGTATGCCAGCGATGCAGTTTCCGGCGCAACGGCACTCGAGCAGCTGGCTACGAACGGTGCGATGAGCTACTCGCCGCTCGACGCCTTCCTCGGGTTTATCCCCGGTTGCGTGGGTGAGACCTCGACGCTCGCCATTCTGGTCGGCGCTCTGATCCTGCTCGTCACCGGCGTCGCTTCGTGGCGTACGATGATCTCGGTATTCGTCGGTGGTCTGGCGATGGGTTATCTCTTCCAGGTGCTCGGCGTGACGGGTTATCCCGCATGGCAGCATCTGATCGTCGGCGGTTTCGCATTCGGTGCCGTCTTCATGGCAACCGACCCGGTTACCTCGGCTCAGACCAACAAGGGCAAGTACATCGTCGGTTTCCTGACCGGTGCGCTGGCCGTGATGATCCGCGTGGTCAACCCGGCATACCCCGAAGGCATGATGCTCGCGATCCTGTTCATGAACGCACTGGCTCCGCTGGTAGACTACTGCGTGGTTGCGGTCAACATTTCGCGCCGCAAGAATCGTGTTAAATTAGCAAAATAGGGAAGATATGGCCATGAAAAAATTTGTATGTAGCGTATGCGGATATACCCACGAAGGGGACTCCGCACCCGATGTATGCCCTGTTTGCGACGCCCCTGCTTCCGCATTCACGGAGGTGAAATCCGACAAGAAGAAGGGGTGGATCCACAATCCGAACAGCAATACCTATATTATTATCTATTCGGTTGTCATGGTGGTGATCGTTGCGGCGCTGCTCGCCATAACCTCGCTCTCGTTGCAGGAGCGGCAGGCCAACAACGAGCTGCAGGAGAAGAAGAGCAACATTCTCCAGTCGCTCGGATACAGCCCGGCCGAAAATCCGACCGAGTTCGAGCAGGTGCTGGCCGATTTCGACAACCAGGTGAAGGCCTATGTGGTTGATGCCAATGGCAAGAAGACCGAAACGCCGGTCAAGGATGTACTCAAGATGCTGGCCACCAACCAGAATATTCGTGACTGTTACGATGCCAAACAGCTGGCTCTGTTCCAGGCCGGGGACGGTCGTGTCGTGATTCCGTTGATCGGTATGGGTCTTTGGGGCGACATCTGGGGATACATCGCCCTCGAGAATGATCTGAATACCGTTTCGGGTATCGTGATGGCCCACAAGGGTGAGACCCCCGGTCTGGGAGCCGAGATCGCAACGCCCAAGTATCAGGCGAAGTTCGTCGGCAAGAAGCTGTTCAAGGATGGAGAGTTCGTCTCGGTTACCCTGCGCAAGGGTGGGGCGAAGGATCCCGAACACGAGGTGGACGCTATCTCCGGCGGTACGAAGACCTCGGACGGCGTGACGGCCATGCTCCGCGATTGCCTGTCGGCTTATCTGCCTTACTTCACCAGCCAGCGTGAGGCGGCTGCACAGCCTGCTGCGGCCGTTGAGCCGGTGGCAAGTGAGGAAATGTCTAACCAGCAAAACGTAGAAGAGAGCCATGAGTAAGGAAAAAGAGCCGATCTTCTCGGCCAAGAACTTTAAATATCTGACCAGTCCGTTCTCTCAGAACAACCCGGTCATCGTGCAGATCCTCGGTATCTGCTCGGCGCTTGCCGTTACCGTGCAGCTCAAACCGGCGATCGTAATGGCCCTTTCGGTAGCTGTCGTTACGGGTTTCTCGAACCTGGTGATGTCGCTGCTGCGCAAGGGTGTTCCCTCGCGTATCCGTATCATCGTTCAGTTGGTGGTAATCGCCGCGCTGGTAATCCTGGTGGACCAGTTCCTCAAGGCTTACGTGTACGACGTTTCGAAGCAGCTCTCCGTGTATGTGGGTCTGATCATCACCAACTGTATCGTCATGGGTCGTGTGGAGGCCTTCGCATTGGGTAACAAACCCTGGCCCGCCTTCCTGGACGGTATCGGAAACGGTCTGGGTTACGGCCTCATTCTGGTAATCGTGGCCTTCTTCCGCGAACTGCTTGGTTCGGGTACGCTCTACGGCTACCAGATCATTCCCGAAAGCTGGTATGCGGCCAACGGTGGCTTCTACTCCAACAACGGCCTGATGCTCTTCCCGCCGATGGCGCTGATCATCGTGGGCTGCATCATCTGGGCTCACCGCTCGCACAACAAGGATTTACAGGAAAAATAGGAGGGTAGTATATGGAATCATTGAATATTTTTATCCGGTCGATCTTTATCGACAACATGGTATTCGCCTTCTTCTTCGGCATGTGCTCCTACATCGCCGTGTCGAAGAGCGTAAAAACAGCCCTCGGTCTCGGTCTTGCCGTAACGTTCGTGATGGTGATGACCGTACCCCTGAACTACCTGCTCTACCAGTATGTCCTCAAGGCAAATGCACTGGTCGAAGGTGTCGATCTGAGCTTTTTGACCTTCATCGTCTTCATCGCGACGATCGCCGCCTTCGTGCAGCTCGTCGAGATGGCTGTCGAGAAGTTCTCGCCGACGCTCTACAACCAGCTGGGTATCTTCCTGCCGCTGATCGCCGTGAACTGCGCCATCATGGGTGGTTC
>CAWUYY010000037.1:0-2518 GCA_963926835.1 Rikenellaceae bacterium | reverse complement strand
GAAGTTGTGCTGGCGGAGGATGAATCCCGTGGCGATGATGAGCCCCATCGAGATGGTGAACTGGAAGCCCAGCAGCAGCGTGCGCATCCGCCGACCGCCGGCCGTTCCGGAGAACGATCCCTTGACCACCATGGCGGGCGGGAACGAGGTGATGTACCAGGCCGGATAGAGGCTCGCCACAAGGGCCATGACCACCGCCACGACGAGCAGGACGCCGACCACGGGCAGGTTCTGCGTGAGGTTCAGCGGAGCGGAGATATAGCTGGCCAGCTCGGTTCCCTGAATGGCGAAGGAGAGATACCAGGCCAGAAAGAGTGCGATCAGCACCAGTCCCAGGGCCTCGAAGATGAAACTGAAGCGCAGCGAAGCGTTCGGGGCTCCGAAGACCTTGAAGGTATTGACCGTACGGATGCGCAGGGGCACCAGTGCGAAGAAGAAGTTGACGAAGTTGATGAAGGCCAGCGCAATGACCAGCAGCGCGATGCCCAGCAGCGTGTAGGTCGTCACGAGCGACCCCTGCGCGCACGGCACGCGACTGTCGGACTCGAAGTAGAGGTCGCGGATGCACGACAGACGGACGGGGGCCGTGTCGAGATGCCCATCCTCGTTCGCCTCGCCGGGATTCATCTCGATGAAGAATTTTTCCCATCCATCGGCTATCGCTCCGGGGTCGGTTCCGGGCTGGAGCCGGACGAAGTAGTTGAAACCCCATTCCGAGGGGTCGTCAAGCGACTGGTCGCCCAGATCCATGGCCATCTGGCACTTGCCCATGAGCGAGTTTGCGGGGAAATCCTCGAAGATGGCCACCACCTCGCGGGCATTCTCGGGCGAGGGCTGGTCGATGTTGCACCAGAGCATGTCGCCGACTCCGACCCCGAGCTGTTCGGCCGCGCTGCGTGAGATGATGACGCTCTGCGCCCGTTTCAACTCGTGGACATCGCCTGCAACGGGTTCAAAGTCGAAGATATCGAGCATCGGCAGCGAGATGGAGCCTGCATAGATGTTGTTGAAGCGGTCGTAACCCATCTTCGAGGCATTCTCGCGCAGCACGGTCGTGGGACCGAAGCCCCAGGAGCATCCGCCGGCCTCGATGGCCGAGGTCGAGGAGATAAGCCGCTCGGAGAGAGGCCTGCTGAGCCACGCCTGCCACCTGCCTGGAGTGTACCAGTCGGTAGTTTCGATCAGATAGATATGCTCCGAGTCCTTGAGTGTGCGGTTGTAGGTTATCTCCCAGCGCACCTGGGCCAGGATGATGTAGCAGGCCGTGAAGGCGAGCGTCAGACCGACGATGTTGAGCAGCGAGGAGACCTTGTAGCGCCGCAGCGTGGTCAGAAAGTTTCTAAAGGCGATTTTCATATCTGGAGTACATTGTTTATTCGGATTTTACGGAGTCGGCGGGATTTTCACCGGCCGTGCGCCACGAGCAGAAGGTGACCGTCCCGATCGTGACGAGCAGTACGGCGGCCAGAGCCAGTGCGAAGATCCACCAGTGGATCGGGGTGCGGTAGGCAAACGAGGAGAGCCATCGGTCGACCACCCAGAATCCCACGGGTGCCGCGATGATGAAGCAGATGATGACCAGCGTGACGTAGCGGCGGTTGAACATGCGGAGGATCTCGGTGGTGGTGGCGCCCATCACCTTGCGGATGGCCACCTCGCGGCGTCGCTGCTGGGTTTCGAACAGAACGATGCCGAAGACCCCCATCAGGGCAATCACGACGGCGAGGATCGTAAAGAGCCCCACGATGGTCGATATGCGCCGTTCGCGGGCGTATTGAGCGTTGATCTCCTCGTCCATGAAGCGGATCTCGACCGGTTCGCAGTCGGGGTCGAGGCGTTCGACTGTTCTTCGGATATGGTCACAGACGGCGTCGGAATCGGCCCCGGCGGCCATGCGCACGAAGAAATACTCCATGTCGCCCGGGATGGTTACGAAGGCAAACGGTGCGACGGGATACTGCAACGGTCGGAAGTGGAAGTCGGGACAGATGCCGACCACATTGCCGTCGTCGAGCCGGTAGCCAAGCCCGGCCCCCTTGCGGGCGAGCAGATCGTTGACGATGTAGTGCAGCGTCGTGTCGCGGTCGTATCCGGGCTTGAAGTCTTCGCCGGCAAGGACCGGAATACCCAGTACGTCGAGGAAGTTGCTGCGCACCGGACGCACGTGGATCATCACCTCCTCGTCGGCGACCTTCCGTCCCCAGATCGAGAAGTTTCCGGCGACGAGCGGCCCCTGCCCCGCGGTGACGCCGACGATCTGCGGATCCTGCTCGAGGGCCGAGACGAACTCTGCGAACCGGTCGGCACTGGAGATCCGCTGCGAAGCGGTCCGGAAGGTCAACACCCGTTCGTGATTGAACCCCAGATCGTAGCGACGGACGTAGCGCTGTTGCAGCAGCGAGCTGATCGAGAAGACGATCAGTCCAATCGAGATGACGAACTGCACGCCGAGCAGCGCCACGCGGAAGCGGCGTCCGGCCGCCGAACCGACGAACGATCCCTTGGCGGCCATCGCCGG
>CAWUYY010000036.1:0-22864 GCA_963926835.1 Rikenellaceae bacterium | reverse complement strand
CCGGACGCAAGATCATCGTCGACAGCTACGGAGGCCGCGGAGCCCACGGAGGCGGTGCCTTCTCGGGCAAGGACTCCTCGAAGGTGGACCGCTCGGCAGCCTATGCCGCCCGCCACATCGCCAAGAACATGGTGGCAGCCGGCATCGCCGATGAGATTCTCGTCGAGCTGAGCTACGCCATCGGGATTGCCGAGCCGATCTCGGTCTTCGTCGACACCTACCACACCCGCAACCCCAAGCTGGCCTCGCTGACCGACGGCGAGATCGCCCGCCGCATCGCCAAACTGTTCGACCTGCGGCCGGCAGCCATCGTCAAACGGTTCGGGCTGAAGAACCCGATCTTCGAGGCAACCGCCTCCTACGGACACTTCGGCAACCGCCCGTTCACCCGCACCGAAACGATCTGGGAGAACGGCCGGCCAACCCAACGCGAAGTGGAGTTCTTCGGCTGGGAGAAGCTCGACGCCGTGGATGCCATCAAGAAGGAGTTCGATCTGTAATCGGAAGACCCGGTTGAAAGTTGAAAGGAAAGGGGTGCGGACCTAGGCAGGTCCGCACCCCTTTTTCATGATTAGCCCCTGCGGGCCGGGGATCAATCCTTGATGCAGCGGACAGGGAGTCCGACACCCACGCTGAAATCGGAATTGGTCACAAAGAGCGGATAATCCGACCACAGACGGACGGCATAGACAAACCCCTCGCCCATTCCGGCGCTCTGAGTCGCACTCCACCAACCGGCGCTGTAACAGAGATGCAGCCACGCCTCCTCACCGGCCACGGCCCGGAATCCGACCGGCAGGCCGTTGAACCCGGTGGCGTTGTTCTTCTCCATCTCTACGCCGACCCAGGTGGGCTGAGGCTCCTCCTCGGTTTCAGCAGGCAGCATCCACATCTCCTGAGCAGCCAAAGCTTTGGCAAGCGCCGTCTCGTCGACAACGCCATCGCTGCCGACCGCTGCCATGCCGTTTTCACGCACGTAGTCGGCCAGACGGTCCCACTCCTCCTGCGCAGGGATATGCCACCCCTCAGGACAGACGCCGCGAATCACTCTCGACTCACCCACGGCAAGCGGGCTCTCCCCCTGCAGGGCTGCCGGCAGGTTGTAATAGGCTCCATAGGTCTTCAGGAACTCGTCGCCTAACGCCTCTCCGGCAATGTTGTCGAGCATTACATAGTAACGCGGGGATTCGGTCGAAACATCGAAGTGCTGTTCGGGCAGATAGCGCAGGTTCTCGGCCATCCACACCTGATCGCCAAGTTGTACGATTTTATACTCGTTGCCGTCCCGGGCATCGATCAACGTATCCCCCAGCGGAGCGGGTTCGGGGTCCGACGTGTCATCGTTACACGCAGTCGCGCACAGGAGAAGGCACAGCCCCGAAGTCATGTATCGCAATATTCTATTCATAACCGTTCATTTTTCATGTTACAAAGATCAGAAATCCCTCATCGGTGTCTTAATCCTTTACACAGCGAACGCTCTGACCGCGCTCCGACTGATTCCCCCACTTCGAATAATCAATCCCGTACTCCATGTTGTTAAGCGTCACGATACCTCCTCCATAGCTCAACAGATCGGTCGTCCAATACGAAACCGCCGAATCGGAGAACTTGAATCGGCTCTCCAGGTCCGAACCGTTCGGATAGAAGTTTCCCGAAGGAATCGCGTTAAAACCATATGTGTCGCGAGGTCCGTTTGCCAGGTCGGGATTCTCGGAAGCCATGCTCGAATCGCCCCATCCCTCCAGACCGGCCAAAGCCGACCATACGTTGCGCAGACCCTCCTCGAAGACCCATACGCCGTCTAATTCGTTGTAGAAGCCATTACCCTCCACATCGGGCAGCTGCGCCGCTACATAAGCCTCCAGCTTCTGCCACTCGGCCTGCGAAGGAATGTGCCAGCCGTCGGGGCAGACACCCTGTACGCCGCTCGGGATAGCCGCAGCATCCGCTCCCGCGAAGTTCTCGGCATCCATCGCCGCGAACCAGTTGTAAAGGACTCCGTATTTCGTATAGGCCTCGGTCGCCTTGGCAGCCTCCACATCGTTTCCATCATACATGAACACATAGTAGAACTTCTTACCCTCGGATCCCTCGTTGCGCGAAGACTCCGTAGAGTTGTTCACCACAGGCAGCCAGGCCAGGTTCTCGGCCATCCACACCTGATCCCCGATCTGCACGGTCTTGTAGAGATGATTGTCGCGCGGATCGACCATCGTGCCATCCTCCGGATCCGGTTCGGGAGTCGGCTCAACAAGCGTAACACTTACCTCGCTCGAGGCCGTAGCGCCGGCATCTCCCTCGACCGTGAGCTGGATTGCCACACTGCCTGCCGGCTCATCGGTAAAGGTATGAACATAAGTGAACGGCACCTCGGTTACCTCCGCGATGCTGCGTCCGCCCACGGTCAAGGCAACCCGTGCGAATTCACCCGTGTTGATCGTCGCCTCGCCCTTGATCGTCAGGGTCTGGCTCCTTTCGATCGTCGTTCCGTCGGCCGGCTCGACAATCCGACACGTTACCTGCTGCTCTTCAGGCTCTTCACCCTTCTTCAGCGTCACGGTCACCTTGTCGGAAGCCGTAACACCCGTACTGCCCTCAACGGAGAGTTCGATCGACAGAGAACCCTCCTGCTGATCCGTGGCAAAGGTATAGTCGTACGTAAAGGGGACTTTCGTGACATCGGTGATCTGCTGGCCGCCAATGGTCAATGTAACACGCGTAATCTCACCGAAATCAACCTCCGCATTTCCACTGACCGTCAGTTTGCCAACTTCGAGGTTGATCTGTGCGCCGTCGGCCGGAGCCGTCAGTTCACACGTAATCTGCTGTTCGACATTCTCGGAGGTGTTGTCGTCACTGCAGGCTGAGAGGGCTGCAAGGACAAAAGCCAAAAATAAAAATTTCTTCATTATCCATGAAAATTAAAAATCGCCCCTACTCTGTCACAGATTTTCGGGATCCTCTGCCGATCTCCAAAGCCTGATTCCGGATATATGAAAAGGATGGGGGGGGGGCCTTGAAAGGGATCCCATTACCACTTGCCCGGCAACCCCACGGCATCAAACTCTTTTAATCGGGATAAATCATATTCGGAGGAAAAAAGGAATTGTAAAGTGCTATACAAAAATAGTATTTTATTCAGGAAAACATCCATCCGCCTCCAGAAATTCATCCAACGCAGACAAAAATTCTCTTCCCGACACAACCATGCGGTCAACAGCGGACAGAGCGCCGATCCATGTACACGAAAAAAAAAGAGAGATCTCCTTTGGGGAATCTCTCTTTTTGAGCCATTCGAATCGTTCCTTCCTATTCGCGCACGCAGCGAATCGTAAAGGCGTTGCCGCTGTAACGGGGACGGGCCGGTTTTACACTTACATCATTGAAGGTGAGTGAATAGGCACGCTCGGCCTTCGCCGAGACCGGTGTCGAGGACCAGTAGCGGGCCACGGAGCTGACCGAGAAGAGTGTCCCGTCGTGATAGTCGCGGAATCCGGCTGCCGGGACAAAGATCGAGGCATCGCTGCTTCGGTCGGTAAATCTTCGGCCCTGGCTGTTACCCTCCTTTACCCATTCGGAGTAGACCTTCTTCTCATCGCACAGCGACTGGCACTCCTCAACGGTCGGGACACGCCACCCTTTCGGGCATGGATTCGACATCTCCAGCCAGCCGGCCGTCGGACTACCCGTATCGTCCCATGCAGCTCCCGCCGGGGAGGAGACCATCGGCACCGTCGCACTCCATCCGATCTTCTCGCCCCACTGATAGAGCATACCGGCATCCTCGGGACGCTCGGCAAAGGTACCGGCCTCATCGACGTTTCTCTCCGCCCAACAAACTCCGTTGATCCAAACTCCCTCGTCAGCGCCTTCGGCACCCTGAGGCTCCTGAGCCCGGGCTCCCGTTGCAAGGAGAAGAAGAGCCCCCAAAAAAGTCCCTAAATATTTCATAAACCTTCGATATTACAATCCGTAAACCTTTACGCGGAGTCAATCCCATCCGGGTGATCCCGCCCCGTCGGGAACAAAGATAGGAAAAAACTCGCTCAAAAAAAGCCATTCGGAGCAGCAGCCAGCCTCTGTCGGCGAAAATTCAGAGATTTCCTCCTCGCAGCAAACAGAATCGATGCCCTGCAACCCCCGCCCCACTCGCAACAGGCGAGTATCCGCGGCCCGGTTTACAAGGCACCGATTCACTCTTGCCCCTCTGAATGGAAGAGGCTTGGGAAAACTATGCTCCGATCAGGTTGAATGCGATGGCATAGGCTCCGAACATCGCCGTGACATCGATCTGAGCCTCCACGTTCAGCTCCACGTTGTGGTAGGTCTGGAGGATGGAGCCGCTGACGGGTTCAAATCCCTTCTCGAGCAGCTGTTTCTCAACATCGGGCGATTTGATGACCTTCAGATCCGGCGTCATTACGTAGGCTCCGGCATACATTCCATTATCATCCGGGAAGAGGATGATCTGATCGAAGTCCTCCCCGCCGGTGGTAACAAGCGGGAACACCTCCATGAAGCCGGTCGGATTCACTTCGTATCCCTGGCTCTCATACCAGGTGTAAACCTCGTCCATGGTGATCTTTCCGAACTCCATGTTGGGCCACGGAATGGTCACGGTCTCCTTGGGCAGGTACTCGGTAAGATCCTGAACGTAGAAGCGCAGCTTGGGCGAGAACGTACCGCTCTCGGGCTCGTTCATGTCGGCGCAGCAGACCGTCTTGGTCGCCTTGTCGTAGAAGAGCGGACTGCCGTTGGCATCGGTGAGGTACGTGTACTCGAATCCGAGGCCGGTCACATAGGTATTGACCTCGTCCGGCGTAGGACGGCTCTCGGGATCCACATACAGGGCGCACTCCTCGAGGAACGTATCCGTATCAACGTCGAACCAGTAGCCCATCATCGGGAACTTCGCATTGCCCGTGTCGAAGGCATAGAACTGGTTGTCCGGATTGGTGCGCTCCGTATTGACCGTATGTCCCTGGAGGAACTCGAACTTCCGAACCAGATCGTGCGAGGCACCGAAGGCCGTAAGGGGCGTAAAGACACCGGTTGCGGGATCCGTGATGACATCCGTCCGGGTCCACGAGAGGATCGTCTCGTCAACAGGGCCGAACAGGATGGCCGGGGTCGCCTGAGCATCGCTCTCCTGGGTAAAGATGCGCATCAGGATATTGTTTTTCGACAAAATACGCTCATAGGCAGGTGCAGCGGCAGCCGTCTGGTAGGTAGTCCACCCTGCCTCGGCGATCTTCGGCAGCAGTTCGGTTTCCAGATCCTCGAAAGAGGAGAGGGTAATCAACGCATAGCGGTAACTGTTGTTCGCATCAAAATAGTAGAGGACCTCGGTTTGAACGGCATCCGTCGTGGTCACCTTCAAGGTGCGTGTCGCAGCGTCATAGGCGCCCACCTGGTTACCGGCAAGCTCCTGCGAGCTTTTCAGATCATCGACCGAACATCCGAAATCGGACGAAGCCGCGATTTCGATCGTCGGTTCGGGCTCTGGCCCGTTCTCATCAGAAGTGTCGCACGACCAGACCAGGGTCACGGCCGATAACAATAAAAGGCATCTACTTGCCATGGATTTCAGGAATAGATGTTTCATAGGAAGAAGTTTTAAGAATGGTTCTATATTCCAAATATAGGAAAATATATCAGAAAAAACAACTTCCCGCACCACTTTTCGAGCTGCCGAGGGCATTACCGCCCCACCTCGGACAAACCATGCCCCATCGCCTCCCGTTGCCGGAGTCATAGAGCAAAAACAGATCCGACAACCGCCCAGGAGGCTGTTGTTCCGACACTTGTACGATTATGTTGAAAACTTCTCAATAAGTTGCCCCCTTCGGGAATCGGAATAACGACGCAGTTCCTCTATATTTGTCTCGATACCGGTTCCCGCGCTCGCCTCCGGGGCGAGTCGGGATGAAAAGGGAACCTTGTGAAAATCAAGGACTACCCCCGTAGCTGTAAGTTTCCTGACGATGGGGCAATCTATTGCCACTGAGGCCTTTGGCCAGGGAAGGCGTCCCATCCGAAACGAGTCAGAAGACCTGCCGTATCAGACAAACGATCCGATGCCTTCGGGGTGAAGGGCTGACGACAAGACTGCTTTTTTCGCCAAATCGAGCAAAGAGGTATTTTTCCACCGTTCCCGGCAATGCGGGGAGGGGGCTTTCGCATCGGCTTGGCGCGCGAACGGACTACAAGATACAAAACCAGAGCTACTATGGAGACTTTCATTGTCAAACGGGATGGAAAGCGGGAGCCGTTCTCCATCGAAAAGATTCAACGGGCCATTGCCAAGGCGTTCCTCTCGGTCGGGAGTTTCGCCACGCAGGAGGTCATCACCAACATTCTGAGCCGTGTGAGCGTCACCGACGGCACCACGGTCGAGGAGATCCAGAACCAGGTCGAGGTAGCCCTCATGGCCGAACGCTACTACGCGGTCGCCAAGGCCTACATGCTCTACCGGCAGCGGCACTCCGAGGACCGCGAGGTGCGCGACAAGCTGCAGTTTCTGATCGACTACTGCAACGCCTCGAACGCGGCGACGGGGAGCAAGTTCGATGCGAACGCCAACGTGGAGAGCAAGAACATGGCCACGCTGATCGGCGAGCTGCCCAAATCGAACTTCATCCGGCTGAACCGGCGCATGCTGACCGACCGGCTCAAGGAGCTCTACGGCAAGGAGCTGTCGGACAAATACCTCGAACTGCTCGAGAACCACTTCATCTACAAAAACGACGAGACGAGCCTGGCCAACTACTGTGCCAGCATCACGATGTACCCGTGGCTGATCGGAGGCACCCTCTCGATCGGCGGCAACTCGAAGGCGCCGACCAACCTCAAGTCGTTCTGCGGAGGCTTCATCAACATGGTCTTCATCGTCTCCAGCATGCTGAGCGGTGCGTGCGCCACCCCCGAATTCCTGATGTACATGAACTATTTCATCGGCATGGAGTACGGCCGCGACTACTACAAGGATGTCGACCGGGTAGTCGACCTCTCGACCCGGCAGCGTACCCTCGACAAGGTGATTACGGACTGCTTCGAGCAGATCGTCTACTCGATCAACCAGCCGACCGGCGCCCGCAACTTCCAGGCCGTCTTCTGGAACATCTCCTACTACGAGCGCTACTACTTCGAGAGTCTGTTCGGCAACTTCGTCTTCCCGGACGGGAGCCGTCCCGACTGGGAGTCGCTCAGCTGGCTCCAGAAACGCTTCATGAAGTGGTTTAATCGGGAGCGTCTGCGCACCGTGCTGACCTTCCCGGTCGAAACGATGGCGCTGCTGACCGAGAACGGCGACGTGAAAGACAAGGAGTACGGCGACTTCACGGCCGAGATGTATGCCGAGGGGCACTCGTTCTTCACCTACATGAGCGACAACGCCGACTCGCTGAGCAGCTGCTGCCGCCTGCGCAACGAGATCACCGACAACGGGTTCAGCTACACGCTCGGAGCGGGCGGCGTATCGACCGGATCGAAGAGCGTGCTGACGATCAACCTGAACCGCTGCATCCAGTATGCCGTCCGCAAGGGGATCGCCTACCAGTTCTTCCTCGAGGAGGTGATCGACCTGGTCCACAAGGTGCAGATTGCCTACAACGAAAACCTCAAGTACATGCAGCAGAAGGGGATGCTGCTGCTGTTCGACGCCGGCTACATCAACCTCTCGCGCCAATACCTCACCATCGGGGTGAACGGGCTGGTCGAGGCGGCCGAATTCCTCGGCATTCCGATCAACGACAACCCCGACTATGTACACTTTACGCAGGAGATCCTCGGCATGATCGAGAAGTACAACAAGAAATATCGCTCGTCGGAGCTGATGTTCAACTGCGAGATGATTCCGGCCGAGAACGTCGGTGTCAAGCACGCCAAATGGGACAAGCGGGACGGCTACCAGGTCAACCGCGACTGCTACAACAGCTACTTCTATGTCGTCGAGGACGAGCGGCTCAACATCGTCGACAAGTTCCGCCTGCACGGGCGCAAATACATCGAGCACCTGACCGGCGGTTCGGCCCTGCACATGAACCTCTCGGAGCATCTGAGCCAGGAGCAGTACCGCCACCTGCTGCGCGTAGCCACGCAGGAGGGGTGCAACTACTTCACCTTCAACATCCCCAACACGGTCTGCAACGACTGCGGCCACATCGACAAGCGCAACCTGAAGGAGTGCCCGAAGTGCCACAGCCACAACCTGGACTACCTGACCCGCATCATCGGCTACATGAAACGCATCAGCAACTTCTCCCAAGCGCGGCAGCAGGAGGCCGCCCGCCGTTACTATGCTGCGCCTGGCCAGTTATGATGTCGTCTTCCAGGAGATTCCGGGCGAGGTAACCCTCGCGCTGAATCTCTCGGAGTGCCCGAACCGCTGCCCCGGATGCCATAGCCCCCACCTGCGGGAGCCGGTCGGACAGCCGCTGGACGAGGAGCTGCTCGCGGGGCTACTCGCCGACTACGGAGCGGCCGTCACCTGCGTCTGTTTCATGGGCGGAGACGGAGATCCCGGCCGGGTAAATGAATTGTGCGCCTGGCTGCGGGGACAGCTCGGCGGACGGCTGAAGAACGGATGGTATTCGGGCTGCTCCGATCTGGCCGCGGGAATCGAACTCTCCAACTTCGACTTCATCAAGCTGGGCCCCTACGTGGAGCGGCTCGGGGGACTGCGCTCCGAGACCACCAACCAGCGTCTCTATCGCATCGAGCAGGGGAAGATGAGCGACATCACCCCCCTGTTTCACAAAAAGAAGGGCCTTTAGCCCCCTCCTATAAAAAGATAGCCCGGCTTTTCGAAGCCGGGCTATCTTTTGTTATCCATTAAGAACGGTTACTTCTTGCCGAGCAGCTGTTTTACCTCCTCGCAAACGGTCTGGCCGTTGAAACCGAACTTCTCGTCGAGCACCTTGTAGGGAGCCGAATAACCGAAGTGATCCAGACCGTGGATCCGGCCGTTCTCGCCGACCAGCCCCAGCAGGGTCACGGGCAGTCCCGACGTCATTCCGTAACGGGCGATGCCCTGCGGCAGTACGCTCTGCTGATAGGACTTGGGCTGATCGCGGAAGAGACCCTCGCTCGGCACGCTTACCACGCGCACGGGGATTCCCTCCCCCTTGAGCAGTTCGGCCCCCTCGACCAGCGTAGCCACCTCGGAACCCGAGGCGAGCATCACCACGCTCGGCTTGGCCACATCGGCCACGATGTAGGCACCCTTCGAGATCTGGGCAGCCTCCTCGCGGCGGTTCTGCTTGAGTGCCGGCAGGGTCTTGATGTCCTGACGCGAAAGGATCAGCGCCACCGGACGATGCTCCTCGAGGGCGAGCTTCCAGGCCATGACGGTCTCGTCTCCGTCGGCCGGACGCAGCACCACCATCGAACGCTCGCCGTGATGGTTCTTCAGGTGCTCCATCAGACGGATCTGAGCCTCATGCTCGATCGGCTGGTGCGTAGGACCATCCTCGCCCACGCGGAACGAATCGTGTGTCCAGATATAGATGACGTGCAGGCGCATCAGAGCGGCCAGTCGCACGACCGGTTTCATGTAGTCCGAGAAGACGAAGAAGGTGCCGCAGGCCGGGATCACGCCGCCATGCAGCGCCATACCGTTCATGATGCAGGCCATCGTGAACTCCGAAACGCCCGCCTGCAGGAACTTGCCCGAGAAATCGCCCCGCGAGAAGGCCTTGGTCTTCTTCAGGAAGCCATCCGTCTTGTCCGAGTTCGAAAGGTCGGCCGAGGAGACAATCATGTTCTCGACCTTCTCGGCCAGGTACGACAACACGGTCGAAGAGGCCGCACGGGTAGCGGCATTGGCCTTCACCTCCAGATTTTTGAAATCCAGCGCCGGAACCTCGCCCGAGAGGAACTGATCGAGCTTGCGGGCCAGCTCCTTGTTCTGGTCACGCCACGTCTTCTCCTGCTCGTGCTTGCTGCGGGCCCATGCGCGCAACTCTTCCCGGCGCGCCTCGAAGATCGCCTGGCTCTCCCCGAAGATCTTGAACGGATCCTCCGGATCACCGCCCAGGTTGCGCACCGTCGCCGCAAAGTCGGCACCGGCCGAGGAGAGGGGCTGACCGTGGGTCGAAACCTTGTCCTCGAAGCTCGATCCGTCGGCCGCAACGGCCCCCTTGCCCATCACCGTACGGCCGATGATCAGCGTCGGGCGCTCCTTCTCGGCATTGGCAGCCACCAGCGCCTCGCGGATCTGGTCGATGTCGTGTCCGTCGATCGAGAGCACATTCCAGCCCCACGCTTCGTATTTCATGGCGATATTCTCGGTATCCACCTCGTCGACCTTGGTCGAGAGCTGTACGTTGTTCGCATCGTAGTACATGATCAGGTTGCTCATGCCCAGATGACCGGCGATCCGGCCCACACCGGCCGAAACCTCCTCCTCAACGCCTCCGTCCGAGATGTAGGCATAGGTCTTGTGCGCCTGCCACTCACCGAAACGGGCCACCATGAAGCGCTCGGCGATCGCAGCGCCCAGAGCCATGGCGTGACCCTGTCCGAGCGGGCCCGACGTATTCTCAACCCCGCGCAGCACGTCCACCTCGGGGTGGCCCGGCGTTACGCTGCCCCACTGGCGCAGGCTCTTCAGGTCATCGACCGAATAGTTCCCCGCCAACGTCAATACGGAGTAGAGCATCGGGGACATGTGTCCCGGATCCAGAAAGAAACGATCCCGGTAGGGATAATCCATCTTGTCGGGATCATAACGCAGGAACTCGGTGTAGAGCACCGTGATGAAATCCGCGCCGCCCATCGCGCCGCCCGGATGCCCCGATTTAGCCTTTTCGACCATGGCCGCCGCCAGGATGCGGATGTTGTCCGCCACACGCGTGATTTCAGATATTGTTGTCATAAAACAGAGGATATTTTTATTATGAATGTGTCTGGTTGATTTTTGTTGCGCTTACAAATTTACAGAAAATCGGCTTATCCGGCCTGTCCGAGCCCTAAAAAATTCTTCTTCTCGAATTTCTCGCGGGCATAGGGCAGCGTCACCTCGAACGACTGCTGCGACGAGAGCGGAATGTCGAACATCAGGTCGATCATGATCGCCTCGCAGATCGAGCGCAATCCGCGCGCACCGAGCTTGTACTCGATCGCCTTGTCGACGATGTAGTCCAGCACCTCCGGCTGGAAGGTGAGCTTCACCCCGTCCATGGCGAAGAGCCGCTCGTACTGCTTGATGATCGCATTCTTCGGTTCGGTCAGGATCGAGCGCAGCGCCTCGCGGCTAAGCGGCTCCATGTAGGTGATCACCGGCAAGCGGCCCACCAGCTCCGGGATCAGACCGAACGACTTGAGATCCTGCGGCATGACATACTGCATCAGGTTCGAGCGGTCGACCGGATCGGCATTCACGCGCCCGTAGCCCATCGCACGGGTATTGAGCCGCTGGGCGATCTTCTTCTCGATACCGTCGAACGCACCGCCGCAGATGAACAGAATGTTGCGCGTATTGACTTGGATGAACTGCTGCTCGGGGTGTTTGCGTCCCCCCTGGGGCGGGACGTTCACCACCGTTCCCTCGAGGATCTTCAACAGTGCCTGCTGCACCCCCTCGCCCGAGACGTCGCGCGTCAGGCTGGGGTTGTCGCTCTTGCGGGCGATCTTGTCGATCTCGTCGATGAAGACGATGCCCCGCTCGGCCTGCTGCACGTCGTACGAAGCCACCTGCAGCAGCCGCGAGAGGATGCTCTCGACATCCTCACCCACGTAACCCGCTTCGGTCAGCACCGTCGCATCGACAATCGTGAAGGGGACCTTCAGCAACTTGGCGATCGTGCGGGCCATGAGCGTCTTGCCCGTACCCGTGGGGCCGATCAGCAGAATGTTCGACTTGTCGATCTCCACCTCCTCGTCCTGTTTCGAGGCGCAGAGCAGGCGTTTGTAGTGGTTGTAGACGGCCACCGACATGTATCGTTTGGCCGTCTCCTGTCCGATGACGTACTGGTCCAGGAAGGCCTTGATCTCGTTCGGCTTGAGCAGCTCCTCGAAACGCAGGGGCGTAGCCGGACGACCCTTCCGGCCGGCCGCCGCGGCCGGCATCAGCACATGGTTGTCGACCAGCATCTGGTAGCCCTTCTCGATACAGTCGCTGCAGATGTTGCAGCCGGTCGACGAACTGAGCAGAATCGCTCCATCCTCTTGCCGCGCCCCGCAGAACGAACACGTATCGTTCGCCCCGCCGCGCGGTCCCTCTCTATGATCTTTCGACATGGTTTCTTCTTTCGTTTAACTCCGTATGATCCCTATCCGCGTCTGGTCAGCACCTCGTCGATCAGACCATAGGCGCGTGCCTCCTCGGCCGAGAGCCAGTAGTCGCGGTCGGCATCCTTCTCGATCTTCTTGACCGCAACACCCGAATGCTTCGAGAGAATCTCGTACAGCTCCCGCTTGGTCTTCAGGATCTCGCGCGCCGTAATCTCGATATCGGAGGCCTGGCCCTGCGCGCCGCCCAGCGGCTGGTGGATCATGATGCGCGAATGGGGCAGCGCCGAGCGCTTCCCGGCAGCACCGGCCGTCAGCAGTACCGCACCCATCGACGCGGCCAGCCCCGTACAGATGGTCGCCACGTCGGGCTGCACCAGCTGCATCGTATCGTAGATACCCAGACCGGCCGTCACGGAGCCGCCCGGCGAGTTGATATAGATCTGGATGTCCTTTTCGGGATCGGCCGATTCGAGGAAGAGCAGCTGCGCCTGGATGATGTTGGCCACATCGTCGTAGATCGGTGCCCCCAGGAAGATGATGCGGTCCATCATCAGGCGGGAGAAGACATCCATCGTGGCGACGTTGAGCTGGCGCTCCTCGATAATCGTCGGCGAGACGTAGGCATCGTACTGCGAGCGGAAATCGTGCAGCTTGAGGCTGCTGATGCCGCAATGTTTCAGGGCATATTTCTCGAATTCAGACATGACAATGTTCTTTAGGTCTCTAAAAATAGGAACTCCGGGGAATAATTGCAAAAATTAAACCCGCGGAGTTCCAATCAAACAAGGGATTTTTTCTCGACTCCCTTAAATCTCCTTGGCCAATTTAGCAAAGTCGTCCGCCGAGACGGCCTTCTCGGTCACCTTGATCTTGGACTTCACATCCTCGACCACCTTGTCCTCGTAGAGCTTCTCGTAGATCTTCTGAGCCTGATCCTTGTCCGAGAGGATACGTTTGGCGTAGTCGGCCAGCATGTCATCCGGAACGGTCGGCATGCCGTACTGTGCGAACTGAGCCTGTGCCAGCGCCTTGGCCTCGGCCGTAGCCTCGTCGGCCGTCACGTTGAGCTTGTCCTCCTTGATGAAGTACTTCTGCAGGTAGTTCCAGGTAAAGAGCTTGAGGAACTGATCGAAGTCCTTCTCGATCTCCTCCTTGCTGAACTTGCCCTCGTTGATCACATACAGCCAGCGTTTGAGGAACTCGGCCGGCATCTCCAGATTGGCCTTCTTGAGCAGGTAGTCACGCAGCTGGAGCGTAAACAGATAGTCGGTCTCGCGACGCAGCTCGCGCTCGATCTGCTCGTCGATGAACTTCTCGAACTCCTCGGCACTCTTCACGTTGCCCGACGGGAAGGCCATCTTGAAGAACTCCTCGTTCAGCTCCGGCTCGGCGAACTTGCGGATCTTGGTGATCTCGAGCGTGAAGTCGGGTTTGATACCCTCCAGCTCGTGCTCCTTCACCTGCAGCACGGCGGCACGCTGTGCGGGGGTCTTGTAGAGCTCGTTGATGTTCACGTTGGTCTTGAAGCCGACCTTCTGACCGATGAAGGGCTTGCGCTCCTCCTCGTTCATCGAGATCAGACCCACGTAAGCCTCCTCGATCTTCATGTCGCCGTTGTCGAGCGTCACGTTGAGCGCCTCGTCCGAGGTAACCTGCTCGGCATCGACCAGACGGCCGAAACGACGCAGGAAGTTGGTGCGGAAGTCGTCGTGCATCTTCTTCTCGACCTTGATCTTGTAATAGGTCATCTTATCCTTGTCCGAGAGCTCGAGCTTCACCTCGGGAGCCTCGCCGATCTCGAAAACGAACTCGAACTCCGTGTTGTTGTCGAAATCGAAAGCACCCTGCTCGTCCGAAGGGATCACATCGCCCACATACTCGATTTTCTCCTTCTGCAGATACTCGAATACGGCATCCGAAGCGGTGCGGTAGGCCTGCTCGGCCAGCACCCCTTTGCCATACATTTTACGAATCACGCCCATGGGGACCATGCCGGGACGGAAACCCGGGATATTGGCCTTGCGCTTGTACTCGCGCAGGGATTTCTCGACTGCCTCGCCGTAATCCTGTTCGCCTACGGTCACCTTGATGAGCGAGCTGTGCTGCTCTCGCTGTTCTCTTACGATTTTCATATTGCTATAATGGTTTTATATTTGTCTGCAATTATCGGAGCGCCAAAGGTACAAAATAATTCATATTGAAACAAAAATCGACCGATAAATCTCGAGCGGAGCTCCCGCATTCTCAATCCTCTGGCCACAAACGGGAGCTGTGTCCCGTCCCGTACCCTCCGCAACACAAATACCGCCGCCCCCGTCGGCTCTTTTCGCGAAAAAAACACTATTTTTGTCAAAATATTATCCGCAATGAAGAAAATCCTATGGATCGGCCTGCTGGGACTTCTCCTGGCAGCCTGCTCGGGAAGGGCCAACTCCCGGCAGTCGACCCCGCAGCAGACGCCGGAAGCCCCGCGCAACTATACCTACCGGGTGGTGGCCACCCACCCCCACTCGACCGAAAGCTACACCCAGGGGCTCCTGTTCGCCGACGGGGTGATGTGGGAGGGAACCGGCAACTACGGCCACTCGCGCCTGCAGCGCATCGACCTCGAAACGGGGGCGGTCAAAGTGGTCGCCTCGCTGCCCCGCTCGGAGTTCGGCGAGGGGATCGCCCTGCTGAACGGGAAGATCTACCAGCTCACCTGGATGGAGAACAAGGCCTATCTCTATGACGCGGCAACGGGCAAAGTCCTCCGCACGTTCACCTATACGGGCGAAGGATGGGGGCTGACCACCGACGGCGAACGGCTCTACATGAGCGACGGTTCGGAGTACATCCGCATCCTCGACCCGGAGACCTTCGCCGAAAAGGGAAAGATTGCGGTCACCTACGAAGGCTCCCCCGTCCGCATGGTCAACGAACTGGAGTGGATCGACGGGAGGATCTGGGCCAACGTCTACCTCACCGACCAGCTGATCATCATCCACCCCGAGACGGGACGCGTGGAGGGGGTAGTTGACCTGCGGGGGCTGCTCTCCGAGGAGGATGTTACGGCGACGACCGACGTGCTGAACGGCATTGCCTACGATGCCGCGACCGGCCGTATCTTCGTGACGGGCAAGAACTGGAACAAGATCTTCGAGATCGAGCTGATCGAACAATAACACCACAAAAAATCGGACAAGTGACTTACATGAAGAACATATACCAGGAGCTCGAATCCCGGATTCTGCTGACCGACGGCGGCTTCGGCACCATGATCCAGGGCTACGGGCTCGACGAGGCAGCCTATCGGGGCGAGCGTTTCGCCGCAAGCGAGACACTGCTCAAGGGGTGCAACGACCTGCTCAACCTGACGCGCCCCGACGTCGTGCGGGAGATTCACGAAAAGTACCTGCAGGCGGGCTCGGACGTCATTACGACCAACACGTTCAACGCCAACGCCATCTCGCTGGCCGACTACCGGCTCGAGGGCGAGGCCTATGAGATCAACCGGGCCGGAGCGCAGATCGCCCGCGCCGCAGCGGACGAGTTCACGGCCCGCAACCCGCAGAAGCCCCGTTTTGTCGGAGGTTCGATGGGCCCCACGAGCCATACGCTCTCGATGTCGGCCGACGTGGACAACCCCGGAGCCCGCGCCTTCACCTTCGAACAGCTCTCGGCAGCCTACTACGACCAGGCGCTCGGACTGCTGGACGGCGGCGTCGACCTGATCATGCTCGAAACCTTCTTCGATGCACTGAATGCCAAGGCGGCCATCTTCGCCGTCCAGCGCCTCTTTGCCGAGCGGGGCGTGAAGCTCCCGATGATCGTGTCGGGAACGCTCACCTCGTCGGGACGTACGCTGGCCGGACAGACCGTCGAGGCCTTCTACACCTCCATCGCACACGCCGAGCCGCTGGCCGTCAGCCTCAACTGCTCGTTCGGAGCGAAGGCGCTGCTGCCCTACCTGGAGCGGCTGGCCGCCGTGGCGGTGTTCCGCGTGGCGGTCTACCCCAATGCGGGTCTTCCCAACGTCATGGGAGGGTATGACGAGACCCCTGCGATGTTCGCGGCCGATCTGGAGGAGTACATGCGGCGCGGACTGGTCAACCTGGTCGGCGGCTGCTGCGGCACCACGCCGCAACACATCCTCGAACTCTCGAAGATCGTCGGCAAACATGCCCCGCGTCCGCTGCCCCAGCCCCGCCACATCACCTGTCTGAGCGGACTCGAACAGCTCCGTATCGTTCCCGAGGCGAACTTCATCAACATCGGCGAGCGGACGAACGTGGCCGGATCGGCCAAATTCGCCCGGCTGATCCGCGAACGGAACTACGAGGAGGCCCTCTCGGTCGCCCGCGCCCAGGTCGAGGCCGGAGCGCAGATCGTGGATGTCTGCATGGACGACGGTCTGATCGACGGGCCGGCCGCCATGCGTGATTTCCTCAACCTGATGGGGTCGGAGCCCGAAATCGCCAAGGTCCCCGTCATGATCGACTCCTCGAAATGGGAGGTGCTCGAGACGGGTCTCCGCGTCACGCAGGGCAAGAGCATCGTCAACTCGATCTCTCTGAAAGAGGGCGAAGAGAGTTTCCTGCACCGCGCAGAGCTGATCCGCCGCTACGGTGCGGCAGCCGTCGTGATGCTTTTCGACGAACGGGGGCAGGCCGACACCTACGCCCGCAAGATCGAGGTGGCAGAAAGAGCCTACAAACTGCTTACCGGGAACGGATTCCCGGCCGAAGATATCATATTCGACCCCAACGTGCTGGCCGTTGCCACGGGCATCGAGGCACACAACGCCTACGCCCGGGACTTCATCGAGGCCGTGCGCTGGATCAAGAGCCACCTTCCCCATGCCAAAGTGTCGGGCGGCGTGAGTAACCTCTCGTTCGCCTTCCGGGGCAACAACACGGTGCGCGAGGCGATGCACTCGGTCTTCCTCTACCACGCCATCCAGGCGGGCATGGATATGGCCATTGTCAACCCGCAGCTGCTGCAGGTCTACAGCGACATTGAACCGGAGCTGCTCCAGCGGGTCGAGGATGTGATCCTCTGCCGCCGCGACGATGCCGCCGAACGACTCTCGGACTACGCCTCGCAACTCAAGGAGAGCGCAACCACCCAGACTCGTCAGCCGGATGCATGGCGTTCGGACCCGCTCGACAAGCGGATCGAGCACGCCATGCTCAAGGGCATCACCGACTACATCGAGGAGGATGCACTGGAGGGTTACCGTACGCTCGGATCGCCGCTCGAGGTGATCGACAAGCTGCTGATGCCCGCCATGGAGGTGGTGGGCGATCTGTTCGGGCAGGGGAAGATGTTCCTGCCGCAGGTAGTTAAGACGGCCCGTGTCATGAAGAAGGCGGTCGCAGCGCTCACCCCCTACATCGAACAAAACAAGGGGGCCGAGGCCAAGAGTGCCGGCAAGATCCTTGTCGCCACGGTCAAGGGCGACGTACACGATATCGGCAAGAACATCGTCGCCGTCGTGATGGCCTGCAACGGCTACACGATCCGCGACCTGGGCGTCATGGTCGAGTGCCTGCGCATCATCGACGAGGCGGTGGCCTGGGGGGCCGATGCCATCTGTCTGAGCGGTCTGATCACCCCGTCGCTCGAGGAGATGATCCACGTATGCGAAGAGCTCGAACGGCGGGGGCTGAAGATCCCGGTGCTGATCGGCGGAGCCACCACCTCGGACATCCATACGGCCGTCAAGATCGCTCCGGTTTACTCCGGCGTGGTGATCCACGCCGACAACGCCAGCCGCAACAGCAAGATTCTGGCCGAGTTGCTCGGCCCGAACCGCGAGGCCTACATTGCCCGCGTCCGGCAGGAGCAGCAGGCCCTGCGCGACGAATACCGCCGCACGGAGGAGCTGCGCACGATCCTGCCCATCGTCGAGGTGCGCAAGATGCGCCGCAAGAAGTCGCCCGATCAGATCGTCGTTCCGGCCCACGCAGGTCGGATCGTCTTCCCGGATGTCGATATCGCCAACGTCGAGCCGCTCATCGACTGGAACTTCTTCTTCCTCGGCTGGGGGCTCAAGGGTCGCGTTCCGGAGATCTACGACCATCCGCAGCACGGTGAGGAGGCTCGCAAGCTCCGCGACGACGCCCAGCGGCTGCTCGACCGAATCCGCGAAGAGAAGCTGCTCACGCTGCAGGGGGTAGCCGGCATTTTCGAGGCGGTCAGCCACGGCGACGACATCATCATAACGGATACGAAGGGGCGCAGGACCATCCTTCCAATGCTGCGCAGCCAGGCTCCGGGCGGAGCGGAGAAACCCCGCTGTCTGGCCGATCTGGTCGTGGACGAACGGGCCAAACAGACGGACTACATCGGCTGCTTCGCCGTCACGGCCGGCATCGGACTGAAAGAGCAGGAGAAGAAGTTCCGCGACGAAGGGGACGACTACAACGCCATCCTGGCCAAACTGCTGGGGGACCGTCTGACCGAGGCGCTGGCCCAGTGGGTACATATCTTCATCCGCCGGCAGATGTGGGGGTACGAAACGGGCGAAGCCCCGACCCCTGCACAGATCATCCGGGAGCAATACCGGGGTAAACGGATGGCTTTCGGCTACCCGGCCTGCCCGGACCACTCGCTCAAACGCGAAGTCTTCGACCTGCTCTCGGTCGAGAAGGTGAGCGGAATGAAACTAGGCGAGAACTTCATGATCACCCCCGAGGAGGCGCTCTGCGGACTGCTGTTCGCCGATGCCGAATACTTCTCGGTCGGACGCATCGACACCAAGCAACTGCTCGACTACGCCAAGCGTCGCAAGATGGAGGTGGAGACAATCAAGAAACTGATACCGAACAACCTGTAATGAATATCACAGACCTCATACAAGGGGCTCTGGCCTCGAAAACAACCCGATTCGCCTTCGAGCTGCTGCCGCCGCTCAAGGGCGAGGGGACCGGCAGCGTCTTCTCGGCGATCGACCCGCTCATGGAGTTCAATCCGGCCTACATCAACGTCACCTTCCACCGTGAAACGCTCAAGGAGGACATCCGTCCCGACGGCAGCCGCGAATGGCACATCATGCGCCGCCGGCCCGGAACAGTCGGCATCTCGGCCGCCATCCGGCGCAAGTACGACGTGGAGGTGGTTCCCCATCTGATCTGCGGCGGATGGTCCAAATACGACATCGAGGATTCGTTGATCGATATGGATTTCCTGGGGCTGCACAACGTGCTGGCCCTGCGGGGGGACAAGCGCAAGAACGAACCGCAGTTCATCCCCTATGCCCAGGGACATGCCCACGCCGTGGATCTGGTGCGCCAGATCCAGGCCATGAACCGGGGCGAATTCATCGACGGCGAGGTCTCCGACTGCCACCACTCGAAATTCTCGGTCGGGGTGGCCGGCTATCCCGAGAAACATTTCGAGGCCCCCGACGCCGAAAGCGACCTGCGCCACCTGAAGGAGAAGGTGGATGCCGGCGCCGACTACATCGTCACGCAGATGTTCTTCGACAACGCCAAATATTTCGACTTCGTGGATCGCTGCCGCCGCATCGGGATCACCGTCCCGATCATTCCGGGCATCAAGCCAATCTCGATGCCCAAGCACCTGTACGTGCTGCCCAAGGTATTCAGCATCAGCCTGCCGGAGGCACTCCAGAAGGCGATCAGGGAGTGCGGCGAGGATACTCAGGCCATTCGCGAGGTGGGTATCGAATGGGCCATCGCCCAGGGGTGCGAGCTTAAGGCGGCCGGAGTTCCCATCATCCATTTCTACACGATGGGACGCACGGAGAACATCCGCAAAATCGCCATGAACGTATTTTAAAGATGGAAACAAAGCTGACAACCCCCGTCGAACTGCGCCGCCACCTGCACCGCCATCCCGAACTCTCGTTCCAGGAGGAGCAGACCGCCCGCTATCTCAGCTCGCTGCTCGACGCGGCGGGCATTCCGAACCGGCGGATCGCCAAAACAGGCGTGCTGGCCCGCATCGAGGGGCGCGGAGATCTCTCGCAGGCGGTCGTGCTGCGGGCCGACATCGACGCCCTGCCGATTTGCGAAGAGGCCGACGTGGCCTGGCGCTCGCAGCAGGAGGGGGTGATGCACGCATGCGGCCACGACATGCATGCGGCGGTCGTATACGGGGCTCTGCTCCGTCTGGCTGCCAAGCGTGACTTCGAGGGGACCCTCTTCGGGCTCTTCCAGCCGGGCGAGGAGGTGAACCCCGGCGGAGCATCGCTCGTGCTGGCTGAAAACCCCTTCGACGGCTACACCGTCAGGGCTGTCATCGGGGAGCACGTCGAACCCTCGCTCGACGCGGGAACCCTTGGCTTCCGGGCCGGGAAGTACATGGCCTCGAACGACGAGCTGCGCTTCTATCTCACCAGCAAGGGGGGGCACGGAGCCATGCGCTCCGAGCATCAGGATACGGTCAGTGCCGCCGCACAACTCATCCTGCTGATCACGGGACTCAACACCCCGGAGCGGATCCTCTCCATCGGCAAGGTGGAGGCCCCCGGTGCAACCAACGTCATCCCCGACCGCGTCTATCTGGAGGGGACCATGCGCATCTTCAACGAAGAGGAGCGCACCGATCTGAAACGGGAGATCGAACGGCTTACCCGCGAAAACGACGCTCACTACGGCGTGCAGACCCGCGTCCAATTCACCCCGGGCTACCCCTGCGTGGTGAACGATGAGGAGCTGACCCGCCGGGCCATCGAACTGGCCCGTCAGGAGCAGATCCCCTATCGCATGCTCCCCCTGCGCCCCACCTCCGAAGATTTCGGCTTCTACGGCACACACTATCCCGCCCTCTTCTATCGTTTAGGAGTTGGAGAGGCGGCCGGGAAAGTCCATACCTCTACCTTCAACCCCGACGAGAAGGCCATCGAAACCGGCATCCGGTTCATGAGCCGACTCGCCCTCAAATGCTTCGAATCATGAGCAAGAAAGATCAGAACCAATCGAAAGCAGCGGCAATTCCCGATCGCTCGTCGCTGATCATCAACCTATTCCGCGAATTCCCCGATAACAAGTTTTCGCTCAAGCATCTGGCCTCCGCATCGGGCGGAGCCACCAAGGAGGGGCGCTGGCGCACGCAGGAGATCGTACGCGAGCTGCTCGCCGAAGGAACCATCGAAGAGGCCGGACGCGAGAAGTACCGCCTGAGCCGCCGCGAGCGTCCCCACATGGAGGGCGTCGTCGACATGATTTCGACAGGGGCCATGTACGTCAAGTCGGATCAGGTCGACAGCGACGTCTACGTCAGCCAGCGCAACTCGGCCAACGCCCTGAACGGCGACAAGGTGGAGTTCGTCATCACCCGCCACTCGCGCCACGGCTCGCTCGAGGGCGAGATCACCCGCATCATCGAACGCAGCCGCAAACCCTATGTGGGCATTGCCCAGGTGAGCGACCACTATATCTTCGTCAAGATGGATCCGCGCCGTCTGCCGATGGATGTCTACCTGGCGAAGAGAGACAACCAGACGGTCGAGGACGGCGACAAGGTCGTGATCCGCATCACCGACTGGCCGCTCGGCTCGAAGAGCCCCTCGGGCGAACTGGTCGAGGTGCTGGGCAAGGCCGGCGAGAACAACACCGAGATGCACGCTATCCTGGCCGAATATGGTCTCCCCTATCGCTTTGAAAAGAATGTAGAGGATGCCGCAGAGAAGATCCCCTCAGAAATTACCAAGGAGGATTATGCCGAGCGCCGCGACATGCGCAAGGCGCCCACCTTCACGATCGACCCGGCCGATGCCAAGGACTTCGACGATGCCCTCTCGATCCGCAAGATCAAGGAGGGTGTCTGGGAGGTCGGCATCCACATCGCCGACGTCACGCACTACGTGAAACCGCGCTCGATCATCGACAACGAGGCTCAGGAGCGGGGCACCTCGGTCTATCTGGTCGACCGGACCATCCCGATGCTGCCTGAAAAGCTGAGCAACGATCTCTGCTCGCTCCGTCCCCACGAAGAGAAACTCTGCTTCTCGGCCGTCTTCAACCTAAACGAGAACGGTGAGGTTCTCGACGAATGGTTCGGACGCACGGTCATCTATTCGGACCGTCGTTTCAACTACGACGAGGCGCAGCAGATCATCGAGACCGGGCAGGGTGACCTGGCCGAAGAGATCCTGACCCTGAACAAGATGGCCCAGAAGATGCGCCGCGAGCGCTTCCGCCGGGGAGCCGTCAGCTTCCAGCGCGAAGAGGCCAAATTCAAACTCGACGCCGAGGGCAAACCGCTGGGGGTCTATTTCAAGGAGCAGAAGGAGGCCAACCAACTGATCGAGGAGTTCATGCTGCTGGCCAACAAGCGGGTGGCCGAATTCTGCGGCCACCGCAAGCAGAACGGACGCAACGTACAGCGGACGATGGTCTATCGAGTCCACGACGCCCCCGATGAGGAGAAGTTGAACAAGTTCCGCACGTTTGTCCTCCGATTCGGCTACGTCTTCAAGGCACAAAAGGGACGGGCCGTTGCCAAGGAGATCAACCAGCTGCTCGGCAAGGTCAAGGGACGCTTCGAGGAGAACGTCATCTCGAACCTGGCCGTACGTTCGATGGCCAAAGCCTACTACTCGACCGACAACATCGGCCACTACGGCCTCGCCTTCCCCTACTACACGCACTTCACCTCGCCCATCCGCCGCTATCCC
>CAWUYY010000035.1:0-55315 GCA_963926835.1 Rikenellaceae bacterium | reverse complement strand
CCGTGCTTGCTACCATCGCCAGCATCGCTACGATCGCTGCCGCATAAGAAAAATACTTTTTCATAAAATAATAACAAGTGGTTTTTTCCGGGGAAGACTCGTTCGCCGACTCTTGTCCCCTTCGGTTAATAATAAAGTGAATTGGTAGTTTTTTCTCTAAAAAATCGAAATTATGAATTCCGGACGAAACAGGACTTTTTTATTTGCATTCCACCTATACGAAACTCTCTCGAATGCAACCACAGCACAAGGGGAGATACCGTCTTTCGTCAGACTCTAGCAGGGATCCATCAAGATTTCCGGCAAACGAACAGCCTGCGGAACCCTCTTTCAAGGCCATATTTCCTTACTCTCAAGGAAATATTTGGTCTAAAACAGAGTAAAGATAGTTTTTTTTCGGGGAAAATAAAACTTTTTCACCCAATAAAATCAGCCGAGAGCACCATGCTTCGTTATTCTAAGGCCAAAAGCGGTACTCTTTCCCCATCCACAAGACTCCGCCTACGCCCCCTCCGGGGAGATTTTTTCATCTCAAACAAAAAAAAGAACAAAAATTTTTGCAGAATTAAAAAAAGGAGTTACCTTTGCATTCGCAATCGCCTCTTTAGCTCAGTTGGTAGAGCACGACACTCTTAATGTTGGGGTCCAGGGTTCGAGCCCCTGAGGAGGTACCAGGAAGGGTGGATAACTTTGGTTATCCACCCTTCTTCTTTTAGCCGTTATCGAAGTCTGCAAAAAAACGGACCGATCCGGCTCTTTGAAGAAAGTACGGATCGGTCCGACACGGTGAAAATCAATCCCGGAAACAGAGCTCAGAGTTTAGAGCGAAGCCCCAAACCCGGCACCTCGGGCCCCGGCAGTTCAGAGACCGAGCGACTCATCGACCAGGATCAGCGTGATACGCTCCCGGGGATGACATTTGTGCAGGATGAGGCGTTCGTTGCAGATGCGGTCGGGTGACGAACAGTCGTGACACTTCCCGGTCACGGCACACGGAGTCTTCATTCCCACGTGGCGTGCCACGTTCTGAGGGGCGGCAATCTCCCGAATCCGGGCATAGGCCGCCTCCGGTGTCTCGACCAGTTTGTTCACACCGGCCACCAGAATGACATGTTTGGGGCCGAAGGCCACGGGAACGATGCGGTTGCCGATCATATCGAGCCAGTGCAGCGATCCGTCCGAGGTGCTGATTGCGTTCACTCCCGTCAGGAAGGTGTCGCACAGGATCGCCTGACGCCGCCGCTCGATCAACTCCCGGAAAGGGACCCCCTTCTCGAAGGTATCGATCAGCCGATACTCCTGCTGCTGCCGCAGCCAGTCGACCACACCGGTCGCATAGAGCGACATCGAATCTCCGAACGAGACCACCTTGGGCTGCTGAAGCGCCAGTTTTTCGCGAATAATCTCTCCGGCACGCGCCGCACTTTCCGCCTGGAGCACCTCGAATCCGTTTCGGCGAAGCCGCTCGACGATCTTTGTCATCTCTTCCATAACCATACCTTAATTTTATAGTTCATTACTCATGGTGTACCGTTTCGGGGGCATAGCTCCGCAGAGCCAGCCGCTTTACCCACAACACGAAAACGCCGGTCAGCACCAGGTTAAGCACGAGGGTCAGTACCGAAATAACGAGTGCCGGTCCCCCGATGTTATATCCAAGGGCGATAAAAATGACACCGGCCCCCACCTCTCCCCGGGTAAACATACCCACAGCCAGAGCCAGCCGTTCGGAGAGTTTCCGATCCCGGTAGAAGAAGACCGGGAAGAGCTTGCCCGCATTCGACAGCAGCGAAACAGCCACCACGTGCAGGGCAATCATGCCCCACGACATCATGGGCTGCGAAGCCGTGACCGAGGTCGAAGCGGCCGCTGCATCGCTGCCCATGTCGACAAAGAGCGGCATGCTCAACCCTACCAGGAACATGAACAGGAACGAGACGGCGGATGAGGCCCGGCGATCGGCCCAAGAATCGTTGTATTGCGGCTTCATCACCATACCCAGCACGAAAGCAGGCAGGAGCACCTCGATGTGGATACTCCCCTGCTCGCCGTAATAGTATTTCGAGAGCAGGTAGATCAGCTGGGTGGCTCCGAAGATGACCACCGACCAGAGGAGCAGGGCCGGCCACCCCTGTCCGATATCGTACCGGTTCAGCCGCTTCCATCCGAACCAGAGGAGCAGGACTACCAGCATTACAACGACGAAGAGTTGCCAGCGCAGACCGATCATCATGATCTGCAGCGGAATCATCAACAGAATGGTATCCAGATCGTCGAAGATAGCCAGCACCTGGATCTTCCGATACATCCAGCTCTTCTTGAGGTTGCAGGCCGCCAGCATCGTAAAGAGGATGCCGGCCGAGGTCGGCGCCGCGAACCGGCTCAGCAGCAGGTTCTCCTTCCAGGCCCCGCCATCCCCCCACCAGGTTGCCGGCAGCAGCACGAACATGTAGTAGAGGGCGATCAGCAGCCAGGGAACGGCCGCCGTCGCCATGGCAATGAAGTAATCCTCGGCGTAGCTTTTCCACCGTTTTTTGTCGATCTCGAACTCGCGACCGACATTGATCATGATATACGACAGACAGATATAGAGGAAAGCGGTCGCTCCGGCCTGAAAGGTCGGATAGCGCTCGCCCAGCGTACCGGGCAACACCTGGGAGGCGACAAGTCCCAGGACGAACAGCATGGAGAATGTAAGCACTTTTTTCATCGATGGCAGGTGATTTTAAATCGTGTGCGGTCGGCACCCTTGACGGTTGTCGGCCCTGGTCTCAGGTGCCATCCCTGAAAAATATCGGTGCAAAGAAAAGAAAAATCGGCGAAAAATCAACCTTTTCGGCATAAAAAAGGTTAAAATCAGAACGGATTCCCATTCCGCCCCCCCCTCCGGCACAACATCCGCCGCCTCGGATCAGCGCCACCTCAACTCGGGCATGAACTCGAAATTCATACCCCAAACCCCGACCAGGAAGGTCAGCGGAATGAAGATCGTCGCCACGATCGTCAGCCGCTTCATGATATCGTTCATCCGCAGGTCGTTGTTCGAGATATAAAGATCCATCAACGAAGAGAGGGTCTCGCGGCACGTATCGATGTTCTGAATTACGTAGAGCAGATGGTCGTTCACGTCGTTGAAGTAGGGACGGTTGGCCTTGTGCAGCAGCGGGGAGTCAGCATGCAGCAGACGCGAGTACTGATCCTTCAACGGCCACACGGTGCGCTTGAGTTCCATGTATTCGCGCCGCAGCCCCTGAATCTGTGCCCCGATGTCGTGCAGCGGACAGTCCGACATCAGGGTCGACTCCAGCTCCTCGAGCCGGTCGGAGATGGCCGTCGCCACCGAAATATAGTTGGCCATCAGGCCGTTCAGCAACACCGAGAAGAGATAGTCGGAAGGATGCTGCCGGATCTTCAGTACATTGCTCTGGATGGCATGCAGCACATCGTCGTAGAAATCGGTTTCGTGTTCCTGGAAGGTCAGCACGAAATCGGCTCCCTGAACAATTCCCACATGCGTCCGTCGCGTACGGACAATCTGCTTGGCCAGCACCAGGTTGTAGCGGTCGTTCACCTCGATCTTGCTCAACAGCTCCGTATTCAGAATATCCTACATGATCAGGAAATCGACCCCGAAGTGGGTGCAGAGCTCCCGGATACACTCCGTATCCTCGAATCCGTGCACCTGCAGCCAGGTGATTCCCCCGGGCAGGATCTCCGACTTCACCTGCTCGAAGCGCTCGCCCGAGGTCGTATGCACCTGTTCGGCGTTGTAGCTGCACAGGTGCAGATGGGTCTGTGTCTTGCTGTCGCCCGTATAGGCCAGTTGCTCGCTGAGCAGGTTGTTCTTCATCCTACGCATCGCTAAAACTCAATGGTTACACCAAGCGTCGGCACCAGCGTACCGCTCTCCTGGGCTATGTATTTCATCCGGTAACGCTGTTCGGCCAGCGGAGCCGTCGGGTTCTCGATCACACCGGTACTCATCAGCACGTCGGGCTGGCGCAGTTTGCTGAAGGTCACGTTCTGCAGATCAACGTAGATACCGAGCGTGCAGTGGCGGAAGTAGAAGACCTTGTCCACCCGCAGGTCAAGCTGCACGAACGACTCCAGCCGCCCTTCGTTATAACGGGCATAGTCGTAATAGGGGCGGCCCTGCGCATCCCATGCCTCGACCAGCGACGACTTCTCGACATCGTAGGGGGTATAGGGGGCACCGCCCAGGGCGCTTACCTTGAAGCCGGCACTCCATCCGCGCGAAAAATCGTACGTGCCGCTGATGTTGGCCACGAAGCGGTTGTCCCAGGCCGAGGCGATGTAGTCGGCCCGGCTGTCGCGGCGATATTCGCTCTTGAAGAGGGTCAGCGATCCGACCAGGTTGAACCGGTCGGGCAACTGCCAGCGGGCCATCAACTCGACGCCGTAGGCGCGTCCCTGCGCCGACGAGACGAGCAGCTCGTCGCCGTAGGTTCCGTAATCGTTTCCCTTGCAGGTGAGGGGGATACCGTCGGCCACCGAGAGCGGAATGTCGGTATAGTATTTATAGAATCCCTCGAGCGAGACGACCAGCCGATCCCGCAGCCGCCAGTCGATGCCGACCGCATTCTGGAAGACACGCATGTAGTCCAGATCCTTGTTGACCAGTACCCCGTCGTTGTTCTTGAAGCCCAAGGCCGTGTAGGGAGGCAGCTGGTAAAAGAGGCCGGTGCTGCCGCTGATCGACCATCCGTCGCTGAGGGCATACGAAACCGAAGCGCGCGGCGAGAGCTGTTTCCAGAATTTCGCCGTCTTGCGGGAGTAGCTGCTGCCGTCGGCCCGCACGCCGAGCGATACGGTCAGGCGGTTGTTGGCCGACGTGTAGTCGGCGCTGACGAATCCGCCCCAGCCGACAAAGCCCAGGTAGGTGCGATAGTCGAGCAGCTGAGCCTCCTGCTCCTGATATTCGCGTTCGAGGGTGCGGTTGTGGTAGGTCATGTAGCTCACCTCGACACCTTCGCGTATGGTCCATCGCCCCAGGAACGAGCGGTTGTCGGCCCGAAGCGTGCTCTTCTGCTCCACGCCACGCAGGCGAAGCATCAGGTTCTCCTCGCTCGAGGAGTCGTTGTTGCGGTATTTCAGGTTGCGGTTATTTAAATAGGTATGGCTTAACGAGACGGACTGCACGTGGCGGCCGACATAGTGGCGGTAGACCGCTCCGACGGTGAAGGTCTCCTGCCAGATGCGGGGCAGGTAACTGAGCAGGTACTCGTTCTCCTCCCCCTTCTCGTCCGTATTGAGCCGCATGTTGTCAATGCCCACCAGACCGAGCACCGTCAACTCGTCCCGCTCCGAGAACTGGGTTTTGACCTTGAACTGACCGTCGATGTAGTTGGGCAGGAAGGGCAGTCCAAGCAGCTTGAAGAGGAACTGCAGGTAGGACTGGCGGATCGAAAAGATGTAAGTGGTCTTGTCGCCGATGTGTCCGCTGCCGCTCAGCGAGACCTCGGAGGCTCCGAGCGTCGCCTTGAAGGTCTGCTTCTCGCGGTCGCCGTCCCGCAGCTGGAAGTCCAGCACCGAACTCAACGCACCACCCCGGTCGGCCGGGAAGGATCCGGTATAGAAGTTGATCTCACGCACCAGATCCGAGTTCACGATGCTCACCGGGCCGCCCGATGCCCCCTGCGTGGCGAAGTGGTTGATGTTCGGGATCTCGATCCCGTCCATGAAGAAGCGGTTTTCCGAAGGACCGCCGCCCCGCACGATCAGGTCGTTCCGATAGCCGATCGGAGAGAACGAGACACCCGGATAGGAGCGCACGATACGCGAAATGTCCCGGTTCGAACCGGGGCTCTTCTCGATCTCGCGCAGCCCGATCACCTGGTGGCTGATGGGGGCCTCGGCCGTACGGCGGAATTTCGAGAGGGTCACGGTCACCGCCTCGATCTGGGTCGGATCCTCCACCATCTCGATCTCGATGAACGGCGTGGTCGCCGAGACACTGTATTCGGGGGTTACGACCGTTTTGTAACCGATGTACGAGGCCCCGAGCCGATAGATGCCCGGGCGCACCCGTTCGATCACGAACTGTCCCAGGGAGTCGGTGGTGGCTCCCCGGTCGGGCTGTCCGTCGATATAGACGGCCGCGTATGCAATCGGCTGACGCGAAAGGTGATCGATCACCCGACCTCGCACGGGATACCCCTCCGCAGCGGCAAATGCGTTGCAAAAAAACGATACAGACAGAATAAATGCGAAGAGTAGACGTTTCATCATAGGCAATGAACATAATACGTCATACAAAGCTAACAAAATTGCGACCGTTTCGCTCCGCAAGCCCGGTCGAATACAATTTTTTTTCAGGATCGGAGCCCGAACAACGATTTTTGCACTGTTCTTGCTTATTTTTGCGAAAACCGTAGCCTATGAAAAAAGTGATTACCTATCTGTTTCCGGTCCTGCTCTGTCTGGTGATCGGATATGTCGGAAGTCTCTTCCAGTCGTCCGCCCTCACGGAGTGGTATCCGCTGCTGAACAAGTCGGCTCTCACCCCTCCCAACATCGCCTTCCCGATCGCCTGGGGCATCCTGTATCTCTGCATGGGTCTCTCGCTCGGACGGCTGATGGCCCGCGGAGAGGGCAAGGGGCTCATCTCGCTCTGGGTGGCCCAGTTGATCCTCAACTTCCTCTGGAGCATCTTTTTCTTCTACTTCCGCAACCCCCTTGTCGGTTTCATCGACATCGTGGCGCTCAACCTGCTGGTGATCCTCTATATCGTCCTGGCAGCCCGTCGCGACCGTGCCGCCGCATGGCTCTTCGTCCCCTATCTGCTGTGGATCCTTCTGGCCGCCTATCTGAACGGATACGTACTGGTAAACAATTGACCGGCATGCATTCCGCTTATCAATAACAAGTAAATATTCAAACAAACCCTACTAAACCGAAAAAAGATGACACATCAAATGCCTGAGCTTCCCTACGCAATGGAGGCACTCGCTCCCAAGATGAGCAAAGAGACGCTGGAGTACCACTACGGCAAACATCTCCAGACCTATGTAGATAACCTGAACCGTCTGATCGCTGGAACCCCGTACGAGACCATGCAGCTGGACGAGATCGTGAAAAAGGCCGACGGCGGCATCTTCAACAACGCCGCTCAGACCTGGAACCACACCTTCTTCTTCCAGATGCTGACCCCCGCCCAGAAACCGATGCCGCAGAAACTGGCCGACCGGCTGACCCGCGACTTCGGATCGGTCGAGGCCTTCAAGGAGCGGTTCGCCGCTGCCGCTGCCGGACTCTTCGGATCGGGCTGGACCTGGCTCGTTACCGACAAGGAGGGCAAACTGCAGATCATCGCCGAGTCGAACGCCGGCAACCCGATGACCAAGGGGCTGCGCCCGCTGATGACCATCGACGTCTGGGAGCACGCCTACTACATCGACTACCGCAACCGCCGCGCCGACTTCATCAAGGCCTTCTGGGAGCTGATCGACTGGGAGAAGGTGGCCGACCGCTGTTTCCCGCGCAAATACCGCTGCACGGCCTGCGACTACGTCTATGATCCCGAAAAGGGTGATCCGGAGAGCGGCATCGCACCCGGCACCCCCTTCGACGAGATCCCGGATAACTGGACCTGCCCGCTCTGCGGTCTCTACAAGGACGCTTTCGAGATGATCGAAGAGTAATCGAAAGAGCGTTTCCACCCTCGGATCCCCGAACCCCGCACGGAGTTCGGGGATCTGCTTTTTCGGACTCGGCGACCTCTCCTCCCGGGAAGGGGCAGATGACAGGGTCGGAACCATGCGGAGGGATGCTGCACATAAACTACTGACTATACAATCGTTATCCCTCACAATCATTCTAACCGTTCCGCCGGCCGCCCCACTTCGAGGCGCGATCCGCTCCCAAATAAAAAAGAATTCGTATCTTTGCCGCCGACAAGAGTGTGATTCACAACCGTAAATCCGCTCGTTCCGAAAATGGGAATATAGACCAAACAATTAATACACACGTTATGAAACACGCATACGTATTCCCCGGTCAGGGAGCCCAGGCAGTAGGCATGGGCAAAGATCTCTACGACAACGTACCGGAGGCCAAAGAACTTTTCGAGAAGGCCAACGAGATTCTCGGATTCCGCATCACCGACATCATGTTCAGCGGTACGGCCGAAGAGCTCAAACAGACCAAAGTGACTCAGCCGGCCGTCTTCCTGCACTCGGTAATTCTGGCAAAAGCCCTGAACGTCAAACCCGACGCCGTAGCGGGACACTCGCTCGGAGAGTTCTCGGCACTGGTTGTAGCCGGCGCCCTGTCGTTCGAGGACGGACTTCGTCTGGTCTCCAAACGTGCCATGGCCATGCAGAAGGCCTGCGAAATGCAGCCCGGAACGATGGCAGCCATCCTGGGTCTGGACGACCCGACCGTCGAGAAGGCCTGCCAGGAGATCGAGGGTGTCGTAGTGGCAGCCAACTACAACTGCCCGGGACAGCTGGTAATTTCGGGTTCGGTCGAGGCGGTCGACGCTGCCTGTGAGAAGCTGAAGGCTGCCGGTGCCAAACGCGCCCTGCGTCTGCCCGTCGGCGGTGCATTCCACTCGCCCCTGATGGAGCCGGCCAAACAGGAGCTCGAGAAGGCGATCAACGACGCCCCCTTCCAGACCCCCGTATGCCCGATCTATCAGAACGTCGATGCCAAACCCCACACCGATCCGGCTCAGATCAAGGCCAACCTGATCGCACAGCTGACCGCTCCGGTTCGCTGGACTTATATCGTCAAGAACATGCTGGCCGACGGCATCACCGAATTCACCGAGCTCGGCCCCGGCACCGTTCTTCAGGGTCTGATCAAGAAAGTCAATCCGGAGGCTGCAGCAGAGTCAAAATCAACGCTCTAACCTCTTCGGAGACAGTTTATCCAACAACGGGTGCGGTTCAAAAAGACCGCCCCGTTGTTGTTTTTTATATTTTTTCACATATTCCCGACGCAAAAAGTTCAAATTTCATTAATATATTATTATATTTGCGATGATTGCACTAAAATAGATACTTTTTGCGCTATGGCCTCATTAACCGAATTTTTCAACCGGCAGGAATCCGAAAACCTGAAGGGGATTTCGCACAAGAACAACATCATCAAACGCAATATCATCGCCCACATGGCGTTGAATGGCGAATGCACGCTCTCGGAGCTGACCAAGGAGCTGCATATCAGCGTACCGACCATCACCAAACTGGTGCAGGAACTGGTCAACGAAAACATTGTGACCGACCTGGGCAAGGTCGAAACTCCGGGCGGCCGTCGTCCGAACGTATTCGGACTGGCCAGTTCGGCAATCTACTTCGCGGGCGTCAATATCGGACGCGACGAAATGTCGTTTCTGATCTCCGACCTGCAAAACAACATCGTCAAGGAGGAGACCTGTCCCGACTTCGAACTGCAGGACCGCCCCCAATGCCTCGAAAAGATCTGCTCGAAGATCGAGGAGTTCATCGACACGTGCGGCGTGGACCGCAACAAGATCCTCGGTGTGGGTGTCAGCATCAGCGGACGTGTCAATCCGGCCACGGGCCGCAGCTACCGCTACTTCACCTCATGCGAGGAGTCGCTCAGCCAGATCATCGAAAACCGCATCGGCATCCGCGTTCTGCTTGAGAACGACACCCGCGCCCGCTGCTACGCCGAGTACACCACCAGCAAATCGCAGAACGAGCGGGACGTGCTCTACCTGCACATGGGCCGCGGACTGGCCATCGGCATCGTCATGGACGGCAAACTCTACTACGGCAAGAGCGGGTTCGCCGGCGAATTCGGCCACATCCCCTTCTTCGACAACGAGATCATCTGTGCCTGCGGCAAGAAGGGCTGTCTGGAGACGGAGGTGTCGGGTATCGCCATCGAAGAGAAGTTCCGCAAACTGGTGAGCCAGGGTGTCAATACCATCCTGCGGGAGAAGTACAACGCCCACGAACCGATCCGCATCGACGACATCATCGAGGCGGCCAAGCACGACGACAACCTTTCGATCGAGCTGATCGAGGAGGTCGGCGAGAAGGCCGGCAAGGCGGTGGCCTTCCTGATCAACACGTTCAACCCCGAGGCGGTGATCGTCGGCGGCAACCTGGCCGAGGCGGGCGACTATCTGATGCTGCCCCTCAAGTCGGCCACCAACAAATACTCGCTCAACCTGGTCTACAAGGATACGAAGTTCCGTCTCTCGAAGATGGGACAGTCGGCCAGCGCCTGGGGTGCTGCCATGCTGATCCGCAATCAGGTTCTCGGACTGGCGTAATGGGTGGCAATTCTCACGCCTGTCGGCTGCGGCCGACAAGGCCGGAGGATGCAGAACTGCTCCTGCGATGGGAGAACGACCCGGCGCTCTGGGAGGTGAGCGGGACCGTACGTCCCTTCACCCGCGAGGAGATCGAACAGTTCATCCTCCGGCAGCAAGAAGGGATCCACCGCTGCGGGCAACAGCGCTGGATGATCGAGAACGAAAAGGACGAGGTGGTCGGAACAATCGATCTTTTCGAGTTCGACCCACACCGGCGCAAGGCCGGAGTGGGGATTCTGGTCTACGACCCCGCTCAACGAAGACGGGGATATGCCCGGCAGGCCCTGGAAGCTCTGGAAGAGTACGCTCAAAGAGAGTTGCAGCTTGAACGGCTCTGGTGCGAGATCTTCTCCGACAACGAGGCAAGTCTGGCCCTCTTCCGGGGAGCCGGGTATCAGAAGACAGGAGTCCGGCCGCGACGAGAAGACGAGCAGCGAAGCGGGCGATGCACGCTCCGATTCGAAAAGAAGCTATAAAACAAGGGAACGATCCGTCACGCCGGATCGTTCCCTATTTTCTTGACCTCGTCCTGCGACTCCTCCTCGGGCAGATCGGCCGCCTGCAGAGTGCGGGCCGACTGGCGTTTCTTGGTCGTCAGACCGAACTTGCGGAGACGTTCGCCCGAGCGGACGATGTTGTCGTTTCCGGTGCAGAGCCGTTTATAGGCGTCGTTGTACTTGTCGCGGGCCGTATCGAGCGCCTGCCCCACCCCTTCGAGCGAAGCCGTAAAAGCGACCAGCTGCTCGTAGAGCTTCGTGCCGTAGGTTACGATATCGGCCGTATTCTTGTTCTGGGCGTTGCGTTTCCACAGGTCATCGACCAATTTAAGCAAAGCAAAGAGGTTTGTGGGCGAAGAGATGATCACCTTCTTGTCGTAGGCATCGGCCCAGATCGAAGGATCGCTCTGCAAGGCGGCCAGGAAGGCCGGCTCGTTGGGGATGAACATAATGACGAAATCGGGCGATTCAAGCAGCCGCTGGTACTCCTTGCGTCCCAACTCGGTCACGTGTTGGCGCACCGAAGCCACATGGGCAGCCAGGAATTGACGCCGCTTGAGTTCATCCTCCGCCCCCACATACTCGACAAATGCCGTCAGCGACACCTTCGAATCGATGACGATCCGCTTCCCCTCGGGCAGGAAGAGCACCACATCGGGACGCAGGTTGTTTCCGGCCTCGTCCTTCAGATTCTGCTGCGTCTGATAGTGAATTCCGCGCACCAGGTTCGAATTGTCGAGGATCGTATCGAGAATCATCTCGCCCCAGTCGCCCTGCACCTTCGAGTTTCCCCGCAGCGCGTTGGTCAGGTTGGTCGTTTCGGTCGTAATGCGGCGGTTGAGTTCCATCAGCCGTTCCAGCTCGTTGCGCAGCGCACCCCGCTGTTCATTCTCCTGGGAGTGGATCTTCTCGACCCGCTCGCGGAATTCGGTGATGTTGTCCCGAAAAGGTTTGAGCAGCACGTCGAGCGCCTCCCGGTTGGTCTCCTTGAAACTGCGCGACTGCTCGCCCAGGATGTCGTTAGCCAGATTCTTGAACTGTTCGCGCAGGCGCTCCTCCATCTTTTCACGCTCCGCCTTTTCCTCGGAGAGCCGACGCTCGGCCTCCTCCAAACGAGCCTGAGCCAACGTTCCCCGTTCAACCCAGGTGCGCACCTCCATCTCGGAGTTCTGACACCGCTGCTCGGCAGCCTGGCGCGCCGTCTGTGCAGCCTCCCGGTCAAGGAGCAGTTGCCTCTTCTCACGACGCAGTGTCTGAAGTCTCATCACCAGGACGAAACAAGCCACCGCCAGCAGCACTGCAATTACAATCAAAACGATATTCATATATTTAATAGATCAAAAATCGGATGAATCAATTCGCAAAGCCATACCCACTACTGCAAAGATAGTGAAAGGCAAGAGGCAAATGCAAACTCGTTTGCAAATTTGTCCGAGCCGCATCCTATCTTCTACAAAGATAGTGAGAGGCAAGGATGCGGCAATAGCAAGGTGTAAAAAAAAGCCCGATACGAAGTGGCAGTGTTGTTTTAGTAAAAAATTTTCCGTATATTCGTTTTATCATTATCTAACAACCTCCCTAATTTTTTACACCATGATGAATTTTACCAGCTTGAGATTATCCCTTGTCGGGCTAACCCTGGCCGCCATGCTTTCCGCATGCAGCAACGAAGAGACTACCGAACCCTCTGTACAGGAACCCTCCATTCAGCTCACGGCACAGGAGAGCGAGATCGGGGCCCTGAACTTCACCGTACAGACCGAACACGCAGAACGCTGCGCCTATGTATGTATCAATGCCGAGCAGGCTCTTCCGACCTCCGCGGATGAGATCTTCGCCCAGGGAACCGAACTTGAGATTTCGGGCAACGACAATATCCCCGTACGCATTGCCGTAGAAGACGAAGCGACCTATGCCATCATCGCGGCGGCAGCCAACCCGAGCGGCAGCACCGTATCCAACAAACTGGAACTCACCCCGAAAAAGAACGAGACCCCCACTCCGGGAACGACCGAAGTGGCCTTCAAGACCGGGCAGCTGCTCTATCTTCCCAACGGCATGCTGATGATCAACCTGTACGAATCGGAGAATACGGAGATCTACCAGACCCAGATCAAGATCGAGGGACTGGAGAACAACGGCGCGCTGCAGAACAATAGCCGCCTGCTGACCGAAGGAATGTACAAGACCCTGTCTCCGGCCTATCTGATTGACATGCAGGGCGACAGCGACATCGACGACAACCTGCCGGCCGGCTCGATGGTCAAGATCGAGCGAGGAACGGAGGGGAAAGTGCTCCTCACCGTTTCGGGTACACTCTCCAAGAGCGAGACTAAATTCAAGGGTACCTTCACGGGCACGCTGGAGAACGAAGTCGAGCTGAAAGGCTACTCGATCAACGACATAAGTTTCGACGAGACCGGCGGCGCCAAATGGGATGCCGAGGCGGGTACCATTCAGATTCCGCTGCGCAGTTCGGCTCTCCCCGAACTGGGTCAGCTCTCTCTGGTATTCTGCTCCGAAACGGAGAATCTGCAAGCGAGCAACTACCCGATTGCCTCAACCGGAGAGGTCGGGACCGTCTCTCTGGTCAAAGCCTATCTTCAGGACGCCCCCCTGTATGTTGACGGATCGCTCGCTCCGGCCGAGATCGGCTACCAGAGCGGAACGGTCAAGGTTGAGGTAACCGGCGAAGAGTACACCATCACCATCGACGCCCGCGACTCCTACGACCTGCTCTATGCCGAGAATCTGATGAAAGAGATCGTCTACGGCGGCACTCTGACCGGCTCGTACCAGGGTAAGATCGACGGCATGAGCGGCGAGGATCCGAATCCCGATGATGACGAGGAATACTACGTATGGCAGGATACCTACTCGAACACTCCGGCCGTCGTTTCCTACGGATTCTCCTCCGAGCTGGAGGGATATGAGCGCTCGTACATCGGACGCATCGACCTGCAGCCCGACACGAAGGGCGAGGTCAACATGCGCCTATACTTCCGCAATACGGCTTCGGATGCCTCTGCGGCAGGATTCGACCCCGCACAGATCGAGTTCATTCCCGTATACTCCTATGTAACCCTCGGTGACGAACTCGACGATCCCGTTGTCCCCTATCTGCTCATGGAGGGCGATCTGAAACTCTCGTACGACTCCTCGACCCAAGACTGGACACTGCACTTCGAGGGCTTCTTCGTAGCCCCTGTGGGACACAAGATCAAGGTCGTAGGCGACTACGTCGGTCCGATGGACGGATTTACGGCGTTGTAACAACCCCGATGCTTTCAGCCGTCCGCCGTGACGGCTGAAAGTTTTATCCACATACGAAACACATAACAGATGAAAACAAAAAACCTATATACAATCCTGCTTATAGCGGGAATGCTGCTGCTTTGTGCCTGCAGCAAGGATACGAACACACAGGAAGAGCCGCCCACGCCACCCACGGACGAAAAGATCGACATGGATTTCACCTTTGAGGTGGTGCCTCTCAAGCCCAACACGGCCGATATCACCATCATCCCCTCGATCGAGGGGCAGACATGGTACTGGTGCCGTGCAACGGAGAAAGAGTTTGCCGCCGCCGGCAACGAGAAAAGCAAGGTGCTGGGCACCTTCCTGAAGAAGGACATCGAATACGGCATACAGGAGGAGGGATTCAACCATGCCGAGGCCGTGGCTGACATCTCCCACGAGGGGACCTTCACCAACACCATTCAGAGTCTCTTCGGATCGACCACCTATCACCTGCTGGCCGTGGCAATCGACCCCCAGGGCAACCCCATCTCCGAGGTGACCGACTACACGTTCGAGAGCATGAAGACCCCCGTTTCGCTCAACACGTTCACCATTCAGATTCCCGAAGAGAAGATCTCCTTCGCTTCGGCCGAGATTACCATTCTGACCACCAACCAGGACCCCTACACCTGGTTCATGACCACCTCCGAGCAAGGAACGCCCGAGGAGCTGGCCGAGACCTATATCGAAGAGATGGGACTCCTGCTGAACACGGGATACTCGGACATCTACACGGGGAAACAGACCTTCACCTATACCAATCTGCTTGAACCGGACACGGACTACACGATCGTCGTCTTCGGATACGAGGCCGGTCGAACCACCAGCATCGAATCGTCCCGTTTCAAGACCCTTCCGGCCGGTGACCCGACCCAGACGACCTTCCAGTTTACGGTCAACCCCGACCGGCTGACCGCACGCGGTGCGGAGATCACCGTCACCCCCAGCGATCCCAGCGTTCTGTACTGGTACGAGATTCTGCCCTCCGAGATATTCACCCAATACGGATCGGAGAAAGAGACCATCAGCGCCTATCTGAAAGAGATCTTCACCGTCTACGGACAGCAGGGGTACTCCATCGAAACCATCGTGCGCAGCTTCTGCACCCGAGGTGAGGCGAAACTCTCCTACGGACCGGAGGCGTTGAACGGGATCCTCACCCCCGAGACCGAATACACCCCCTTCGCCGTCTGCATGAACCTCGACGGCACGATGGCCGGGAATGTCTTCACGGGCGAGCCCTTCACAACCCCTCAGGCAACACTTTCGTCCGCTTTGGCCACGGTCGAAATGGTCACCTTCTACGACTGCGACGAGGTAGCCGCCTCGACGCCGGGACTGGAGAGCTATGTAGGGCAGAACCTGCTGGTGCTGGACCTGAAGATTCAGCCCAACACCGATACGGCCAACTGGTACTTCCTCTGCGCAACCTCCGATTATACAGATACGAAGCAATACCCCGAAGAGGAGGTGCTGACAACGATTCTGACGAATGTAGCGACGGGCGCGACCATCAAGAACGAGCTCTACCCGCTGCTGCTCTTCCCCGCTGACCAGAAGGGAACCTTCCTGACGGTGGCCCAGGATGCAGCCGGCAATTTCGGCCGCATCGAGCGGATTGCGGTCGGACCGCTCTCGAAATCGGATGCTTCGCCCTACCCCGCATCGATCGCTGCAATGCGCGTCCTGACCTCCGTTGAGAAGTTCTGCGCCACGCCCGCACAGCCGGCCTGGCCCGACTACCTGACCGGACGCACACTGGAGCATCCGGCTGACGAGATCTCATCGCTTGACGGGGTTTCGAAGCCCCTCTTCCAGCGATAAATGCGACGGCGGCCGATGCAATCATCGGGGTCGACGGAACGACGTAAGACTTTTTTTCGTATATTGGTATCTCAAATAAATTTAACCCATTATCATCAACTATTATGAAAAAACTGGTACTCACCCTGTTGCTGGTATTCAGCGGCATCTGCGCCCTGCAAGCCCAGAATTATCAATCATCGATCATGTCCTTCCTGCGCGAGGAGGGCTACTCGCCGTCGTACGACGACGACGGCGATCTGCAGTTCAGAGTTCAGGGAAACATCTACTACGTCATTGTCAGAGAGGTGGCAGACTACGCCTACGTCGAGGTACGTGTCCCGTTCAGCGTCGACTCCACCCTCTACGACCTGTATGTTCTGGCCAACGACATCAACCGCAACAAGTACATCTGCAAGTGCTCGGTCTATCAGGATCCTGACGGCAGCAACATCTTCCAACTGGGCATAGAGTTCATCGCCACGTCGACCACCCAGGCGCAAATCCAGATGCAACACGCCCTTCGCCTGCTTCCGATCTACATCGAAACATTCGAAGAACGCATCTGATCGGCCCGATCGCAAAACACCGTGCGAGAGAGAGGAGTGCACTCCCCTCTCTCGCTCTTTTTTCCATCCGGACTGCACGGCTGAAAAAACCCGCGGATAATTCGCGCAAACAGTTGCCTTTACGCTCCGGATTTGTTACTTTTGCTGCAAAATACATGCGAACCATGCAACGAATCATCTCCCCCTCCATGCTCTCGGCCGACTTCGGCCATCTGGAGCGCGATACCCACATGATCGACAAGAGTGCAGCCGAATGGGTGCACATCGACGTCATGGACGGCGTCTTCGTCCCGAACATCTCGTTCGGATTCCCGGTCATGAAGGCCATCCGCAAAGCCACCTCCAAGCTGTTGGATGTGCATCTGATGATTGTCGATCCCGAAAAGTACGTAACGCGTTTCGTCGAGGCCGGTGCCGGAATCGTCACCTTCCACTACGAGGCTACGCTCAACGCCAAGGGGTGCATCGACATGATTCATCAGGCCGGAGCCAAGGCGGGCATCTCGATCAAACCGGCCACCTCGGTCGAGGTGCTGCGGGATATTCTCCCGATGGTTGACCTGGTGCTGGTCATGAGTGTCGAGCCGGGATTCGGCGGGCAGGCCTTCATGCCCGAGGCCGTCGACAAGGTGGCCCAGCTGCGCACCATGATCGATCAGCTCGGAACACAGACCGTAATCGAGGTCGACGGCGGCATCTCGAGCCGCAACTCGCGTCTGCTCTTCGATGCCGGCGCCGAGGCGCTCGTAGCCGGCAGCTCCGTCTTCGGGGCCGCAAATCCGGCAGCCGAGATCGAGAACATGTTGCAGAGCTGATTCGAGGCCCCTTTCCCATACACATGCAGGCGGCGCCCTACGAAGGGCGGCGCGGATGAAGCATAAAATGAAATGATCTCACTGGACAATCTGACAGTCAGCTACGGAGGCTGGACTCTTTTTGACAACATATCCCTGCTGATCAACCCCAAGGACCGCATCGGTCTGGTGGGCAAGAACGGAGCGGGCAAGACCACCCTGCTGCGCCTGATCGTGGGCGAACAGCAGCCCACCTCGGGAACCATCTCCTACAACGGTGAATGCACGATCGGCTACCTGCCACAGCAGATGAAGGTAGCCGACACGACCACACTGGTCGAGGAGACGGCCAAGGCGTTCGACGAGGTGCTGAAGCTCGAGGCGGAGATCGCCCGACTGACCGATGAAATTGCACAACGGACCGATTATCAGTCGACCGAGTATGCAAACCTCATCCAGCGGTTGAACGAGGCGACCGATCACTACCACATTCTGGGCGGCGACACGCGCGACGCGGACATCGAAAAGACGCTGCTCGGTCTGGGATTCAAACGCAGCGACTTCGGGCGGGCAACCAGCGAATTCTCGGGAGGATGGCGCATGCGTATCGAGCTGGCCAAACTTCTCCTGCGCCGCCCGTCGATCTTCCTGCTGGACGAGCCCACGAACCACCTCGACATCGAATCGATCCAGTGGCTCGAGGAGTATCTGAAGAACTACAACGGCGCCGTGCTGCTCATCTCGCACGACCGGGCCTTTCTGGACAACGTCACCACCCGCACGGTGGAGATCTCGTTGGGCAAGGCCTACGACTACAAGGTGCCCTACTCGCAATATGTCGTACTGCGGGCCGAACGGCGTGCCCAGCAGATGGCCGCCTACCAAAACCAGCAGCGGATGATCGAGAAGACCGAAGAGTTCATCGAGCGGTTCCGCTACAAGCCGACCAAATCGAACCAGGTGCAGTCGCGCATCAAGCAGCTCGAACGGCTCGACCGCATCGAGCTCGAAGAGGAGGATCTCTCAACGCTCAACATCAAATTTCCGCCCGCACCCCGTTCGGGTCAGATCGTGGCCGAGATTAAGGAGGCGGGCATGTCGTTCGGGGCAAAACATGTCTTCAGCGGCGCCAACTTCGTCATCGGACGCGGCGACAAGATCGCTCTGGTGGGGCGCAACGGCGAGGGTAAGACCACGCTGGCCCGCATGCTGGTCGGCGAGCTCACCCCGACCGAAGGGTCGATCCGCATCGGAGCCAACGTCAACATCGGATACTATGCCCAGAATCAGGAGGATCTGATGAACGGCGACTTCACCGTCTACGACACGCTGGACCGGGTGGCTGTCGGCGATGTACGCACCCGGTTGCGCGACATTCTGGGAGCCTTTCTCTTCCGGGGCGAGGATATCGACAAGAAGGTCAAGGTGCTCTCGGGCGGCGAGCGGGCGCGTCTGGCAATGGCCCGGCTGATGCTGGAGCCCTACAACCTGCTGGTGCTGGACGAGCCGACCAACCACATGGACATGCGTTCGAAGGATATTCTGAAGAATGCCATCATGAAATACGACGGCACGGTGGTGGTTGTATCGCACGACCGTGAATTTCTGGACGGCATGGTCTCGAAAGTTTACGAGTTCCGCGACGGAGGGGTGCGCGAATACCTGGGAGGCATCTACTACTTCCTCGAAAAGCGCAAACTCGAATCGCTGCAGGAGGTCGAGCGCAAGGATCCCGTCACGACGGCCGCAGCCCCCAAGGAGAGCTCCTCGGGCAAATTGAGCTACGAGCAGAAGAAGGAGCAGGAGAAACTGTTGCGCAAACTACGCAAGGCGGTCGAGACGATCGAGGCGCGGCTGGGCGAGATCGAGAAGCAGATCGCCGAATACGACCGGAAGTTCGCCGAATCGACCCAATACAACGAAGAGGACTACAAGGCATACGAACAGCTCAAGGCGGAGTACGACCGTCAGATGCACGAGTGGGAGAAGGCATCCTACGAGCTGGAGATCACCGAAGGGGAGTAAGGCGGCCAGCCAAACAACACCCCGCCCAGGCAGCAGGAGCTGCTGCCATACACAAATAACAAGCAATCAAACCTATGACGGAAAATCTGGTATTCGGAATCCGCCCCGTGGTCGAGGCCATCGAGTCGGGCAAACAGATCGAAAAACTCTATATTCGCAAGGGGGCCGACGGTCAGCTGATGAACGAACTGCGCGACCTCTGTCTGCGTCACCACATCCGCACGCAGGAGGTGCCCGTCGAGAAGCTCAATCGCCTCACGCGCGGCAACCACCAGGGGGTGGTCGCCCAGATCTCGGCAATCGGATACGTCGAACTTTCGGATATTCTGGAACGGGTGCCGGAGGACGAGACCCCGCTGGTGGTCGTCTTCGACGGGGTGACCGATGTGCGCAACTTCGGAGCGATCGCCCGCTCGGCCGAATGTGCCGGAGCGCACGGTCTGATCGTACCGCTCAAGAATGCCGCCCCGGTCAATGCCGAGGCGATCCGTTCGTCGGCCGGTGCACTGACGGCCATTCCCGTCTGCCGCGTCGGCTCGATCCGCAATACGCTCAAGATGCTCCAGCAGGAGGGATTTCAGGTGGTCGGTGCGACCGAGAAGAGCCGCAAGCTGCTCTACGATGCCGACTTCCGCAAACCGACCGCGTTGGTCATGGGTGCCGAAGATACGGGAATCTCGAAAGAGGTGCTCAAACTCTGCGACGAGCAGCTGGCCATCCCCATGATCGGCAAGATCGAGTCGCTCAACGTCTCGGCCGCAGCAGCCGTTCTGCTCTTTGAAGTCGTGCGGCAGCGCATCGGCTAAAATCCACACTGTATCCATGTCGCTCTTTCGCGATCTGTTGGGTCTTTTCCAGCCCCAGCCCGAGAAGAAGAGGATAGAACGAAAACGTCGTCCAACCGTTCGGCCTGCCCGGACGGTTCAAACAATCGTCCATCCCGTCATCGGGGAGGTTACCCTCTCGCGCAGCCGCCGCGCCCGGCGTATCTCGATTGCCGTCAAGGCATCGGGGGCCGTGCGCCTCTCCTACCCCTACGGCATCTCGAAAGAGCGGGCGCTGGCCTTTCTCGACAGCCGGGTGGAGTGGGTCGAGGCAGCACGCAGGCGCATTGCCGAACGTCTGGCCCAAAGGCCGTCGCGGCCCTCACTCTCTCCCGAAGAGGAGCGGAAGCGGATCGAGGAGCTGCGCCGCGAGGCAAAAGCCTGTCTGCCCGAACGAACGGCTCTGCTATCAGCCCGCACGGGACTGCACTACCGCTCGGTGACGATTCGGGCAACCCGCTCGAAATGGGGCTCCTGCAACGGTCGATGCGATCTGTCGCTCAGTCTCTATCTGATGACCCTGCCCGAACATCTGCGCGACTTTGTCATCCTGCACGAACTCTGCCACACCGTACACCACGACCATTCGCCCCGATTCCACTCCCTGCTCGACCGGCTGCTGGAGGGTCGGGAGAAAGAGTTGCAGAAGGAGCTGCGCCAATACCGTCCCGAATAAAAACAGAGAGGTCGCTACCCGTCCGGGCAGCGACCTCTGTTCTTTTGGGAAACGTCGCTTACAACAATTTCTTCTTGGACTGCGTAACGACAAAGTCCTTCAGGTAGAAGGGCTCGAAATAGGCGACATCCTCCGTGTGACCCACATCGAGGGCCTGCTGGGCCAGGCGGGCCAAACCGCGGGCCGAGGGGGCCACGTCGATCAATTCGGCATCGGGCAGGATCTCCCGGCATTTTGCCGCCCCGTTGCCGAAGATAACAAACGGACGTCCCTGTCCGCGCCAGGCGGCGAAGCTCTCGGGGGTGATCACCTCGGCCGAGACCTCGGTGAGCGGTCGTCCCTCGGCATCGAAGAGGCGCGTATAGACCTCCATGCGGCGGGCATCGACCATCGGGCAGAGGATGGCCTCCTCCCAGCGATCCACCGAAACGATTCCGGCCTCGTAATCTTCCCGCGCCACCTCGGTGAGGGCATCGAGCGAACCGACCGACAGCAGCGGAATCTGCAAGCCGTAGCACAACCCCTTGGCGAACGAGACGCCGATCCGCAGGCCGGTATAGGAGCCCGGCCCCTTTCCGACGGCCACGGCATCCAGCTCGTCGGGCATAATCTCGGTCTGCGACAGCAGCTCATCCACGAAAACGGCAACCTGCCGCGCATGATCACGGCCGCGATCGCTCTCGCGCAGCGAGATCAACTCACCGTCGCGGGCCAGTCCCACCGAGCAGATATCCGTCCCGGTTTCGATACACAAAATAAGTGACATATCCTTTCAATAAATTACATTTCACACTCTCTCGTCGGAACATCATCACGCCCGGTAGCGTTTCATCGCCTTGTCCATCTCGCGACGGGCGTCGTTCTCCTTCAGGTACTCGCGCTTGTCGTATGCCTTACGGCCACGAGCCAGGCCGATGACCACCTTTGCCAGTCCCCGGTCATTGAGGAAAAGCCGCAATCCGACCACCGTCAGTCCCTTGTCCTGCAGGGCCCGCTGCAGCTTGTTCAACTCCTTGCGGTTGAGCAGCAGTTTGCGGTCCCGGCGGGGAGTGTGGTTGTTGCAGGTGCCCCAGCCGTATTCGGCTATATTGACACCGCGGATCCACAGTTCACCCTTGTCGAAATAGCAATAGCTGTCCGTCATCGAGGCCTTGCCCAGACGAATGGACTTGATCTCGGTCCCGACCAGCACGATGCCCGCGATGAACTCCTCGAGGATCTCGTAATCGAAGGTCGCCCGTTTGTTCCGTATGTTGACACTCTTATAGTCGCCCATATCCGTTATTCTTTCATTTTCCGGCCGGACGCTCTGTCGTCCGCCCCTTTTCTGCAAGCCCGCCGCCAAACCGGGGGCTTTTGTCCTATCTGTTCCGTTACAAAATCAACCGATGGAGATGCTTGGCTATCTGCACCTTTCCACAATTCAGCTTCGTAATACGTTTCATGATGTCCGTCTGCTCCTCATCCGAAAGGTTCTCACTCTTCAACCGCTCGTTCAACTCCTTCATCAGCCGTTCGATCACCTTCGACTTGTAGAGCATCACCGCCTTGGGAACACCGGCGGCAAGCACCTCCGCCTCGCTCTCGACGTGGATCTCCTTCTGTTTCCACAACTCGCTCGGGATGTAGTTATCCTCCGAAGTGAGGATGTCGACCGAGGCGTTGCAGACCTCCGGGTTGGGATGGTTGATGAAGAAGTGCACCGGCACCTCAACCCTCGTTCCGAGCTCCTCCCAACGGGAGCGGTACTCCTTCAGAATCTCGTTGTAGACCCGGTTCTGGAACTCCAGGCCGTCCGTATCGAGCTCTCCGAAGATCACCTCGGCGACGTTGTAGGAGATGATGTTGCGTCCCTCCTTGAAATCGAACGAACAGTGGCCGTACTTGAGCAGGTAGCGCACCAGCTCGCGTTCGAGCGCCTCGGGGCTGCTCCCGGCCGAGATATTCTTCTCCACCAAAGGGGCTGCCACCCGCTGTTCGGAGCGGATCTGCGCACTCTGACGCCGCACGAATTCCTCGGCATCACGATCGCCGGTCGAGGCCATCCGTTTGCGCCCCACCTCCGAGATCAGCACATTCTCGTCGATATCCATGATCCGGGCGCACTCCTTGATATAGACCGCACGCGGAATCGGATCGGGAATCTGCACGATCGACTGCACCATGTCGCTGATCAACGCCGCCTTCTTGATCGGATCACCCGCGGCATCCTTCAACAGCAGTTTGGCCTTGAAGGTGAGGAAATCCTCCTCGTTCTCGCGGATATACTGCTGCACCTGGGCCGCCGTATGCGATCGGGCAAACGAATCGGGATCGTCCTCGGGGGGCAACAGCACCACCCGGACGTTCATCCCCTCGTGCAGGATCATGTCAATACCGCGCAGCGAAGCGTGAATACCGGCCGAATCACCGTCGTAGATCACCGTAATATTCCTGGTAAAACGGTTCAACAGCCGGATCTGTTCGGTCGTGAGTGACGTGCCGGACGAGGCCACCACGTTCTCCACCCCGGCCTGGTGCATCGAGATCACATCGGTATATCCCTCGACCATGATGGCGAAGTCCTGCTGCTGGATCGCCTTCTTGGCAAAGAAGAGGCCGTACAGTTCGCGTTTCTTGCTGTATATCTCACTCTCGGGGGAGTTCTGGTACTTGGCAACCGACTTGTCCGTGCGGAGCGTACGTCCGCCGAAAGCGACGATGCGCCCCGAAATGTTGTGCACCGGGAAGATCACCCGGTCGCGGAAACGGTCGAACAGCGATCCGTCCTCGCGCTGGATGGAGAGTCCGGTCGAGGTCAGGAACTCCTGCTTGTAGCCGGCACTGAGCGCCGCCCGGCTCATCTTATCCCCCTTGGCCGGGCAGAATCCCAGGCCGAACTTGTGGATCGTGGCATCCGAGAAACCCCGCTTCTGGCGGAAGTAGGACAATCCAACGCTGATCCCCTCCGGATCGTGCAGCAGGTAGTCGGAGAAGTATTCGGCCGCCCAGCTGTTCAGCACGAACATGCTCTCGCGGTTGTCGTTGCGGGCCACCTCCTCTGCGGTCAGCTCCTTCTCGTGCACCTCGATGCCGTAACGCTTGGCCACGACCTTCAGCGCCTCGGGGTAGGTCATCCCCTCGTGCTCCATGAGGAAGGTGACCGCATTGCCACCCTTGCCGCAGCCGAAGCACTTGTAGACCCCTTTCGAGGGGGAGACGATGAACGACGGGGTCTTCTCGTGGTGGAAAGGACAGCACGCCTGATAGTTGACGCCCTTACGCTTGAGCGTCACATAGTCGCCGATTATCTCCACGATGTTGGCGGCGGCATAGATTCGGTCTACTGTCTCCCGGTCGATCATAGTGACAAAGATACGAATATTTCGATCAATGCAGTATGCGAACGGGCGGATTTAAAACGCAAAGGGCACACTTCCGGCAATCAATCAAGCCGTTAGGCTCATCCACCGAAAGCTGGCGAACCATTCCCGGAGAATCGTCCGTCGTAAGGGCAGCGTTTCCCTGTCCGGCGCACCGGCTCTTTTTCCCCGAAAGCCGCATACGCGAAGAGGCACCTCCTGCGTTCCATTCTCGGTAAAAAACCGTATCTTTGTAAGGCGTCGGGGCCGACCCGAGCCGATACACCGACAAACGTCTCGCTATCCGTATGAACTTCAAACTGGTTTCAGACTATGCACCGACGGGCGACCAGCCCGAAGCGATCGCCCAGCTGCTCGATTCGATCGAGCATGGGTCGAAGCACAACACGCTGCTCGGAGTGACCGGCTCGGGCAAGACCTTCACCGTGGCCAACGTGATCAGCAAGCTGAACCGCCCCACCCTCGTACTGAGCCACAACAAGACACTGGCGGCACAGCTCTACGGAGAGTTCAAGAACTTCTTCCCGGAGAATGCCGTCGAGTACTTCGTCTCCTACTACGACTACTACCAGCCGGAGGCCTACATTCCCTCGACGGATACCTATATTGAAAAAGACCTCTCGATCAACGCCGAGATCGAGAAGATGCGGTTGAGCACCACGGCTACCCTGTTGTCGGGCCGGCGCGACGTGATCGTCGTGTCGAGCGTCTCGTGTCTGTACGGATGCGGCAACCCGAACGACTTCCACGCCATGGCTATCCACATCGACGTCGGGGAGATTCTCAACTACAAGCAGTTCCTCTACCGACTCGTCGATGCGCTCTACACCCGCACCGAGATGGATCTGACCCCCGGATCGTTCCGCGTACGCGGCGACACGATCGACATCATGGCCGGATTCGGCGAATTCGGCAACCAATGTTTCCGCGTCTCCTTCTTCGACAACGAAGTGGAGAGCATCCAGAGCATCGACCCCGTAACCGGGCAGCGGCTGCAGGAGCTCGACTCGCTGACCCTCTATCCGGTCAGCCTCTTCGTGACCACCCGCGAGCGCATCAACACGGCCGTGCAACAGATCTACCTCGATCTGGGCAAGCGGATCGAATTCTTCGAGAAGGAGGGTCGTCCGGCCGAGGCACAGCGCATCAAGCAGCGTGTCGAATACGATCTGGAGATGATCAAGGAGCTGGGTTACTGCCCCGGCATTGAGAACTACTCGCGTTACTTCGACGGGCGCCCCGAGGGGAGCCGACCGTTCTGTCTGCTCGACTACTTTCCGCAGGACTTCCTGACCGTCATCGACGAGAGCCACGTCACCCTGCCGCAGGTACACGCCATGTACGGCGGCGACCGCGCCCGCAAGGAGAATCTGGTGGAATATGGATTCCGACTGCCGGCCGCCAAGGATAACCGCCCGCTGAAATTCGAAGAGTTCGAGCAGCTACTCGGCACGACAATCTACGTGAGCGCCACCCCGGCCGACTACGAGCTGATGAAGAGCGAAGGGGTGATTGTCGAGCAGCTGATCCGCCCCACGGGGCTGGTCGATCCGCCGCTCGAGGTGCGCATCACGGCCAACCAGATCGACGACCTGATCGAGGAGATCGACCGGCGGGTACGCAACGAGGACAAGGTGCTCGTGACGACCATCACCAAACGGATGGCCGAAGAGCTCTCCAAATATTTCGACCGTGTCGGGGTGCGCAACCGCTACATCCACTCGGACATCGACACGCTGGAGCGCGTCCAGATTCTGGAGGATCTGCGGGCGGGCATGTTCGACGTACTGATCGGCGTGAACCTGCTGCGCGAAGGGCTTGACCTGCCCGAAGTGGGACTGGTGGCCATCCTGGATGCCGACAAGGAGGGATTCCTGCGCAACGTCCGTTCGATCACCCAGATTGCAGGCCGTGCGGCCCGCCACTCGAACGGCAACGTGATCATGTATGCCGACCAGTGCACCGAATCGATGCGCTACGCCATCGAGCAGAGCAACCGCCGGCGGGAGAAGCAGATTCGCTACAACATGGTGCACGAGATGCTCCCCCGTCAGGCCCAGAAGAGCGGCTCGGGGCAGAGTACGCTGCTCGCAGCCGGAAGCGCGGCACCGAATTTGGAGGGAATATCTTATACGGCTCCCGCCAACGAGCACCTGTCGATGGCGGCCGATGTGGCTGCAAGCTACACGACCGGTGATCTCGACCAGCAGATTGCCCGTGCGTGCGAAGAGATGGAGCGGGCCGCCAAGGCGCTCGACTTCATGGCCGCAGCCAAATTCCGCGACCAAATGTACGAGCTGCAGGCACGGAAGGCTACCGAAAGCGGAACGAAGAAAAAATAAACCCTCGTCAAACAATATTTTCCCTGCGAGGGAGGTTATTTTTGTGATAAATCAGAAACGGATATCAAACTTTCAAAAAATATTGCCGTATGAATAACTTCACCTTTCAAAATCCGGTAAAATTGATTTTCGGCAAAGGGACCATCGCCAAGCTGGCGACCGAAATTCCCGCCGACAAAAAGATCATGGTCACCTTCGGTGGCGGCTCCGTCAAGAAGAACGGAGTCTACGACCAGGTCGTAGCTGCCCTGAAGGGCCATAACTTCATCGAATTCTGGGGCATCGAACCCAATCCCAAGATCGAGACGCTTCGCAAGGCCATCGCACAGGGCAAGGCCGAGAAGGTAGAGTTCCTGCTCGCCGTCGGCGGCGGATCGGCGCTCGACGGCACGAAACTTATCGCGGCCGGCATCCCCTACGACGGTGATGCGTGGGATCTGGTGCTGGGCAAGGCCCCGGTAAAGGCTTCGATCCCCTTCGCCGACGTGATGACCCTGCCGGCAACCGGCTCGGAGATGAACTCCGGTGCGGTCATCTCGAACCTGGCTACCAAGGAGAAGTTCGCCTTCTACAACACCTTCCCGAAATTCTCGATCCTCGATCCGCAGACCACCTTCTCGCTGCCCCCGTTCCAGGTAGCGTGCGGTATCGCCGATACGTTCGTCCATGTCATCGAGCAGTACCTGACCACCACCGGCATCTCGCCCCTGATGGACCGCTGGGCCGAAGGCATCATGCAGACCCTCGTCGAGGTGGCTCCCAAGGTGCGCGCCAACCAGCATGACTACGATCAGATGTCCAACTACATGCTCTGCGCGACGATGGCACTGAACGGCTTCATCGCCATGGGTGTGCCGCAGGATTGGGCTACCCACATGATCGGTCACGAGATCACGGCACTGCACGGAACGACGCACGGACAGACCCTCGTCATCGTACTGCCGGCGCTGATGGATGTGATGCGCGAGCAGAAGAGATCGAAGATCCTGCAGTTCGGCGAGCGTGTCTTCGGCGTTCGCGAAGGCTCGGAAGAGGAGCGTATCGACCGTACGATCCGTGCTACGGAGGAGTTCTTCCGTTCGCTCGGCCTGGCTACCCGTCTGCATGAGATCGGCGCCGGTCAGGAGACCATCGACGAGATCGTCCGCCGCTTCAACGAGCGCGGAACCCGTCTGGGCGAGAAGGAGAACATCACGGGCGATGTGGTTCGCAAGATTCTGGAGAAGTGCAAATAGTCCCGTCGAACACAAAAAGAGAGCGGAGATCCGGGTGTCGGATCTCCGCTCTCTTTTTTTATTTCCGGAGCTCGGAGGCCGGTTGCTGCGGACGGAAGGTATAGTAGCGGGCCGCCAGGTAGCTGTAAAGCGCCACGACCAGCGAAGTCAGGCACTTCGAGGGTGTCGGCCAGATGTGGCACACCTCCACGAAGAGTTTGACACACAAATAATTGAGCAGAATCGAGCCGAAGGTTGTAAGCAGGTAGCGGACCAGCTGCCGCATCGTCTTCACGGGGAGGGTGCGGAAAGCGACGTAGCGGTTGAGCCAGAATCCGACAAAGAAGGTGATCGGGAAGACCACCACCAGCGAAGCGACGTGCGGGGACATCACGACGAAACCCAGGTCGATAAAGCGTTCGGCAACGATAAAGTGGTAGATCAGCGCATAGCAGAGCGCATCGACCGAGATGGTGATGCCGCCGCAGGCTGCATAGCGGAAAATAGTCGGTGAAATGAGTTTAGAGATCGGAGGCAGGTAGAACCAGTCGATCCACCGTCGTATGGTCAATCCCGCGTTCATCACCGCTTCGAATAGGGCCAGATTCCCCTCAGATCACCCTCCGCACGGTTGACGTATGCCCGGATCTCCTCCCGGGAGTCACTCTCCCGAAGCGAGACCATCCACTTCGCGCCGTAACGGTAGATGCGGGGCGAAAGTTCAGGATGCATCTCCTGCAATTCGCTGACGGCCCGGCGGGCATTCTCCTCGGTGCTGTATACCCCCCAAACGGCATACGTACGTCCGGAGGTCATTCGCTCGACCGTAAGCGGATGAGAGGTCGGCTGCGGCTCCACCGCCTCTTCGCGGGCTGTCGAGTCGGCCGCGTCGCCTGCCACACGCTGCTGCGGAAGGGGCGAAGTCTCCGAGGCGGCACCTCGGGGCGACTCCGTATCGGCAGAGGCGGACAAATCGCTCTCCGGTCGGTTTATGCCATATCCCAACGTGCGCTGAGCCTCCTCTTGCGTTGAAACAGCCGTCTGCTGCGGCTGTTCGGCGGGAGCCGGGTTCACTTTCGTATCCTTCAACCACCAGACGCCGTATCCGACCGCTCCCAACAGGAGCAGCAGAACGATCCACGTCACGGCAGCCCGGGAGGAACGGGGGTTCAACGTCACGGCCTCGAGACCCGATGGGTTCAACACGGCATCCAGATTCGGGTCAAGCGTGAACCATTTGTGTTTCAACTCGCCGAAGCCGGCGATGGTAACCCCGTCGTCACTCCGGCTCTTGTCCAGCCAGCGGGTATAGATACTCTCGGCCGTCAGGCGATCGCACTCCCCGGCCGCAGCAATCAGGTCGATCAGCGAGCGTCCCTTCTCCTCGGAGAGAAACGCCACGCGGCGCAGAGGCCGCTCGAGCTTGCGGGACGACGAGCGCCAGGCACTCCGGTGTTCGAGCACCAAAGAGCCGACGCCGGGCAGCCAGATATCCTCGCCGGCGATCAACGCGTTGTAAACGATCTTATTTACCTCGGCCTGCATCCTACTTCATGCGGCGTTTATGATGTTTTCGGCTCCCCTCGGCGTGTGCGGAAGAGGAGGAAGCGGTCGTCGCGTGCGCCGGCTGCGGCTCGAGGGCCGGACGGCGCAATCCACGGCAGATCATGTAAATTCCCAGAACAATGAACGGGATGCTCAGGATCTGCCCCATATTGAGCCACCATCCCGCCTCGAAGGCCTCCTGGTCGAGTTTGATGAATTCAATCAGGAAGCGGGTTATGAAGATACCCTGCAGGCCGACTCCGAACATGACGCCCGGACGGCGGCGTCCGAAGTCACGTCCGTAATAGAGCCAGCAGAGGATCACGAAGGTAACCACATAACAGAGCGCCTCGTAGATCTGGGTGGGGTGCTGCACGGGCACCTGATCGACCGGAACACCGGGATAGAGGCGCAGGAACTTGAATCCCCACGCAGCGTCGGTTACGCTGCCCACGATCTCGGAGTTGAAGAGGTTGCCCATGCGGACAATCGCACCGCCGATAGCCACCGGCAGCATGATTCGGTCGAGCGACCAGATATAGGGAAGTTTGTTCTTGCGCGAAAAGAGCCACAGACCGATCAGCAGACCGATGGCTGCACCGTGGCTGGCCATGCCTCCGTTTCGGAAGTCGGTGATGATGGCCCACGGATGGGTCAGGAAGTAGTCCGGCTCGTAGAAGAGGCAGTGACCCAGTCGGGCGCCCAGAATCGTAGCCAGAGTACCGTAGAGGAAGATCGACTCCGAAACCCGGGACGGGAGACCCTCCCGTTTACAGGCGTTGTCGAAGAAGAGCATACCGCCCAGAATGGCCAGTACCCACATCAAACCATAGTAGCGAATGTCGAACGACCCGATCGAAAAGAGGACCGGATCAAAATCCCAGACGACGGTCAGCGGTGCAATCATAGTTGTGTTATTTGTTACGATCTTCCGGATTGGATTTCTTCAGCGTGAAGGAGAAGGTGGACCCCACGCCCAGTTCGCTGCGGAGCGTGATCCGCTCGCCGTGCGCCTCGATAATGTGTTTGACGATCGCCAGACCGAGTCCCGTACCGCCGTGTTCGCGCGAACGGCTCTTGTCCGTACGGAAGAAGCGCTCGAAGATACGCGGCGCATCCTCCTTGGCGATGCCGATGCCGTTGTCCTCGACCTCGATCAGGATCTTGTCGAGCATGTCGCGGAAACGGATCTTCACCATGCCGCCCTCCTTGCCGTACTCGATCGCATTGATAATCAGGTTCACGAACACCTGACCCACATAGTGTTTGTCGGCGTAGACCCAGAAGGGCGAAGGGAGCGTCTCGGCCCCGCGCACCACGATCCTGATATGTTTCTTGTCCGCCTCGATCTCGGCCTGATCGGCAATCTCGCGCGCCAGAGCCGCCACGTCGAAGTGTTCCATCTTCAGGTTGGTCATGTTGCTCTCCAGCTTGGAGATGGTATCCAGATCGTTGACGATGTTGATCAGTCGGTCGATGCTCTTCTCCGTCCGCTCGAGGTACTTGCGGTTGATCAGCTCATCCTCCAGTCCGCCGTCGAGCAGCGTGGATATATAGCCCTGGATGTTGAAGATCGGCGTCTTCAGCTCGTGGGCCACGTTGCCCAGGTACTGCTTGCGGAAGATCTCCGACTGCTTGAGCCGGGCGATCTCCTTGTCGTTGTTGTCGGCCCAGGCAGAGAGCTCCTCCGAAATATTCTCGACGTGTTTGTCCTTCAACTCGTCGAGTACCTCATGCGTGTGTACATCGCGCGAGAAGACGATCGAATAGATCGGCTTCAGCTTGTAGGCCACATACTTGCGAATGATAAGGAGGGTGAGCAGCGTCATCCCGACGAAGACCACCACCCCGGCACAAAGCGTCATCCACCAGGCGGCATGCAGCAGGCACATGAGCAGGACGACGACGATCGCCGCGACGATACCGACCAGCAGCGATGCAAATTCCTTGGTTTTGATAGGGATCATTTCTGATAGTTTTTCATGAGACGGGCAATGTACTTGCCGATGATATCGAACTCAAGATTCACCACCGAACCCGGGTGGATCCGGTTGAAATTGGTATGTTCATAGGTATAGGGGATGATGGCCACCTGGAACTGGCCCGGCTGAGAATTGCAGACCGTCAGGCTCACGCCGTTCACGGCGATCGACCCCTTCTCGACGGTCACGTTGTCGCCCGTCTGGTCATAGCGGAAGGTGAAGTACCAGCTTCCCTCGGCATCATCCACGGCCGTGCAGACGGCCGTCTGATCGACGTGTCCCTGCACGATGTGTCCGTCGAGCAGGGCATCCGGGCGCATCGAGCGCTCGACGTTGACCAGATCGCCCACCTCGAGCAGCCCCAGGTTGCTGCGCATCAGCGTCTCCTTCATGGCCGTCACCGAATAGGTGTCGTCCGTAATATCCACAACCGTCAGGCAGACCCCGTTATGGGCAATACTCTGATCGATCTTCAACTCTCCGCAAAAGTCCGCGCGGAAGGTAAACGTCTTATTCTGCTGCTCGGTGCGGATGCCAACCAACGTTACGGTCCGCTCTACGATTCCTGAAAACATCTGTCAATCTATAATTTAAGGTTCAACACGCCCAGCACCCGGTAGAGCTCCTTCACGTCGGATGTCTTGACAAAAAGATCATCGAAGTTCTCCCGGTCCGCTGCGACCAACCGCCATTCGGACTCCCGTTCCGAAGTGCGGATTATTCGCAAAGTTACAATTTTTTGGCAGACAATCACATATTCGAGTCCGGGAATGACCTGCTCGGGCGATATTTTTTTCAGGAAGATGATCGAACCGGACGGAACGGAGCATCCCATCGCCTTTCCATTGTAGAGCATCGCCAGATCGCAGTCGTTCAACTGCGGAATGAGGAACTCCTGATCAGGTGTGAGGCTTCCAACCTCGACGATATGACTCTCCACATCGAACTTGTAAAAGGGGATCTGCTCGCCCGTCAAACCGGCATCCACAAACATCTTCCCCTCGCCGGTAAGCAGCCACGAGAGGCTGATCTCCGGGAACTTTGTCACGATCTTATTGGCCAAGTTCCTGGAAATGCCGTTGTTACCCTTCTTGATCTGGTAGAGATTCTCGCCGCGGGGCAGGCCGATATAGAGTGCGAAATAATTGACCGTCATGTTCGCCCAGCGGACAACATTCTCAATTCTTTGCCAATTATCCAACTTTTGTCGCATATTCCAGTTTTTTTTTATACTTTTGTGAGCCGGTCCCGTAGTTCAATGGATAGAATTTAAGATTCCGGTTCTTACGATATGGGTTCGAATCCCGTCGGGATCACTGCAAGACGCCTTCTTCAAGGCGTCTTTTTTTTGTAACATGTAATAGGGAACCCCGGCGGAATATTATTTTCGGACAAATATATAACAAAAATGCGCCCAATCAGCAATAAAATAGGGCCAAACGATATAATTTCGTTCGAAAGAGCGGATTTTTTCCCGCCGACAAATAACGCGGGGCAAAAACGGGAAAAAGGTTGCGGCAGATACTTATATATAATATAAGATCCGACAAACATCCCGTTCGCGGCTCGCAATCAGCAGGTTCTGTACTGAATCTACCCGAAGCATCCGTTCCGGCCGGTTTTGGAATTGCGAATCTCGCCGGATTTGCATTATCTTTGCAAGACCAAAGGGAGCAGCTTCCCCACTCGAGGTCCCGGACTTCGGACACTGCTCTCCGGCAACAACATGAGCAACGAAAAGAACATCCGCAACATAGAAAGCGACCTGGAATTCGAGAACCAGATCCGCCCCCGCGAACTGGACAACTTCGCCGGGCAGGAGAAGATCGTCGAAAACCTGCGCATCTTCATCCAGGCCGCCCTCATGCGGGGCGACTCGCTGGACCACGTCCTGCTGCACGGGCCTCCGGGACTGGGCAAGACGACGCTGGCAAACATCATCGCCAACGAGATGCATGCCCAGATCAAGGTCACGTCGGGTCCCGTGCTGGACAAACCCGGCGACCTGGCCGGTCTGCTGACCAACCTCAACCCGGGCGACGTACTCTTCATCGACGAGATTCACCGGCTCAGTCCGATCGTCGAAGAGTATCTCTACTCGGCCATGGAGGATTACCGAATCGACATCGTGCTCGACAAGGGTCCGTCGGCCCGCTCGATCCAGATCGAACTGGCCCCCTTCACCCTGATCGGAGCGACGACCCGCAGCGGACTGCTCACCTCGCCCCTGCGGGCCCGTTTCGGCATCCAGTGCCACCTCGAATATTACGACGCCTCGGTGCTGAAAGGGATCGTCAAGCGTTCGGCCCGCATACTCGATGCGGCCATCGACGAAGATGCCGCCCTCGAGATTGCCCTCCGCTCACGCGGCACCCCGCGTATCGCCAACGCCCTGCTGCGGCGCGTGCGCGACTTCGCAATGGTCAAGGGGGGCGGACACATCGACCTGGGGATCACCCGCATTGCCCTGTCGGCCCTGAACATCGACTCGCGCGGTCTGGATCACATGGACAACAAGATCCTCAGCACGATCATCCTGAAATTCGGCGGCGGGCCCGTCGGACTCAACACGATCGCCACGGCCGTGAGCGAAGATGCCGGAACCATCGAGGAGGTTTACGAGCCCTTCCTGATCAAGGAGGGATTCCTCAAACGGACCCCCCGCGGCCGCGAGGCGACCGAAACCGCCTACCAACACCTCGGGATCTCCCGCTCGGACGGGAATGACCCGCTTTTGTTTTAACACACAAAAAAAATTGTCGACATGTCTGTACAAATTAAAATCGACGCCGAGAGCTGCATCCGCTGCGGCAAGTGCGTGAAAGTTTGTCCGTCGAGAATCATGACCCAGGAGAAAGCCGGAGCCCCGATCGGACTGCGCAACATAGATACCTGCATCGCATGCGGCCACTGCGTCGCAGTTTGTCCCACGAACTCCGTGCTGCACAACCTCTTCCCGAAGGAGACGGTACACCCGATCGACCGCAAGGAGCTTCCGACCCCCGAGCAGGTGCTGCTGCTCTGTCGTGCGCGCCGCTCGAATCGGGCCCTTTCGAACCGTCCGGTCCCCCAGCAGGCCATCGATCAGATTCTCGAGGCAGCTCACCGCGCCCCGACGGCCAGCAACATGCAGCAGGTACGCTTTACGGTCATCACCGACCCCAAACAGCTCGACCGGGTCATCCGTTTCACGATCGACACCCTGATGGGTTCGGTCAAGACGCTGGAGAATCCGCTGGTCAAGCTCTTCCTCAAACCGCGCAATCCCCATCTGTACGAACACTATGTTCCCATCTTCCGTCAACTCAAGGAGGAGTACGGCAAGGGCAACGACCTTATTCTGCGCGGCGCCAAGGCCCTGATTCTGATCCACACGCCCCGCAACAGCCGTTTCGGTGCGGCCGATGCCAACCTGGCCTATCAGAACGGATCGCTGATGGCCGAGAGTCTGAACATCAGCCAGATATATACGGGCTACTTCTGCGCTGCCCTCAAGCAGAGCCGGGGCAGGGGACGCAAGTTCCTGCGCTCGCTCGGAATCGACGGCGAGGTGCAGGCCTCGATGGCCCTCGGCATGCCGCTGTTCCTCTTCGCCAACTATATCGACAAGAAACCGATCGAGTTTCAGACGATCTGAGTTCGAAACCCCATGCAGCACGTCGGCCGAAAGATCACCCCGAAGATGACCTTGCACCGTATCGGACTCCTCCCCCGGAAGAGTTCCGTTGCGGCACAGGCTCGAATCGGCGGAAAGATTGGCGGCCTCAAGCTGCTGAAAATATAAAAAAACAACTCTCACCCTGCCGGATTTCGGCGGGGTGTAACTTTCAAACAAACAACTGAAAAACGAACAAAACCATGCAATCAGAAGAAGATATTCGGGAAGAGGCCCTTCGCTATCACGAAGAGGGGCGTCCCGGTAAGATAGAGGTCATTCCGACCAAACCCCACGCCACGCAGGATGATTTCTCGCTGGCCTACTCGCCGGGGGTGGCCGTACCCTGTCTGGAGATCAAACAGAATCCGCTCGATGTGTATAAATACACCAACAAGGGCAATCTGGTAGCCGTCATCTCGAACGGCACGGCCGTTCTGGGACTCGGCAACATCGGTCCGATGGCCGGCAAACCGGTCATGGAGGGCAAGAGCATGCTCTTCAAGGCGTTGGCCGATGTGGATGCCTTTGACATCGAAGTCGACACCACCGACATCGACCGCTTCGTCCAGACCGTGCAGGCCATCGCCCCCACCTTCGGCGGCATCAACATCGAAGATGTGAAGGCCCCCGAATGTTTCGAGATCGAGGAGCGGCTGAAGGCCTCGCTCGACATCCCGGTCATGCACGACGATCAACACGGCACGGCCATCATCGCGGCGGCCGCCCTGCTGAACGGCCTTGAACTGGCCGGCAAAAAGATCGATGAGATCCAGGTGGTCATCAACGGAGCCGGTGCCGCAGCCATCGCCGCAGCCCGCTTCTTCCAAACCCTCGGACTTCCGGCCGACCACCTGGTGCTCTGCGACAGCAAGGGGGTTGTCTCGACGCGGCGCAAGGATCTGAACCCCATCAAGCGTCAGTTTGCCACTGAGCGTGCGGTCGACACGCTGGCCGAGGCCATTCAGGGGGCCGACGTATTCCTCGGCGTCTCGGCGCCGGGCAGTCTGACGGCCGGGATGATCCGCACGATGGCGCACGACCCGCTGGTCATGGCGCTGGCCAATCCCGTCCCCGAGATCTCCTACGAAGAGGCTCTCTCGTCGCGCAAGGATATCATCTTCGCCACGGGACGCTCGGACATCCCCAACCAGGTGAACAACGTGCTGGGCTTCCCCTACATCTTCCGCGGTGCGCTGGACGTCTACGCCCGCTCGATCAACGACGCGATGAAACTGGCCGCCACACGCGCCCTGGCCGACCTGGCCAAACAGCCCGTTCCCGAGAGCGTGCTGAAGGCCTACGGGCTCAAATCGCTCTTGTTCGGACGCGAGTATCTGATTCCCAAGCCGCTCGATCCGCGACTGATGGGGATTGTATCGCCGGCCGTGGCCCGGGCCGCCATCGAAACGGGGGTTGCCCGTCGGACGATCGAGGACTGGGATGCCTACAAGGCCTCGCTCAAGCAGCGTGCCCGGGAGCGCAAATAGCCTCCGGCAACCATCTTCTACGAAAGACGCGCCGTCCGGAACCGGAGGGCGGCGTCTTTCGTCATTTCATGAAAAAACGCACCGGAGAGTTGCTCTCAGGCATACTCTTTGTTTATTAAAGAAAATTGGGCAAAGCGCGCAGTCCGATCATGCATCCCTCGACGCCAGCTCCGGGGTAATCCCCACCCGAACCCTTCTGCAAGGAACCTTTAGTCAAGACATTCCATGAATACGAACCAATTCGCACTCGCCATTCTGGTCGGTATCAAGCGATTCCTCTCCTGGATCGGCATTCCCCACCAGATGCTCGACAAGTTGGACGAACTGCTCTTCCTGGTGGTCATCGTCCTCTTCGCCTTCCTCCTGGCCGGCATTACGCACGCCATTCTGGTTCATCTGGCCAAGCGAATCGCCCGACGCAGCCACAAGGGAGTCGTCGACACGCTGTTCAAATACAGCGTCTTCCGCAAGATGACCACCGTCATTCCGCCGCTGATCGTCTCGGCGCTGCTTCCGTTCGCCTTCGACACGAAATCCTCGTGGTACGTCATCAGCGAAAAGGTTACCTGGATCTACTTCTTCGTCGTGCTGATCATCTCGACCAATGCCATCCTGAATACGGTCGGCGACACGCTGAAAAAGAACCAGCAGCTGAGAAACAAACCCCTCAAGGGGTTCATTCAGATCTTCCGGGTCGTCTTCTACTGCGTCGTGACCATCATCATCGTCTCCATCGTTGTCAACAAATCACCGATGAACCTCATCACCGGACTGGGAGCCTTCACCGCCGTGCTGATGCTGGTATTCAAGGATACGATCCTCGGACTGGTGGCCGGCGTAACCATCTCGGAAGACAACATGCTGCGCATCGGCGACTGGATCGAAGTACCGCAGAACAACATCAACGGCATCGTGACCGACATCTCGCTCGATGTGGTCAAGGTGCAGAACTTCGACAACACGATCGTAACCGTACCGCCCTATACGCTGATCTCCAACTCCTTCACCAACTGGCGCGGCATGAGTGAATCGGGCGGTCGGCGCATCATGCGTGAATACACACTCAAACTCAACTACATCAAGCCCTGCACCCCGGAGTTTCTGGAGCGCATGAAGCAGTTCGATCCCGAGCTGGGCGACTTCATCACCGCCAAGCAGCGGCAGGCCGCCGCCGGGACAATCGCCAATACGGACAACCCCGAGGGACTGGTAAACGGCACGATCGATACGAACCTCGGTCTGCTGCGGGCCTACATGACCCTCTACCTGAAGCGCCATTCGGCCCTCAACCACGAGCTACTCACGATGGTGCGGACGCTGGCTCCGACCGAAAACGGCCTGCCCGTCCAGATCTACTGCTTCTCGGCCAACAAGAACTGGCCGAGCTACGAGTCGATCCAGTCGGAGATCATGGAGCATTTTGTCTCGGTGCTGCCCGCCTTCGAGCTCTATCCCTACCAGAGTGCGGATGCCCGCGATGCCATGCTGGGCAGCTACATCGAATCCTCGAAGGTCGATCCCGCGAGCCTTGAAGGAATTCCCTGGCATACGGTCCGCGAGCACGCGCAGGAAGAGACTCCGACCTCCCCGAAATAGAGCACATCGCTTCAGAGAAGCGTCGTGTCTGGAAGAGGCATGACGCTTCTTCGTTGTACACAACCGCCTACAGAGTGCGCCACACGGGGAATCGGCAAAAAAATGCGAATAATTTGCCGATTATTTATTACCTTTGTGCACTAAAAATCAAACCATGCAGAAACTCCGCAATATCGCCATCATTGCTCACGTAGACCACGGCAAAACGACCCTGGTCGACAAGATGATCATGCAAAGCCACGTGCTTCGCGACAATGCCAAGACCAGCGGCGAGCTGATCCTCGACAATAACGAACTGGAGCGCGAACGCGGCATCACGATTCTCTCGAAGAACGTATCTGTCATCTACAAGGACTACAAAATCAACATCATAGACACCCCGGGACACGCCGACTTCGGAGGCGAAGTGGAGCGTGTGCTCAACATGTGCGACGGCGTGCTGCTGCTGGTCGACGCCTTCGAGGGGACAATGCCCCAAACACGTTTCGTGCTGCAGAAGGCCCTCGCCCTGGGCAAGAAGCCGATCGTGGTGATCAACAAGGTCGACAAGCCCAACTGCCGTCCGGAGGTGGTCAACGAACAGGTCTTTGACCTGATGTTCTCGCTCGGTGCCACCGAGGACCAGCTCGACTACAAGACTATCTACGGCTCGGCCAAGCAGGGCTGGATGTCGCACGTATGGAACGAGCCGACCAACTCGATCGCTCCGCTGCTGGACACCATCATCGACGAGATTCCCGAGCCGAAGGTGGTCGAGGGAACTCCTCAGCTGCTGATCACCTCGCTCGAATACTCCTCCTACATCGGCCGTATCGCCGTCGGAAAACTGACGCGAGGAGAGCTCCGCACCGGTCAGAACGTCACTCTGGCACGACGCGACGGCGTAACGCAGCAGAAATGCAAGATCAAGGAGTTGATGGTCTTCGAGGGGCTGGGCAAGAAGAAGGTCGACAGCGTCCCCTGCGGCGAGATCTGCGCCATCACCGGCATCGAGGGATTCGAGATCGGCGACACGATCTGCGACTACGAGAATCCGGAGCCGCTCCCCCCGATCGCCATCGACGAGCCGACCATGTCGATGCTCTTTACGATCAACAACTCGCCCTTCTTCGGAAAGGACGGCAAATATGTCACCTCGCGCCACATCAAGGAGCGTCTGGACCGCGAGCTGGAGAAGAACCTCGCCCTGCGGGTCGAGCCGGGACAGAATGCCGACAGCTTCATCGTCTACGGACGAGGCGTGCTGCATCTCTCGGTACTGATCGAAACGATGCGACGCGAAGGATACGAGCTGCAGGTGGGACAGCCCAAGGTCATCATCAAGGAGATCGACGGCAAGAAGTGCGAGCCGGTCGAGGAGCTGACGGTCGACTGTCCGGACGAACATGCCGGCACGGTCATCGAGATGACCACCAAACGCAAGGGCGTGCTGACCAACATGGAGTCGAGCAACGGCCGCACCCGGCTCGAATTCTCGATTCCCTCGCGCGGCATCATCGGCCTGCGCTCCAACATGCTTACCGCCACGGCCGGTGAGGCGATCATGACCCACCGTCTGAAAGGGTTCGAACCCTGGGCCGGGGATATCGAGATGCGAACGAACGGATCGATCATCGCCAGCGAGACGGGACAGGCCTATGCCTACTCGATCGACAAGCTGCAGGATCGCGGACGTTTCTTCATCTCGCCGGGAGACCAGGTTTACGAAGGGCAGGTTGTCGGGGAACACACCCGTCAGAACGACATCACGGTCAACGTCACCAAGGCCAAGCAGCTGACCAACATGCGTGCCTCGGGCTCCGACGACAAGGCCGTCATCGTACCGCCCCGGATCTTCTCGCTCGAGGAGGCACTCGAATACATCAAGGAGGACGAATACGTGGAGGTTACGCCGCACGCCATGCGTCTGCGCAAGATCCTGCTGAACGAAACGGACCGCAAACGGGCCGCCAAATAGTCCGGGAGCAATGGAGTACATCACCCTGGCTCTGATATCGGGCGTCGTGGTCGGCGTACTGGCACTCATTCCGATGCTGGCCCAGCGCGGATCGACGCGCGCCTGCATCTCGGTCTTCCTGCTCTACTTTTTCGTCGCCATCATCGTCTTCTACGGCAATCTGCCCTACCTGCCCTGGTGGGCCGACGGCATGGGCATCGCCGTCATGATGACCATTCCGCTGCTGTTCACCCTGACCGGCAAAGAGCGCAAGACGATCCCCGTGCTGCTGTTGGACGCACTGCTGCTCGGATTCCTGATCAGCGTAGCCAAGCGATTCCTGGCATAACAAGTCAACCCCTCTCTCCGACAAGAGGGGTTTTTCTTGTCTTACATTCATACGACATCCACCTGCCCTGCTCAACGATCGACGATGAAAAACCTGCAAGGAATTACCTGCGCGGCGCTCTCCTCTTCAACCTTCGGACTGGCTCCGCTCTTCTCCATACTCCTGCTGTCGTACGGGTTCTCCTCGTTCGAGGTACTGACCTATCGCTGGGGCGTTGCAGCGGCAGCCCTGCTGATATTCGGCTGGAGCCGCGGATGCCGGTTCCGCGTCTCGCGGCAGGAGTTTCAGACGGTTTTCCTGCTGAGCATCGCCCGGGCTGCCACCTCACTGAGCCTGGTCATCGCCTACCAGAACATATCGAGCGGCGTAGCCTCGATCATCCACTTCATGTACCCGCTGGCCGTCGCCGCCGCAATGGCTCTCTTCTACAGGGAGAGGCTCTCGTGGCGCGTCGTGCAGGCAATCGGGATTTCGCTGGCCGGTGTCACCCTGCTTTCGAGTGCCGGAATCGGACGACCGGGCGGAGATCTGCGGACAGGGGCCCTGGCGGCATGCCTCTCCGTGTTCGCATACGGAAGCTACATCATCGGTGTGCGTAAAAGCCGCGCCGCACAGATCGAATCCACGACACTGACCTTTTACGTTACGGCACTCGGAGCCGGAATGTTTCTCTGCGGAGGTTTGCTTACGGGCGGTGTACGGATCGTGACGGACGGCGTGCAATGGCTCGTCATTCTGGGGCTGGCGCTCCCGGCAACGGCCATTTCGAACATCACGCTGGTACAGGCCATCAAATACATCGGCCCGACGCTAACCTCGATATTCGGAGCTCTGGAACCGCTGACGGCTGTCATTATCGGGGCTACGGTCTTCGGCGAACAGTTCGGGTTGTCGGGCGCGGCCGGCGTTGCACTTGTCATCGCAGCCGTGACAATGGTCGTACTCAGCCCGCAGGGGCAGAAAACCACCTAAACTTCTTTTTTCAGGGTGGCAAAAGAGAGGATGTGCCAGGTCAGGCCGACGGCCAGCAGGAAGAGGAGCAGCTGCGCCCACCACCACCGATCGACCACGCAAACGATGCAATAGCCGATCGTGAGCCAGATCAGTGCGACGGAGACCGCCTTGGCCCGGAGCGGGATGGCCCGATTCTCGCGAAAATTGCGGATATAGGGGCCCAACTGTTTCTGATTCAGGAGCCACTCATAGAGTGCCGGGGAGCAGCGCAGATAGAGCGCGGCGGCCAGTAGCAGGAAAGGCGTAGTGGGCAGCAGCGGCACGAAAATGCCGAGGATGCCGAGCGCCAGAGCGACTGTTCCCAATACGATTCCGATAATTTTCACGCCGCAAAGCTAATACTTTTCCCAAAAAGGAGACAATGAGCCGCGAATTTTATAATTTTGAGCGTACGAAAAAGAACTTTTTAAAACAGCTGCAAGATATGGAAAAGAAGATCGGCATCGCCAGCGACCACGCTGGCTACGAAATGAAGGAGTTTCTGGTCGGATACCTCGCCTCGAAAGGTTGGGATGTGATCGACTTCGGTACGGACTCGGAACAGAGCGTCGACTACCCCGATTTCGCCCACCCGCTGGCCAACGCCATCGAGTCGGGTGAACTGGAGCGGGGCATCGGACTCTGCGGCTCGGGCGAAGGCATGGCCATGACCCTCAACAAACACCAGGGCATCCGCGCCGGACTGGTCTGGGACAAGGAGATTGCCCACCTGATCCGTCAGCACAACAACGCCAACGTGATCGTGCTTCCGGCCCGTTTCATCTCGAACGACCAGGCCATCGAATTCGTGGACGAATTCCTTGCGACCGATTTCGAGGGGGGACGCCACGAGCGTCGTGTCGAGAAGATCCCGGTCGGGACCGCGACGAAGTAATCTTCCCGCGCGCTACAACGGAAAGATAAAAGGTGTGAGGTGTTCGCCTTGCACCTTTTCTATTTGTGTCTCGTCGAAAATACCGAAGACGGCCGATCCCGATCCCGACATGGCGGCGTAGACCGCACCGCGGTCGAGCAGCGACTGTTTGGCCTCGGCAATTTCGGGGTGCAGGGCACAGATATGGGGTTCGAAGGCGTTGTGCAGGCACTGCTGCCACTCGGAGAGCGGACGCCCGATCCGCACGGAGAGCGGCTCCGAAGGGATGGATGGAGTGATGCCGGCGTAGGCCTCGGCCGTCGAGACGCAGCAGTCGGGTTTAAGAATCGCAATCCACCATCCGCGCAGGTCGACCGCAACAGGAGAGATCTCGTTGCCGCGTCCCGTACACATCTGGGGCGTATCGCGCACGAAGAAGGCCGTATCGCTGCCCAACGTGGCTGCGCAGTCGATCAACTCCCCTTCCGAGAGGCCCAGTTCGAACAGGTCGGCCAGCGCCATGATCACGGCCGTAGCGTCGGACGAGCCGCCGCCCAACCCCGCACCGAACGGAATGCGCTTGTCGAGCACCACCGAGACGGGGCCCGTCCCGTAGCGCTCCTGCATCAGGCGGATCGCCCGCAGGCAAAGGTTCTGGTCGTCGGGACAGTCGATGGCCAGTCCGCGGGGGCTGAAGTGGTTCTCCGACGAGCGTTCCACCTCCACCACGTCATACAACTCATATACCGGGTACATCACCGTAGCGATGTCGTGGTACCCGTCCTCCCGGCGACGCAACACGTCGAGGCCGAGGTTGATCTTACAATTGGCTTTGCGAATCATAACTGAGAGGGTTATAACAGTTCATCCGATCGGAGCGCCGGCAGCGGCAAGGTGCCCTCGCGGCATCCGGACCGAAGCGAAAAAAGAAAGAACCGGGCACATGCAGGAGCAATCTACGCTTCCACAGCACACGAAAGGGGGTACACCGGTTCTGCAAAGGAGAATAAAAAGCCGCGAGGCGACCCGCAAATCGACCTGCGGATCTCTCCCCGGCGCATCCCATCTTCCGCAAAGATAAAAAATATTCGTTTCCGACACCAAGAGCCGGAGCGAAAATTTCCAAAGCTCTCCTTTTCGAGCTATCTTTACGGCATGAAATTCCACACCGAAATAGAGATCGCCCCCTTCGAAAAGAAGATCGGCTACGAGAACCGGATCCTCGCGCTGGGCTCCTGCTTCGCCGAGCAGATCTCGGGCCGGCTGGCCGGGGCCAAATTCCACATTACGAGCAATCCGACCGGCATTCTCTTCAACCCGCTCTCGATCGCGGAAGCCATCGACTCCTATGCCGCGGGGCGGACGTTGCACCCCGAAGAGCTGCTCATGCGGGGCGGACTCTGGTTCCACTACGATTTTCACGGCTCGTTCGCCGATCTGTCTCCGACGCTGGCCCTGGCACGCATGAACCTGGGGCTGCAGGCCGGAAGCAATGCCCTGCGCGAATCGGACCGCATCATCCTGACCTTCGGCACGGCCTGGGTCTATGAGCTCAAAGAGACGGGGCGGGTCGTTGCCAACTGTCACAAACAGCCGGCCGGACTGTTCCATCGGCGGAGGCTCTCGGTCGAAGAGATTGTCGGGCGGTTCGACCCCCTGCTGGAGGGGGTTCTGCGGGACAAGCAGGTGCTCTTTACGGTCAGCCCGGTCCGCCATCTGGGCGACGGACTCGAGGGGAACTCGCTGAGCAAGGCCACGCTCCGGCTGGCCGTCGAACAGCTCTGCCAGCGGCATGAAAACGCCCGCTACTTCCCGGCCTACGAGATACTCATGGACGATCTGCGCGACTACCGTTTCTACGCCGAAGATCTGGTGCACCCCTCCCCGCAAGCGATCGAATACACGTGGGAGCGCTTTTGCGAGGCGCTGCTGAGCGAGCGCGCCCGGCAGCTGCTGCCCAAGGTGGAGGCCGTCACCACGGCCGCCCTCCATCGACCACTTCGCCCCGACAGCGGAGCCTTCAAAACATTCTGTCAAAGGCAGATCGAGGCCATCGACCAACTGGACGAAGTCGATCTTTCGCAGGAGAGGCGCCACTTCGAGCACTGGCTGAGTGCAAAGAGCGAAGATTAGGCCGTCGGCAGATCGAAATTCACGGCTTGTTTTCTACGGCGGGCTGCGCCGTTTGTAGAAAATAAATTTGTAAATTTGCCGTTCGATACACGGAATTTACATTCGCTCATGGCAAAGAGAACCATCCTGTTTACCCTGCTCCTTCTGGCGGCCTCGATCGTATCGGCCGCTGCAAAACCGCCCCGTCTGGTCATCAATCTGGTCGTCGGAACAATGCAAGCCGACGATCTGGACCGCTATCAGGCACAAATGACCGAAAACGGTTTCCTGCGGCTCAAAAAGGGGGGAGCCGACTTTACCGGAGCGAGCTACGACTACCAGCAGACCACCACGCCCGTCTCGCTGGCGACTCTCACCACCGGCACCATGCCCTCGACCCACGGCATAATCGCCACCCGGTGGCGCGACTACATCACCAACGAGACGGTCGATCTGATCGACGATTCCAAGGTACGCGACGCAGAGTATCAGAACGGCAACGGAGCCTACTCGCCCCGCAACCTGATCGCCCCCACCCTCGGCGACGGGCTGCTCCGGCAATCGCCCGAAAGCCGCGTGGTGACACTGGCCCTCGATCCCTACTCGGCCGTGGTGATGGGCGGACGCGAAGGCTGGACCTTCTGGATGGATCCGATCACCTGCAACTGGTCCACCTCGACCTATTACCTGCGGATCCTGCCCGCATGGGTCAAGAAATTCAACGCCGAAAAGCTCTACATATCCTATACGGCCGACCCCTGGCGCACGCTGCTCAAGCGCGAGCACTACCTCAACAAGCGCCGCGCGGACATCATCCTGACCAGCGACTCGGATCGGAGCCGGGGCTCCCGTTCGGTCACAGACGATACGGTAGCGCGCATCCCCTCGATCGCCCCCTACAAGAGCGCCTACGACAACCTGCTCTACTCGCCGGCCGGCAATACGATGACCTTCGAATTTGCCAAGGCGGCGATGACCCAGCTCGGACTGGGCAAACACGCCTCGACCGACATGCTCAACATTTGTCTCGACTCGCCGCGGGTCGTCAACGAAGCCTACGGACCGGAGTCCATCGAGGTGGAGGACATGTACTACCGGCTGGACCGCGATCTGGCCGACTTCCTCTCGTTCGTCCACTCGCAGATCAAGCCCGAAGAGGTGTTGATCGTCCTGACGGCTGCCCACGGCACCAGCTCCTCCTACGACTTCGGCCGCGAAGAGCGCGACCGGCTCAATCCCCGTCAGTTCGAGGTAATCCTCAACAGTTTCCTGAGCGCCCGCTACGGACAGGGAAACTGGGTCCTGGAGTATGAGAGCAAATGTATCTACCTGAACCACAACCTGGTCTACGAGAAGGGGCTCAGTCTGGCCGACATTCAGAACGAGGTGGCGATCTTCGCCATGCAGTTCCGCGGCGTCTCCCACGCCCTCTCCGCCACGGCCATGCGCAACAGCTATTTCGGCAGCGGCTATGCCCGCAAGCTGCAAAACAGCTTCTATCCCCGGCGTTCGGGCGACGTGATCATCAACCTGATGCCCGGCTGGATCGAAGAGGATCCCTGCCAACGCTCCTCGGCCGGATCGATGTATGGATACGACACACGCGTGCCGCTGATCTTCTACGGAACAGGGGTCACGCCCGGTCGCATAAGCCGGCCGGTCGACATGATTCACGTGGCACCGACGGAGGCCTATCTGCTCGGCATCGGTGCTCCGGATGCAGCCGAGGGGGTCGCACTTGAAGAGATTGTTTCCAAATAAAAAACATAGCAGTCATGACTAAAGATCCAAGACAGGAAGAGATCATCGAAGAGTTTTCGATCTTCGACGAATGGCTCGACAAATACGAATACCTGATCGGTCTGAGCGACACGCTCCCGGTCATCGCACCGGAACATCGCACCGACCAATATCTGATTCAGGGCTGTCAGTCCCGCGTATGGATCGACGCCCGCTACGAGGAGGGGAAGGTCTACTTCACGGCCGACAGCGACGCGATCATCACCAAGGGAATCATCGCCCTGCTGATCCGCGTCCTGAACGGACGCACCCCCCAGGAGATCCTCGACACGGATCTCTACTTCATCGACGCCATCGGACTGAGCGCCAACCTATCGCCCACGCGAAGCAACGGTCTGCTGGCCATGGTCAAACAGATGAGGCTCTATGCCCTCGCCTTTTCAACCAAATAAACGTTCCCGTCAACAACGAACGACTATGACACCTGAAGAGATTCTGCAAGTAGAAAAAGATATTGTCGCCACACTCAAGAATGTGTACGACCCCGAGATCCCGGTCAACATCTACGATCTGGGGCTCGTCTATGAGATCGATTACGAACCGGACGGAACGGCCAACATCCGCATGACGCTGACCGCCCCGAACTGCCCGATGGCCGATATGCTGGTCGAGGATGTCCGCGCCCAGGTGGCCAAGGTGAAGGGGGTCAAGACGGTCAACATAACGCTGACCTTCGATCCGATCTGGGACCAGAGCATGATGTCCGAAGAGGCTCGTCTCGAACTCAACATGATGTAGGGCGATGGAGGAGCGTGCGGACAAAATCGCCGATATCCTCGCCAAACTACGCGCCGGAGCCGGACATCTGGCGTGCGGTGGCTTTTTAGCCACGCTCGACCCGCTCCATCTGACGGATCTGCTGACCCAACTGGTCTACGACCGGCTGAAACGCAAGTGCGAACTGGTCGAACAGATCTACCGGACGTCGGGTCAGAACTGGAATCAGACCTTCTACGCCCTGCTGTTCCGCTACATCGGCGACCTGGCCAATCGCAACACCTACATGGAACTGGCCCGCAGAGCCACCTACACGATGGTCCTGCGCGAGCGTCCCTCCCTGCCCCGCATCGAGGCACTGCTGCTGGGTACCTCGGGGTGGCTGGCCTCCTTCCGGCCGGATGACTACATCCGCCGCCTGCGCAGCGACTTCGACTACTTCCAGGCCAAATACGGCATCGAACCGCTCGCGCTGGAGCGATGGGCCACCGCCCGCATCCGTCCCAACAACGCGCCGCATCTGCGGATCGCACAGCTTGCCTCGTTCCTCTCCCAACACAACGTCGTCTTCGAGCAGGTGCTCGCCTGCCGCACCCGTCAGGATGTCTACGCGCTTTTCAGCGTCGAGGCCTCGGCCTACTGGAGCGACCGTCGCGATGCGCAGGAGCCGCCCAAACGGGTCGGTCAGATGAAGTCGGATATTTTCGGCATCAACCTGGTCGCCATCCTGCAATATGCCTACGGCTCCTATGTGCAGGATGAAGGGTTGCGGGATCGGGCCATCTCACTGCTGGAGAGCATTCCGCCCGAAGAGAATCAATACATCACCCGCTGGAGAGGATACGGTCTCGAACCGCAAAACGCCTTCGACACGCAGGCGCTGCTGCAGTTGGCCACCGAATACTGCGCACCCAAACGCTGCGACCACTGTCCGGTGGCCGGGCGGCTTCTCGACCAGCTAGTCCGAAAAAAGACCCTGTGATCCGACCGGGCGGCGCGACCGCACCCCCGTTCCATAAAGATATCGTTCGAAACTCATGAAAACAATCAGTTGGAAAGGTCATGGCGCCATGTTCAGCGCCAATGCAATCTGGGGACTGATGTCCCCCCTGGCCAAAATCGTCATTCTCGGCGGCATCGTCACCCCGCTGGTCATCACCGACCTGCGAATCATCGGAGCGATGTGCCTGTTCTGGATCGTCTCGCTCTTCCAGAAGCAGGAGCATGTGCCACTGAAGGATCTGGCCAAACTCTTCGGAGCCTCGCTGCTGGGCATCGTTCTCAACCAGGGCAGTTTCATTCTGGGCGTGGGACTCACCTCGCCCGTCAACGCCTCGATCATCACCACCAGCATGCCGCTGTGGGCCATGATTCTGGCCGCCTTCTTCCTCAAGGAGCCCATCACCGTGAAAAAGATTCTCGGCATCGTGGCCGGCGCATCGGGCGCCCTGCTGCTGATCCTCGGAGGAGGTGCCCCGGGCGGCAGCGCCTCGGCCGAAGAACACCACATCTGGGGCGACCTGCTGGTACTCTTCGCCCAACTGAGCTACGCCCTCTACTTCGTGCTCTTCAAGAACTTCGTGAACCGCTACTCGATGATCACGATCATGAAGTGGATGTTCACCTTCGCTACGATCTGCATTCTTCCCTTCACCTGGCGCGATCTGCTGGTCACCGACTGGGCCCTCATCCCGGGACAGACGATCGGTTCACTCGCCTTCATCATCGTCGGCAGCACCTTCCTGAGCTACATGCTCATCATCGTCGGCCAGAAGCACCTGAGACCGACCGTGGCCGGCATGTACAACTACATTCAGCCGCTTGTGGCCACGCTCGTAGCCGTATGCTGGGGCATGGAGTCGTTCAACTTCACCAAGGTCTGCTCCGTACTGCTGATCTTCGGCGGCGTCTACCTGGTAACCACCAGCCGGAGCCGTGCCGATGAGGAGGCTCAGGCCGAGGTTGAAAGTGTGGCCGAAGCGGCTGCCATCGCCGAGGCCGTCGAACAGGAGTTGGAAACGAAGGTCGAAGAGGTGGAAGCGGAAGAGTCCCGGAACCGGAGATAGAGACGGCAGGGGCCGTTCCAATCGGGCTGAAAAAGGGGGCTCGGCGGCTCGTCCACGACCGGGTGTGACCACAGGGGGAACGAGCATCGGGTGAAAATTGTCCGCATTGCCGTTTCTGCACGAAAATTGGCAGGTTACATCCTCAATTCGGACCGTTTCCCTATTGAAAATTCCGGAAAAATGAATATCTTTGACAGATTTATATCACTTGCGAAACAATAACTGACATTCATCATATGGACATAGCTACCAGTCTAATCAAATTCTTCCTCGGCTCCAAAGCCGACAAAGACCGTAAACTCGTTGAGCCTTACATCGCAAAGATCAAGGCCGTATATCCCCAGATCGAGGCCCTCTCGAACGACGAACTGCGTCAGCGCAGCGCCGGACTGAAACGCCAGATCGCCGACTTCATCGCAGCCGACGAGGCTCATATCGCCGAGCAGAAGAGCCGTCTGGAACTGCCCGAGACGTCGCTCGCCGAAAAGGAGCGCATCTCCAAGGATATTGACGAGACCGAGAAACGAATCGACGACAAGATCGAACAGAAACTCGACGAACTGCTCCCCGAGGCGTTCGCCATCATGAAGGATACGGCCCGCCGTTTCGCCCAGAACGAGACGGTGGTGGTGACGGCCAACGATTTCGACCGGAATCTGGCCGCAACCAAGGACTTCGTCACCATCGACGGCGACAAGGCCATTTACGCCACACACTGGATGGCCGGCGGGAACGACGTGAAGTGGGACATGATCCACTACGACGTACAGCTCTTCGGCGGCGTGGTGCTGCACAAGGGTAAAATCGCCGAGATGGCGACCGGTGAGGGTAAAACCCTCGTGGCAACCCTCCCCGTCTTCCTGAATGCGCTGGCCGGGAAGGGTGTTCACATGGTCACCGTCAACGACTACCTGGCCCGCCGTGACTCGGAGTGGATGGGGCCGATGTATCAGTTCCACGGCCTTTCGGTCGACTGCATCGACAAACACCAGCCCAACTCGGAGGCGCGCCGTCAGGCCTATCTGGCCGACATCACCTTCGGTACCAACAACGAATACGGCTTCGACTACCTGCGTGACAACATGGCCTCCTCGCCCAAGGATCTGGTACAGCGCAAGCACCACTACGCGATCGTCGACGAGGTCGACTCCGTGTTGATCGACGATGCCCGTACGCCGCTGATCATCTCGGGTCCCGTTCCCAAGGGGGACGACCAGCTCTTCGAGCAGTACTGCCCGGCCATCGAACACCTGTACAACCTGCAGAAGAATCTGGTCACCAACCTGCTGGCCGAGGCCAAGAAACTCATCACCGAGAGCGACGGCAAGAGCGACGAGGGCGGCGTGAAACTCTATCGGAGCCACAAGGGTCTTCCCAAATACAAGCCGCTGATCAAGTTCCTCTCCGAGCCGGGCATCAAGGCCCTCATGCAGAAGACCGAGAACATCTACATGCAGGACAACAACCGCCGCATGCCGGAGATCACCGACGACCTCTACTTCGTCATCGACGAGAAGCTCAACTCGGTGGAACTGACCGACAAGGGTCACGAGGCGCTCTCGAAATACTTCAACGAGGACGGATTCTTCGTGCTGCCCGACATCGGCGCCATGGTGGCCGAGATCGAGAAGGAGGATATTTCGGCCGAGGAGAAGGCACAGAAACGCGACGCAGTGATCAACGACTACGCCATCAAGTCGGATCGTGTCCACACGGTGAACCAGTTGCTGAAGGCATACGCGATGTTCGAGAAGGATGTCGAATATGTGGTGATCGACAACAAGGTGAAGATCGTCGACGAGCAGACGGGCCGTATCATGGAGGGCCGTCGCTATTCGGACGGACTGCACCAGGCCATCGAGGCCAAGGAGCGCGTGAAGGTCGAGGCCGCCACGCAGACCTTCGCCACCATCACCCTGCAGAACTACTTCCGCATGTATCACAAGCTGGCCGGTATGACCGGTACGGCCAAGACCGAGGAGTCGGAGTTCGACAGCATCTACAAACTCGACGTGGTGGTCATCCCGACCAACCGTCCGGTAATCCGAGAGGACAAGCAGGATCTGGTCTACAAGACCAAACGAGAGAAATACAACGCCGTGATCGAAGAGATCGTCCGGTTGGTCGGCATAGGCCGTCCGGTACTGGTCGGCACCACCTCGGTCGAGATCTCGGAGCTTCTGAGCCGTATGCTGAAGTTGCGCGGCATCAAGCACAACGTACTGAATGCCAAGCAGCACCAGTTGGAGGCACAGATCGTTGCCGAGGCGGGTCGTCCGGGTCAGGTCACCATCGCCACCAACATGGCCGGCCGTGGTACCGATATCAAGCTGACACCCGAGGTGAAGGCGGCCGGCGGTCTGGCCATCATCGGCACCGAGCGTCACGAGTCACGTCGTGTGGACAACCAGCTGCGCGGTCGTGCCGGTCGTCAGGGAGACCCCGGATCCTCGCAGTTCTTCGTCTCGCTCGAGGATGACCTGATGCGTCTGTTCGGTTCGGCCCGCATCGCCACGATGATGGACCGCATGGGTCTCAAGGAGGGCGAGGTGATCCAGGCCGGACTGATGACCAAGGCCATCGAGCGCGCCCAGAAGAAGGTCGAGGAGAACAACTTCGGTATCCGTAAGCGTCTGCTCGAATACGACGATGTGATGAACTCGCAGCGTACGGTGATCTACACCCGTCGCCGCCATGCCCTCTACGGCGAGCGGATCGAGATCGACCTGAACAACATCATGTACGACTTCGCCACCACCTTCCTGGACAACCACGAAGGGATCGACTTCGAGGATTTCCGCATCGAGATGATCCGAGAGGTGGCCGTACAGCCCTCGTTCGACGCCGACACCTACGAGAAGAGTAAGCGCAAGGAGCTGATCGAACTGATCGTTGCCGATCTTCAGGCCGCCTACTCGCGCCGCATGAAAGCGATCTCCGATACGGTTCGTCCCGTCATGGAGCGCGTCTACGAAGCGCGCAAGGATCAGATGGACACCAACATCTACTTCCCGATCACGGACGGTCATCTGGGCTACAACATCCCGGTCAACCTGCAGCGCTGCAAGGATACGGACGGAGACGAGATCTTCAAGGTATTCTCGAAGGTGGTGATGTTCACGGCCATCGACGACGCATGGCGCGAGCATCTGCGCGACATGGACGACCTGCGCCAGAGCGTACAGAACGCCACCTACGAGCAAAAGGATCCGCTGCTGATCTACAAACTCGAATCATTCGACCTGTTTGCAAAGATGCTGATCAAGGTCAACAACAATGTACTGAGCACCTTGAACCGTGCCTACATCCCCGTGCAGGAGAATACGGCCGAGAAGGTGCAGCGTGAACGTCAGGCAGCTCGCGCCAAAGTTGACGTGAACAAGCTCCAGGCCTCGCGCATGCAGGCCGCCGCTCAGGCCGGCCAGGGCGAGAAACAGAAACCGATGCCGATTCACGTCGAGAAGAAGGTAGGACGCAACGACCCCTGCCCCTGCGGAAGCGGCAAGAAGTACAAGAACTGTCACGGTAGAGAGGCTTAACGAGATGGGGTATCAGGAAGAGAAGCAACGTCAGCTTGACATGCGCTATCTGCGCATGGCCAGAATCTGGGCCGAGAACTCCTATTGCGTGCGGCGCAAGGTCGGAGCGCTGATCGTCAAGGACAAGATGATCATATCGGACGGATACAACGGGACCCCCTCGGGTTTCGAGAACATCTGCGAGGACGACATGGGGCGCACGAAACCCTATGTGCTGCATGCGGAGGCGAACGCCATCACCAAGGTAGCCAAAAGCGCCAACAACTGCGACGGTTCGACCCTCTACATTACGGCAGCCCCCTGTCTCGAATGTTCGAAACTGATCATTCAGGCCGGCATCAAGCGGGTTGTCTACAGCGACGACTACCGCTCGGAAGAGGGAATCGACCTGCTGAAACGGGTCGGGATCGAGTGTTTGCAGCTCAATATAGAATAAAACGAAATCGATAACCGATTGGAAAAGGGATTGCGCCTCCAACGCAATCCCTTTTCGATCCTCAGACCAAAGAGAAGATGAAACGAATCCTCATTCTGGGCGCCACCTCCGGTATCGGGCTGGAGACCGCCAGGGCCTTCCTGCGCAGGGGGTGGCACGTCGGAGCCGCCGGACGCAACGTGGAGCGGCTCGCCTCGCTGCAGGAGTCTGCCCCCGGGCAGGTGACCGTCGGGCGGATCGACCTGCTTGACCCGCAGGCACCTGACCAGCTGCTGCATCTGATCGAGCGGATGGGCGGCTGCGACGTACTGCTCAACAGCGCTGGCATCGGCTACAACAACCCCTCACTCGACCCCGCCCGGGAGATCGATACGTCACGGACGAACGTCGAAGGATTCACCCGCATCATGACAGCAGCCTACCGCTACTTCCGTCAGCAGGGTGGCGGCCATCTGGCCGACATCAGCTCGATCGCCGGAACAAAAGGACTCGGTGCCGCCCCGGCCTACTCGGCCAGCAAGCGCTATCAGAACACCTATCTGGACGCGCTGGCCCAACTTGCACACATGGAGCATCTGTCGCTCCACATCACCGACATCCGCCCCGGATTCGTCGACACACCCCTGTTGCGGGAGGGCAAATACCCGATGTTGCTCTCACCCGAGAAGGTGGCCGAACGAATCGCCCGCGCCATTCTCCACAAGCGCCGCCGCATCGTGATCGACCGGCGATATGCGTTGATGGTCTTCTTCTGGAAGCTCCTGCCCCAATGGATCTGGGAGCGGCTGACGGTCAAAACCAAATCGTAAATCATGACCGATCACGAGATAGCAACCGCTGCCGCCCGTAACACGGCCCGAGCCCGGAAGGTATTGCAGGCAACGAAGATCGTCCCGCTATGGGAGTCAATCGGAGCCACGGTCAATCCGGTCGGCTCGTTCAGCATGGGACTTCTGGTCAAGCACCTCGACCTCGACTTTCACCTCTACACGCCGACGATCGAGATCGAGAAGGACTTCTCGGTGATGGGCAGACTGGCCGCCCACCCTTCGATCCGAAGGATCGAGTACGGGAATCTGCTCGCAACCGAGGAGCGTTGTCTCGAATGGCATGCCTGGTATGAGGCCGACGACGGGGAGCTTTGGCAGCTGGATATGATCCACATCGAGCGCGGTTCGCGCTACGACGGCTATTTCGAACGACAGGCCCGGCGTATCGTCGCCGCGTTGACCGACGAGCGTCGCAACACGATTCTGCGGCTCAAATGGGAGACCCCCGAGCAGGAGAAGATCGCAGGAATCGAATATTACCAGGCCGTCATCCGCGATGGAATACGCGACTACGACTCCTTCACGAAGTGGCGGCAGGAACATCCGCTGACGGGAGTTGTGGAGTGGATGCCCTGATACCGCATGGCCCGAGACAAAAGAAGCGCCGCCCGATCGATCGCGATCAGGTGGCGTTTTCTCTCTGAGGCGTTCCGTTCGGATCAGAACGGCAGGTCATCGGGATCATCGGCCGGCATGGCCACCGGAGTCGGCGCTGTCGTAGCCGGGCGAGGCTGTTGCTGAGGCTGCGCGGCACGCGGACTCTCGTGGAAGGAGGAGGAAGAGGCCGAAGTCTGGTTGTTATCCCCCCGGCGGCCGAGCAGTTTCATGTCGTCGGCCAGGATCTCGGTCGAATAACGTTTGTTGTTATCCTTATCCGTCCACTCGCGGGTGCGCAGGCGACCCTCGATATAGATCTGCGATCCCTTGTTCACGTAACGGTCCACCACGTCGGCCAATCCCCGCCACAGCGTGACGGTATGCCACTCGGTATGCTCCTTGGTCTCATTGGCCTGACGGTCATACAGCCGTTCGGTCGTCGCAATCCGCAACCGGGCCACCTTCGCTCCGCTCTCAAGCGTACGGACCTCGGGATCCATACCCACGTTGCCGATCAAAATTACTTTATTTACCATGATTCAATCTCTGCTTACAGGTTCTTTACCATCTCCATGAAGAGCTCAGCCATCTTCGCACCGGCCTTGGCTCCCTGACGCTGTACATCTTCGTGGTCGCCCACTTCGTCGCTCAACCCGACGTTCGTGATGACCGACACACCGAAGACCGGAATCGACATGTGGCGTGCCACGATCACCTCCGGCACGGTCGACATGCCGGCCGCATCACCGCCGATCGCCTTGTAGAAGCGATACTCGGCCTGCGTCTCGAAGGTCGGGCCCGTGCCGCCCACATAGACGCCGTACTGCAGCTTGATCCCCCGCTCCTCGGCGATCTTCGTTGCCCGGGCGATCAGCTCCTTGTCGTAGCAGTTGTGCATGTCCGGGAAACGGGGGCCGAACTCGGCCATGTTCGGTCCGATCAGCGGGTTGGGCAGCAGGTTGATATGGTCGGTGATGACCATCAGATCGCCCACGCGGAACGAGGAGTTGATTCCGCCGCTGGCATTCGATACGAACAGGTACTGGATGCCCAGCAGTTTGAGCACCCGCACCGGGAAGGTCA